>NZ_JBHRYU010000058.1:0-30740 GCF_042649185.1 Cohnella sp. GCM10012308
AAGTCGCCATCGACCAAAAACGCAAACGGGACGAAGCAGGAAACTCCCCTGCTTCGTCCCGTTTGGCTATTTCGGCTTCATTTCAGCTTGTTGCTTCAACTTCAAAGGGCTTTTGGGACAGCCCCTTGGTTGGTACCGGACGCCGCATGGTGCGAAGCGCTTTCCTAGAGCAGCACATCGCTGCTACCGCGCCTCCGATCGTGCGATGTGCTTTCATACGAAAGCACTCGGTTGGTGCCGTGCGCCGCATGGTGCGAAGTGCTTTCCTAGAGCAGCACTTCGCTGCTACCGCGCCTCCGATCGTGCGATGTGCTTTCATACGAAAGCACTCGGTGGGTGACCGACGCCGCATGGTGCGAAGTGCTTTCCTAGAGCAGCACTTCGCCGCTACCGCGCCTCCGATCGTGCGATGTGCTTTCATACGAAAGCACTTGGTGGTGCCCGACGCTACATGGTGCGAAGTGCTTTCCTAGAGCAGCACTTCGCTGCTACCGCGCCTCCGATCGTGCGATGTGCTTTCATACGAAAGCACTTGGTGGTGCCCGACGCTACATGGTGCGAAGTGCTTTCCTAGAGCAGCACTCGGCCGATGTCTGGCACCTGCAGCATAAAAGAAGCCTTCCCGGTTCATAAGCGGACCGGTCGGGCTTCTTTTGATAGATTCGGCTGGCGTCACCCCGGCATCAGCTGCTGAAAACCTGAATTTCGTTGACGCGCGCGTAGCTGCTGGCGGCATCGCCGAGCGTCGCGTATACCCGGATCTTCGAGCCGGTCACGGGCGTAAAAATATGCGTGCGATGCGCCTGCGCATTACCCGTTACGGCCGGGACGCAATCGACCCAGGACGAGCCGTTCCATACTTGCAGCTGATAGCTTCGCAGCTCGTACCCGCTTGTCGTGAACAGCTCCACCCGGCCGAATGTCCGGTTCGCGCCGAAGTCGATTTGCACCCACTGCGGCATGACCGACGAAGCGCTGGCCCAGCCGTTAAAGTCGGTGGAGGCCGTCCCGTCGTTCACCTTGGCCGCCGCGTAGCCGTTGGCGGTATCCGTCGACGACGCGGAAGCGGTGCCGCCGTAGGCCAGGTTGACCTGGTACAGCAGCGTCGCGGGACCGTAGGCGCGGTTGCCCGATATCCCGGTGTTCCAGCCGGATCCGTTGTTGTAGACCGAGCCGCCAGCCGTTCCGAAGCCAAGCGTGATCGTCGTATTGTCGCTGTACCACTGATCGCCGCCGTTATCCTCGGTCGTCACGAGCAGGTAGGCGGTGCCCGGCAGAAGCGAGACGCTCTCCGCCAGCTTGCAATATTGATAACCGAGCGAATCCGGCGTTCCCGCGGAAGTGCGGACGCTGCAGGCGCCGAGCATGGCTTTGTCGCTGTCCCGGTACAACTTGAGCGTATGCGACTTTACATTTCCCGCGGTGAATCGCCTTCCCAGCCCGTTAACGCTCACAACGCTGGCGCCGGTCGTGAACTTAAAGCCGACTTCGCCGTTCGAATCGTTGCGCAGCGTGCCCAGCGTCTGCGACGTGACAAGGCCGGTTCCGGCCGGGGATGGCAGGGCGGACGGCGCCGTCGGCACATAGGTTGTCGGCACGGTATTCACCGTATTCGCCGCAAAGAAAAATCCGCCGTAGGTTCCGCCGTACGTGCTGCGGCCGCGGCTGTTGTTGAACACGTTGTTCGTTACGATCCCGCTGCCGCCGGCAAACTGGATGCCTTCGCTGCTGTTGCCCGGATTCGTGCCGTAATGGCTGACGACGTTATTCTCGATGACCGAATCGACGTCCGGCAGACTCGAATTGTTGAAGTGGAAAATGCCCGCTCCGGCCGTATCGTGAATGTTCATGCCGCGCAGCGAGACGTTCTTGCCGACGCCTTCGAAGTCGAAGCCGACGCCGTCGTAATTTTGATCGGGGTGTCTGGCCACGTTCGCGATCTCGCCGCCGATCACCTCCACGTTCTTGGAATAGGCGATCACCATGCCGGCCGAGCCGAACGGATTGGACACGGCGCCGATGTTTTTGGCCGTCAGGTTGGTGAGCGTACCGCCATCCACGAAGAGAACGTTGAAGCCCCACATGCCGCCCCCGTCGATCGTCAGATTGTCCATGACGACGCGCTTGGTCCACAGATGCTCGTTTGGATTAAAGCCGGACACGGGCGCTCCGAACCAAGTTGCCGTGTCGCAATTGTAGAATGCTACGTTCTTGATCGTTAAATTCGTAAGAGCCGTCAGTCTGCCCGGCGCATTGACCTTGTCGGTATACGCGGGAGACACGGCGTCGGCCATCGTCTTGACGCTGATGCCGGCGGACGTATGGTTGTAAGTCGCCGGCGCGCTATTGTATGCGGCCGTCATATCGCGGATCGTCATATTTTCGATCCAGATGTAGTCCCGGTTGTACGCATGATCGTACTGGAGCCGTATGCCTTCCCAGGCGTTCTTCAGCTCCAGGCCCGTTATCTTCCACCCCGCATAACCGTCAATGAGCACGGCGACGGCATCCGTCGTGCCGGGTGCGATGATCGGCTTCGCGCCCGTGCCGTAGGCGGACAACACGATGGGATTGGCCGCCGTTCCGCTGCCCTTAAGCGTCAGCGTCTGTCCGGTCCAGGTCGCGCCGCTCCTGAGCAGCACCTGGTCTCCCGCAGCGAACGTCCGGGCGTTGACCGGGGTAAAGTCGCACCAGGGCGCCGTCGTCGACGTGCCTGCCGACGCGTTGCTGCAGCCGGCGCCGCTCTGGTTGTTCACGTAGTAGACCGCGGCATCCGCCTGATCCGCATGGGCTGCAAGCCCGAACGCAATGACGCCGACAACGCCGATGATCCATGCCGCCAACCGAGATATTCTTTTCATTTGTTTTCCTCCTGCCTGAATTTGGTTGCGCTTACAATTCGTAAAGCGACTTTCCGCCTGGCCAGGAATCCTTCTTACAGCCTTAGTATCGGGCCATCCCGACGTTGGCGTATAGCGTCAAAATCTTGATATTGGCGCTATTTTTTGTTGTTGCATTCGTTCTCTGCCCCGGACGATGTAAAATGAATGCAAAGGCTATCAAGGAGACGATCCCATGGAACAAAAGAAAGAGGCGCGGCAAGGCATCGGGTTCCGGGAACTGGCGCCCTATGTACGTCTCGTTCAACATATAAACGGCGACGATCGCTACCGGCTGCCTCCGCGCATCATCTATGATTACGAGTTCAAGTTCGTGCTCGAAGGCCGCTGCGATTACGTGATCGACAACGTCCATTACGCTATCGGTCCGGGCGATATGGTCATTCTGCAGCCCATGGTGCGGCATTCCTGCGCAGTCCCGGCGAACGGGACATTCCGCTATTTCGCCGCGCACTTCGACTTGATCTATATGGGAGACGCCTACAACTTTTCCGTCGACGACGTCTATTTGAGCCAAGATTACCAGCACTCGCCCTTCATACCGGACGACCCGGAACTGACGGAGCGGCCCGTCGTCTTTCTGTCCGACATCGATTTTCCATGCGTCGTCTCCACCTCTAACCCCGGCGCATACGAAGCGCTGCTTCGATCCATGCATACGGCGTTCGAGGGCGGCGAATACGGCAAGGAGCTGCGCCTGCGCGGCGATCTGCTTCATCTATTCGCCCTTCTCGTCCGGGAGTTGTCGACGCCTGCCGGGATCAGCATTCGCCACCCGCAGAGCGAACGGATCGGCCAAGCCGTCCAATGGATGCGCGAGCATTATCGTTCCCAGCTTCAGCTCGGCGATATCGCGGCATCCGTGCATCTGTCGCCAAGCCGGTTCCGCGCCTTGTTCAAGGAAGCGACAGGCCAATCCCCCATGGAGATGCTCGTCGCGCTGCGCATGGACAAGGCCAAGGAGCTGCTGCTTCATTCGTCCCTTACGGTCGGCCAGATCGCCGATGAAGTCGGCTATTCGGACCTTCATTATTTTAGCCGGCTGTTCAAGCGCTGCGAAGGCTTGTCGCCGATGCAATACGCGCAGTCGCTGCGTCCGAGGTTCAGTTGAATCGTCCAACACCCCCGTCGTTTTATCCAAATACGCGCACCTTCCGCTTTTCGTAAACTGGAGTCAGCAACAACAACACATTTCGAGGAACGAAGGTGCCGATATGACCGACAAGCGCAAACCGGAAGTCGCCGTCTATTATTTTCCCAACTATCATGTCGATCCTCGCAACGAAGCGACGCATGGCGCGGGCTGGAACGAATGGGAGCTTGTGCGCCGCGCGACGCCGCGCTTCCCCGGACACGAGCAGCCCAAGGTGCCGCTGTGGGGCTATCTGGACGAATCCAAGCCCGAGACCGCGGAGAAACAGATTGCCGCGGCGGCCGATCACGGGATCGACGCCTTTATTTACGACTGGTACTGGTACGAAGACGGCGCCTTCTTGAACAAGGCGCTCGAGGACGGCTTCATGCAAGCGTCCAACAATGACCGGTTGAAATTTTCCCTGATGTGGGCGAATCACGACTGGATCAACATTTTTCCGTACAAGCGCGGAATGGACCATACCCTGCTTCACAGCGGACAAGTGTCGCTGCAAGCGTTCGAAGCGGCGTGCGACTATATGATCGAAAAGTACTTCGGCCATCCGTCGTATTGGCGCGTGGAAGGCGGTCTGTACTTCTCCGTCTATGAATTGATGAGCCTGATTCAAAGCTTGGGAGGCATCGAACAGACGAAAACGGCGCTCGAAGGATTCCGGGCCAAGGTGCGGAACGCGGGACTCGGCGAACTGCATCTGAACGCCGTCGTCTGGGGCATTCAAAATTTGCCGGGAGAGCGCACGCTCGAGAATCCGGGAGAACGCGTGCAGGAGCTCGGCTTCGACAGCGTCACTTCGTACGTCTGGATTCACCATATCGCGCTGGATTCGTACCCGACCGTCGAATATCCGGCATACGCCAAGAAGTCGGAAGCGGATTGGGGCAAGTTCCGCAAGCAGTTCGGCGATTACGGCATCCCCTACTACCCCAACGTGTCCATGGGCTGGGATTCTAGCCCGCGAACCGTACAATCCGACGTGCACGCCAATATCGGCTATCCGTTCACGCCGATTCTTGTCGGCAATACGCCCGAAGCGTTCCGCGAGTCGCTCGCGGCCGCGAAGGCATTCATAGAAGCTTCAAGCGATACGGTCGCTCCCATCCTGACCATCAACTCCTGGAACGAATGGACAGAAGGCAGCTATATCGAGCCGGACACCGTGAATGGCATGGGTTATCTGGAAGCGATTCAAGCGGTATACGGCAAAAAATAAAGCGTTTAGAAGACAAAAAAGACCGGCAAGCGCGACGTTGAATTCGTGCGCTTCCGGTCTTTTTTGCGTACATGCAGCTCTATCGCTGTTGATCTAAATCCCCATGCGATTACCTATTTAATGATACAACAGGTTAACAGGTCCAAAGCTATTATTAGCCGAACCATCATAATACCAAGTGCCGTTCATCTTAAAGATAGCAAAGTTTGCAGTCCCCGCTCCTATAGTTACTAACGTATTATCATGATAATATTGATCTCCGCCGCTCGTTTCGCTCGATACGAGATTGTAAGACGTATTGGCGGACAGCGTAACCGGCGCCGATAAATTGCAGTACTTGAAGCCGAGTCCGTCCGCTCTGCCTGTCGCTAAGTTAATCGTACAAGACGCGACTAACGATTTATCGCTTTCTTTGTACAGGGATACGGTATGCGAGCCGCCGTTCCCGCCGGCCCAAAACCTGCCTAGCGCCGTGACGGTACGGGCGGTTCCCGGCGTCGTAAAATTGAAGCCGGCTTCCCCGGTAAAGCTATTTTGCAGCGTTCCCAATGTTTTTCCCGTAAGCATGGAGAAGTCCGAATTGTCCTTGAATAACAAGTTAACCGGGCCAAAGCTTTGTGAAGCCGAGCCATCGTAGTACCAGGCGCCGTTCCATTTAAATATCGCAAAATTAGCCGTACCCGATCCTAATGTTACCGTCGTATTATCATGATAATATTGATCTCCGCCGCTCGTTTCGCCCGACACGAGATTGTACGAAGTATTCGCCGCGAGCGTAACCGAAGCCGGTAAGGTGCAATACTTAAAGCCCGAAGCGTCCGCCGTTCCGATGGCCATGTTTACCGTACAGGATGCCACCAATGTTTTATCGCTTTCTTTATACAAAGATACGGTATGCGTCTTGTTATTTCCGTTTACGAAGTATCTTCCTAACGAGGTTACGGTGCGGACTGCATTTGCCGTCGTAAAATTAAAGCCGGCTTCTCCCGTAAAGCTGTTCTGCAGAGTCCCCAGCGTTTTTCCCGTCACTAGCGGGTCATATTTTCCAACCGGGGTCAGCTCGTACACTTGGACCTGCTCGGCACCGACCGTGCCCGACAGCTTCCCATCGGCGCCGATCGAGAGCGTAGCGGGAAGCCTGGAAAACATGCTCTTCGCCACTGCGTTCTGATAGCCTGCCGGCAAAGGAATAGACGCATTGATGTTAACGGGCGTACCGGGCCCTCCCGATTGATAGTAAGGAACATTCGCTGTTGAATCATAGCTTGTATTGACCACGATGACATATACTTTTCCTTCGTACTCCCAATAAGTGACTCTCAAATCGGCATTGCCGGTCGCCACTTCCGTCTTCTTGCCGAGCATCAGCGCCGGCTTCAAGGCATTGATCTCGGGAACCATCGCTTTCGTCTCGGCGTAGAGGTTGGACGGAATCGTCGTTTTGTTCGGCGCGTAATAGTAGGG
Organism: Cohnella sp. GCM10012308; assembly: GCF_042649185.1. Taxonomy (NCBI): domain Bacteria; kingdom Bacillati; phylum Bacillota; class Bacilli; order Caryophanales; family Paenibacillaceae; genus Cohnella; species Cohnella sp. GCM10012308. The sequence continues at coordinate 6,731 of NZ_JBHRYU010000058.1, forward strand.
GAAAAATATGATTCCTTTTGCGCCTGCGGCAAGCGACTGGTACGTCATATTTCTTACTTCGCTTGCATCAGGCGCGCGGCCTAATACGGGATCCGGCTGCAGCGACGGCGCGATCTGGTACCAACTGAAGGTTTGGACGATTCCGAACGCCGGTTTCCCCGCGGCTCTGTAAGCATCGGCAGTATCCTTCATGGCTGCGTATACGGTATTCATAGGGATGCTGGTACCGATCGGATACATTTCCCGCCCCATCGAATCGAGAATATTCACGTAACTCCCGACGTTGTATCCCGACTCGTACGTATAATGCGCACCGGCCCCGAACGTAATATGATTGGTATCGATGGCCCTGACCGCATCCTGATAGCTCTGAACCGTAGAAGGCGCATTGTAGGGATCGCAATCGTCGCAAATACTCCAGCCTAGAATGGCCGTCTTATCTTTAAATTGCGTCAAAAAATTATAGTTAACGAGCGTCGCTATATTTTCGGGTATGAGCTTTATTCCTTTTGCGCCGGCGTCGTCGACGAAGCTCGCATCGAATCCGTTCCCTAGTTCGGCAGAAGGGTGCATGACATTAAAGCCGTCTGCGGCGAGTTGGTTCATATCCGCGGAAAGCTTGCCCGCGGGCATCTTATACGAGCTGGCCACTTTTGTCCAGCCCGTTACCCCGTCCGCCGATACTTCCACTTCATAATGCGTAGGCGCAATCGTCTGGCAAAGCCATGCCTTAAGCGTAATTTTATCGAAGGATCTTGCGGTGCTCCATGTCAGGGTTACGTACGCCGGCATCGTCGGAGATGTAGCGCTTGCATAATCATTGAGCAAGTTGCCGTCGTTCAAATGAGCCGGAGGATGATTCGGGTCGGGATGCACGCTTGTTGCGCTCGCGACGGCAGACAGCGCCAGGTTCGGTCCTGATCCGTCGTTCACCTCTATTTCCACGATGCCGAAATAGTTCTGAACCATATTGGCCTCAAGTATTTTTAACCTGACGCCTTTTATGTTTGTAACTCTAGCGAAACTCTCCACATCAGATTCAACGGTATAGTCATTGGACTGCCATGCGATTTTCCCCCATGCCACTTCATAAAAACCGAACGGAAAAAAGGGCTGCCCATCGACTAATAGCGTTCCGTCACTGGTTGAACCGGAGGTCGATGCCGATGCCGTTTGCGGAGGATTTAAAACAATAAGCAGCAACGTCAACAAAAGGAGAAGCGAAACGACTTTATACTTATTTTTCATTAAAAATCACTCCTTTTAAGCTTTTAGTCCGATGGGCTTGAATAATGCGCTTTTTCCCGCATAGGCGTATTCCCCTGTACGAACAGGGGAATACGCGACGAGGCGTCGATTCAGAATTCGCAAGCTATATTAATCTTCAAGCGTAATCGTTTTGAAGTCGGCCCAGCTCCAGACGCTTCCGCCTCCCCATCCGAAAAACCCTTCTTTGCCGTGATACTCTCTGAAAAAGAATCCTTTAAGTGTTTTGCTCATGCTTGGGTCTACGTTAATACTGGCGAACGGAATGACCTTAATCGCTTTCCAACGGTCGGCCGCAACTTCGGTATGCACCTCCCATTGCGTGCTAAAACCGCTGTTTTGAGCGGGACCGCTATATTCGAACTTGACCGCCTTCGGATTGGCGAAAAAGACATAATAGGCGCTTCCGGTCAAGTCGCCGGTTATATAGGTTTCGACGTCGTCGTCTCCCCCGCTGGCCCACCAATCGCCCGGGGCGCTATCGCTTGCCACGATCTTCGATACGTCATCGTCAAAATTCTCGTAGGCGACGTAGAGATTTTCCTCGTCCCAAAGCAACCGTACCTTTGTTTCCACGGGAGCCTTATCTGTCGTTCCCATATAAAAGAATTGTGAAGTCGGCTCCGCATCTGCCCATGGACCTTGGCTAAAATCCAGTCCACTGACGATATCTTCTTTGCTGGCCGTCGTTTTTGCCGCTTTTGCGCTCAAGTCGGACTGTTCCCCATACTTGAACACCATCGTCTCAAAGGTCGTTTTGACCGGCTCGATCCGCTGTCTCGCCTTCGGATCCGCCAACGTCCACGCTTCGTTTAACGCCTGCTGCGCTTCGTCCTTAATTCCGGCATCGATAATATAAGACCGGATATACGCCTTGGTGTTCGTAATGTAGCTGACCGGCTGTTGGTCGTAGTTCCAGCCTTGCGCGATCAGATCGTAATACCGCTTCATCGGCTCGGCTGCCACTCCATACGCTTTCTGAATAAATTCGCTCTTTAATGCGTCGAGGTCGGCATCCGGATTCCAGAACAGCTTTTGCATCAGCCAAAACTGCAGGGCATTCACGCCCCAGCTCGCCGTTGACGCATCCACGATATTTTCGGGGAGAACGCCCATAAGCCCCAAATCTCTGTAGTATTTCATGTCCGCCTGGACTTTTTCGGCAATCGGTCTCTCGTAGGTCGCCGAAGGGAAAGAACCGTAATAGTTATACATGACGATGTTTTTGGTTTTCTTCAACCAACCCTGCAGCTTGACCACATATTGGTTGTTGGCGCTGACTTCGCTCGTATTGATAGGCACCCGATCATCCCCCGAAGCCGGAGCGAGGACGATGACAATGTTGTCCTCAAGCTCGATTCTGGGAGGAACCTCCGCGAAAAAGTAAGCAAACGTATTGATTTTGACGTCCGGATAAGTCTTTTTCACTTCAGCTGCAATCCGGTTCAAGAATGAATAGAAAACGGTCGATTTATAATCCGCTTCATTCGGATAAATCTTCGTGCCGTCCGGCAGTTCAAACGGGGAGTTGCTCAAATTCCCTTGCATCCAATAATGCGTGTCGTTAATGCCCATTCCCACGTATTCTCTTGGGTTGTTTTTCAAAAAAGCCTTCACCCGGCCGGCGATCACGTCCGCGACCTCCGGATTATAGAAGTTAATCTGCGTCTCGCCCGTACCCGGAATGTAATTCCCCGCTCCGTCCGTATTGAAGTATTCCGGATGCGTAGCGAAGTACTCTTCGCTCGGCAGCCAATAGACAAGGTCATGCCCGATATTAAAAGCCTTAATGCCCACGCGCTCATGATCGTCCCAGAGCGATACGTTCCCGAATTCCGCCAGCTTGGCATTCAGCTTATTGCGTGAGATCATGACTTCGCTAGCGGGATCCGAGTGAAACTGACCTTGAGCCCCGGACCCGGTAAGATGCCACCCACGTATTTGGAACGGGGACTTCTCCTTATAATTCACGTGCAAGGCTTGAATCGTTGGCTGCGGATCGTACAAGGTGCCCAGCTCTTGCGAACGCGTCCATAACACGCCTGCGTTTTTCTCCATAAAATCATAGACGCCGTTAAGTACGCCCTTGGGTTCCGATCCGAAAATATAAATCAGATTCCCGACTTGCCGAACGGCAAAGCCGTCGGATTGCTGCAAATAAGCGATGTCTTCCGGGAAAAGAGCCGTCAAGCCAGGGTGAGAATCCGGTGTCGCCAAAATGAAGCGAACGCCGTTATCGCTGGTCTCGCCGTTTGTCTCGCCGCTGCCGTCTTGGCCGGCAACATCGTTCATTTCAGTCAACGACACGTCGTCGACCCATACAGCATTGGTTTCGGACACGAAAATGTAAAGGCGATTGGAATCGAATTGCGCCTCCTTGGCCGGCGCATACTCCATTTCTACCAGCTGCCACGATTCATCCGATCCTACGGTAGCATCCACGTTGGCAGCCGCGTTAGACCCGCCGCCAGACTGAATTTCATGAATCGTCATACTCAGCTTTCCGGCGGATGCGGCTTTAACCCACGCGCGCAATTTATACCGCTTGCCCGGTAGAAGGTTTAAATCTTGTTGGGCGTACATATAGCTCTCGCCCTTTAATTCGATCCGCATCGAATGTTCGCCGCTATGCGATACTTCGCCGTCATCGGCAACATAGCCGGAAAATCCCCACCAACCGGCCAGATTAGGCGCTTCGAACCCGTTATTCGCAATCAGATTTGGAGAAGCCTCCACGATCTCCACAAGCGAAACGTCGTCGATCCACATCGATGCCGTTCCCGACATAAAGAAGTAAATCGAATTGTAGTCGAATGCTGCGTTTGCGGCCGGGGAGTAAACCAATTCCACCGGTTTCCATTGATTGCTTAAGGCGACTTCCGTCCGTTGGATGACGGGACTGCCCCCGTTCGTTACTTCATGAATTTCCATATTCATGACGCCCGCTGCGCTGCCTTTAACCATGGCGCTTAGCTTATACTGCTTACCGGGCTCTAGCTTAAGGTTTTGAGTCGATTGCGCAAACATATATTCCGAGCTTCCTAAATCCAATCTCATCGCATAATCGCCGCTGTACGACTCCCCGGCGTCCCTGATCCCCGAAGGCGAGAACCATCCGTCCGGTACGCTTCCATTGGCGACCTCGAAACCGGGATTCATGATCAGGTTCGGTTCGTATTGAATGGTTAACGTCATCGGGTTTAGAAGAGTTCCCGATACGCTGGCCTGAACATCGATTTTATATTCGCCGCCGAGCAAAGCTGCCGAAATTTTAACAGAACCATGAATGACTTTTTTCTCATGGCTCCTTAACTCGACTTGCTCAGGTAAATCGACGGTTATCGAATCGTCGTTATCGGACTGAAAATGAACGATTGACGAGGCATCTTCGTTATTGACGAGATGGATCTGGACCGGGTACTGTCCCGCTCTGTTGATCTTCAATTCATCGACCGAAAGAACCGCGCTTACGGTGGCTTCCGAGTTCCACCTATAGATCGGCAGTACGGCGCCGCTCACCATCTTAATCGTATCTTGAAGCTCTTTGGCGGCTAAGCCGATCATGTCTTGCGCCGAAGCATCGACGAAAATGTCGGCCTTTGCAGCTCCTGATTCCGCAATCGTCAAAGCAGGCTCCGACGAAGGCGTCGGTGTCGGCGAGGTTGTTGGTTCCGACGAAGGCGTCGGTGTCGGTTGTGTTCCGGTTCCTCCCGAATTCGACGTCGTATTTCGATGATCTGCCGAAAAAACCTCGTTTCCGATCGTAACCGTTACTCCGGTCGAGAAATTAATCTTGATCGGCCACTTGTTCATCTTAACGCCGCCGACATTTAGCGTAGCGGTCTGGATCACGCCGTCTCCGGTTACGCTCGCCGGAGCGTTAAAAATCATGAGCAGAACCTTGGCAGCTTTGGTTAGCTCATAGCTTGCCGTTCCGGCTCTATGGTCCACCTCATCGAATTCCCCGTCCAGAACGATCAATGGATTGGTTTGGCCGCTTGGAACGACAATGCTTACTTTTACGAATCCGATGCCTTGCAAATTCTCTTCCTTCAGAATGCCGCCGGATCGCATTTGGACGTCTTGAACGACCGTCGTTCCTTCGGCTACGATACGAATCTGCGAATCCCATTTATCCACGATCAATGGGCCTGTCAGGTTGGAATCGCGAACGATCATGCTGTTTTTTCCGCCGCCCTGAACGTACGTCGACCCTTTAACCGTAACGCCATCTAACAAGACTTCTCCTTCTCCCACGCCTTGCGTAATATACAAGTCTCCCGATACGACTATATTTTTCAGCGAGCTTCCATCCGTGTTCACGACTAGATTTCCGTCAACATCGGACTCATAGACGCCTTTTGCCATGACGAGCGTCCCCATGACGTTGTCGATCATCTGAACGACTTCAGCGCGGGTCGTCGATTGTTTGGGCTTGAACTGGTTATTTCCACTCCCATTAACATAGCCCTTGGCCTTTAATGCAACCACGTCGGCAAGCGCATACGAGGATATGGATGAAGCGTCGGAAAAACTTCCATTCGTATGATTATCATCTGCCTTTACCTGGAAGGCACGGGCGACGATAACGGCGGCGTCCTGGCGGGCAATCGACTTGTTGGGCTCAAACTGATCGGCGCCGGTTCCCTTAATCATGCCGGCGGAATACAGCTTGATGATGTCTTTGGCATACCAGGCTTCATCGCTTACATCCGTAAACGGATTCGTGCTTGCCAACGCTTCAGGCAAGTTAAATACCCGATCGATCAATGCTGCGAACTCAGCTCGGGTGATCGGTTGGTCCGGATGATAGTTTTGATTTTGATCCCCCTGGAGCAAACCGAGCATGATCCACTTGTTCAACACGTCTTTCGCCCAATGATTTTCAACGACCGTCTCTGCTTGCTTATTATCGCTCGCGTTATTCGCTGCCGCTGCTCGATAGGGCGTAACCATCGTGACAAGCAAACACACGATCAACATTACATATCCCGTTCGCTTTAACTTTACCGTTCCCAATTGCTCAACCCCTCAAAGTTATTTATAAACCGCTTACATTTTTTAGTTGAGTTATAGCGACTCCTGCAAAGTAAGTTCAATCATGACGACGCCTCGTCCAGGAACGTACAAATTGATCTCCGAGCCTCGCGGCGTGACCGGGATTCCCGGAAAATCGGTTAAGACCGTAATTCGTTCAATGGGACGGCCTACGTCCAGATGCGCAGCTTTGTAATTAAGATGCAGATTGGAGATCAGGATTCGCCAGCGTCGAGGCGCCATCTCAAATACCGCAATACGAATAAAGGCTTTATTTCTCAATACTTTCGGTCCATCCGTATGCGCCATGATTCCTTCGACGCAGCTGCTCAAAAACGCTTCATCGACCGGTTTGAAATGAAGGCTCTCCAGCCAGGACATCCCCTCCTTGAACTTGGCAATCCGTTGTTCTTCCGGATGATCGGGTTCCGCATAGCCCTTCATCGTAAAGACGCTTAACACGGAGCCATCGCGATTCCTGATTACGCAGAACAGCTCGTTGATCTCGCAGCCGATTTGCCATTCCGCGATGGCGGCGATATGGGCCATGCGCTCCGTCATCACGCCGATCAGAACCGATGACGCATGCCGATAATCGAGTACGCGCTGCAATTCATCGTCAGGCAACAAGTGCAGCAACGTCACAAGAATAGGTCCGTTGGCTTGCGGAATATCCTTCACATTTATGATGGAATGCAAGGGGGCGCCGCGGGAGATCAATTCAGTCATATATTTGTGAACAGGCCATTGACGGGATACAGCGTAGTCCGCCAATGAACGACTAAGCAACCGGTCGGACCATACCATCGCGATGCCGACGACCCGCTCGGGCGCTCCATCGAACCCTCCGTCCCATCGCTTGGCGATCCAGCTCCATCCGTCGCGGCTAATGCCATCCCCCAGACAAGCCATGAAGCCTCCCGAGCAGCGGCTTAATCCTGCGGCTTTTTGGATGTGCAGGTTGGACAACGCGTAGATATCCCGCTCGAGCACCGTCGGCGCATGACTTAACGCATCCCACTGCTCATTCGTATCCTGGATCGCATTGAGACATATCAGCTTCGTGTCCGGCACGTAGGCTTTTATCGTCAGCAGCATCGCCATAAATTCCGCATCCGGCTCGTATTCCGTTTCCCCTGCTCCCGCGGAGAGAGAGGCCCCGACCGTTTCGACGACGAAGCCGTCGATGCCGGACGCTGCAAGCCGTCGATAATCGACGCCGAATCGGTACAAAGCTTCAAAAGGATCTCTGGTCCAAGCGGTATTGATATAAGCTTTCTTCCCTGCCTTGCGAATGGCTAGCATGATTTTGTCCCATAGCCGGCCCCAGCGTTCGACATGAAATTGAATCCATTCCAGCTGCTTATGATGCCAGATCCAATCGGCCCTCCGCTCCATCTCCGGTGGATTGTCATCGCAACGCGCCGCGAATTCTGTATCGAACGGCACTGCGGCAGCCGCGATGAATTGCTCGACCATATCATCCGAGTAATCTGTCACCGCCAAGCTCAGTCTTGGGCTTGTATAACCGTCGGCGCCATGGTAACCATCAAAGCCGTAGTCCTGAATAACGCGTATTAAATCTTGGACGAACAAATCTTCGTACCAGCTTCCGTCCTTCAAGCGCTTCAGCGGATTGATCGCCGGAAATGCCTCGCCCGTCTTCCTCATTTCATAGAGCTCCGGATGAGCGGTACACCATGCGCCTGCCTGGAGCGTATCGCCGTCATGATACTGGTAAATATCAAAAAAGCTGCAGTAGACGTCGATGCCGTGCTTCTGCAATTCCTTAACCAACCCGCGGAGCTGGCGGTTAGTCCAATCCTGCCTGTCGTGCAGCTTGCCGTATGGACGCGCCCCGTAAGAGCAGGACTCCACCGGCAGCCGCCACTCGCTCTCCATTCCTTGGTGAGCGTGAATAAAGTCAGGCGTATACAACAGGAGGAAGATACTCTCTGGAATAAATCCTACGGTTTCCAAATAGGGAGCGACGCCGAAGTCGCTCTCGCGATTGTCGAATCCGATTAATTCAATCCATATCCATTTTTCGTAGCTTGCAGCTTTCATCCTGCACCTCTCCAATACGGAATAAACTTATCCTTTAACGCTTCCAAGCACGATGCCTTTCACGAAGAACCTCTGCAGAAACGGATAAACGATGAGTATCGGCAGCGCGCCCAGGAAGATCTGCGCCGCTCTTGTCGTTCGCTCGGATATTTCCAAAATTCCCGCCAGATTCCGGGGATCCATCTTCATCGGATTGCTGTTGATGACCAATAGCTGCAAATACGTGGATAACGGATAGTTCTTCGGAAAATTCATATAAATCAACCCGTCGAACCACGAGTTCCAATGAAACACCATCGTGAACAAGGCTACCGTAGCCAACACCGGGTAAGACATCGGGACATACATTTTCCACAATACGGTCCAATGTCCCGCGCCATCCAGGAAGGCCGATTCCTCTACTTCTTGCGGCAATCCCCGAAAAAAATTCAGCAGCAGGATGACATTGAACACCGATACGGCACTCGGAATGATGAGCGCCCATAACGTGTCAATCAGACCGGTCATACTGATCACCATATAGGTAGGAATGAGCCCTCCGCTGAACAAGATGGTGAATACGAAAAACCAGGCGTACCAGCTGCGAATTCGCAGATCCTTTCTTTCCTTGGATAGCGGATACGCGCAAAGCAGCGACAATCCCATGTTAGTGACAAAACCAAGAATAAGCCGCTGCAGCGTAATGCCGAAGGAATTTATAAATTCTTGCTTCTGCAAAATATACGAGTAAGAGGCTAGTGTGAAATCGACGGGAAACAGCTTGACCAGCCCGGCTGAAGCGGCGGCGCTGGAGCTAAAGGAAATGGACAACACCTGAACTAGCGGAAGCAGGCAAAGCAAGGAAAGCGCGACGAGAAACGTATAGTTGCCTACAACGAAAGCTCTTCGGCTTAAGGACGCCCGGTGCTGCACGTGAAACATTCCTTTCCTTAAAAAATGCGATAATTGACCAACCGATAAGCCATGAAGTAGGAGACGGCAATGAGTACGAAGGAAACGATGGACTTGAACAATCCGATCGCCGTCGCTACGCCGAATTGCGCATCCAGCAGGCCGATCCGATAGATTAACGTATCCAGAATATCCCCGCTTTCATATACGCTCGGGCTGTATAAGTTAAATACTTGATCAAAACCGGCATTAAGCACATTGCCCAAACTCAATGTCGCCATCAACACGATAATCGGTACCATGCCCGGCAATGTAATATGCCACATCTGTCTCGTGTGACTGGCCCCATCCACGATCGCCGCCTCGTACAATGCAGGATTGATTCCCGTAATCGCAGCCAGAAATACGATGGTGCTGAAGCCGAATTCCTTCCACACATCCGAGAAGATGAGCACGGACGGAAACCAATGATTGCTGCCCAGAAAAAATACGGAATCCAAACCGACCGCATTTAACAGCTGGTTAACGATGCCTTCCGAAGGCGATAAAATATCGACGAGCACGCCGCCCAGGATAACCCAGGATAGAAAATGCGGTAAATAAATGAGCGTCTGGACGCCCCGTTTAATCAGCATGACCTTCAATTCGTTGATAAGAATCGCAACGACGATCGGAACGATCAGCCCGAACAGAATTTTCATGGTGGCGATGAATACGGTATTGCCAAGCACCTTCCATATGTCCGGCATCTGCAGCACGTACCGGAAGTTGCCGAGTCCGATCCAATTCGAGCCGAACAATCCGTTGATCGGAATAAACTTCTGAAAGGCGATTGCGAATCCTAACATCGGATAGTAGCAGTAGATCAACAGTATGACTACGCCTGGCACCAGCATCAGATGTAACGGCATCTCGCGCTTGGTCTTTTTTATATTCATTCCGTTCATTCCCTTATTCCGAGTATCCCATCATACCGATATAGGCCAGATTGGGTTGGGCAATGTCCATTCTGCCGTACTGAATAATGACTTCGATATTGCTTCTGAACCTCAACGAATATTGGAGCTGGCGATCTAGCCGAATGCCGCCGATATCGTCGGGACGATCCATGCGGATGCATTTGACGCGCTTCGCCTTGGCCGACACCCGGATATTCTCGTCCGGGTCCCGATCTTCGTAGTAGATGTCCATGAAGATCTCCGCATCCTCGTCCTGGCAATTCAATATCATCACGGCTTCATGGCCTTCGAAAATTTCTCCTTCGACCTTGCCCTTGTAAGGTAAATATCCGTCGACGATATACCAGTTTTTTGCTCCCTCTTTGCTCACGCGATGTCCTCCTTAATCGACCGATATCGTCGCCGTTTCTTTCCAAGTCCTGCTTAAATGCCTAACGAGCTTTGACATCGATTCGTAGCCGCCTTCGGTGACGAGCAAGCTTTCCTCGATCCGATTGGAACCGTGCGGGTGACCGAATAAACTAACATCCGTATTCACAGTCATTCCCGCCACGAATTTCGCTTCGGTATTCTCATCCGGGTAAGGAGATTCGGCTTCCGCCAACCCGCAGCCGTGAAGCGGGGGATAAAGGTCAAATTCGGTGACGTTCCTATCCTTGAAGCACGCTTTAACCGCGCGTACGACTTCGCTCTGGCCCGCGCCCGCCTTGATCCGGCCTAAAGCGGCGTCCTCCGCTTCGACGAGAATATCGATAAACTTTTTCTGTTCCTCGCGCATTTGGCCGGCGACGAATGGGAAATTGAGCGTTGCCACGTAACCCTCGACTTGAACGGCAATGGCGGCCATAATCATATCCCCGTCCTCGATCACTTTTCCGGAAGCTCTGCCGATGATCGTACGGACTCTTTCTCCGCTCGTTAAGAGGCAGAACGGAACATTTTCCGCGCCTTGCTTGATGCATTCCCCGTAGGCTAAAGAGGCTAGCTCAAGCTCCGTCATGCCAGGCTTGACTTGTTCGATCATTAACTTGTATCCCGCGTCGGCGATCCTTGCCGCTTCTTGCAGACAGGCGACTTCGTTAGCCGTCTTGGTCATTCGAAGTTGGAATAATAATTCGCCCGCATCGACGAGTTCAATGCCAGCGAAGCTGTCGCCGATGATCCTCATTAAAGGTTCGGGCATCGAATCGATGCCTACAATGCCTAATCTTTGCAACGGTCCGCTTTCTTGCAGCCCTTTGCAAATCTCCGTCAGGCTCGTATAATGCGCCTGAGGATATTCGATTTTATCGGGCACCGTCACGCATGCGAATTCCGGAAGCAGCCGAATGTCCGGCCATGCGCTCATCTCGCGGCAAAACATCTCGCCTTCCGGCGCTGCGATGACAAAAGGCTCGCCTGTCATCGAAACTATTACGGCTCCCCTTTCGAATAAGGGCCAATAGTTGCTCATATAACGAAGGTTTTCTTTCCGATATTCGTCCCCGTAGATCAAGCAAGCTTGCATGTCGTTTTCTCTCATCAACGCTTTTAGCTTTTCGATCCTTGCGGCGAATTCTGCTTTCGGTATTTTGATCATGAGCGGTTATCTCCCTGTACTTTAATATTTATCTGAATTTTCTAATAATTATGGCGAGGCTGTTGTCGTTCCTCTGTCGCGAACGGCCTCACGAGATGCAAAGCTTCAATCTTTTCCATCGTCGAGAAATTCGGCAGGGTTGCTGCACATAATCGTTTGAATCTGCTCGGCGGTTATTCCTTCATCCTTCATCATCGGAATAATATTCGTTAGAACGTGGTCATAACCCCAACCGCCATAGCTGTGCAAGCAAGTTTTCAGGCAGACATCGTTGGACAATAATATTTTTGAAAGGAAGCCCCAATCGATGAGCTGTTTGATGGCTTTTACTCGCTCGATGTCTCTGCAAAAGGGTCCTCTTAAAACGCTTCGATCCCGCCTGTCGGCATAAAATTCCTTGCCAAAGTTATCGAATTCCACATAGGCGCCCAAGTGAAGAAGGTCCTTGATATAATCCATTTTGAGGTCGACATCGATGTGATTGATGCATATTTTTTCAGCTGCCGCACCGTGCTCGGTCAAAATAGAAATGACTTCGTAGCCGTTCGTCGCATAAAGGTCCGTATGCACGTGCAACCCTAAGCCGGTTTCCTTTTGAACGATCGCCGATGCGATAAGCGTCTTTTTTTCATTCGGATAGATGATCTCGCTTGTTCCAATCTCGCCTATGACGCCTGCTTTTATATCCGTACCATCCATGCCATGACGGATTTCATTCAAAAGTTCATCTGCAATATCTTCTACTGTTTTGCGATCCATGTCGCCAGGATGGGATTTGTTAATATAGTAACCGCAGCCAGCTACGATTTTAATATCCAACTCTCTCGACAATCCGGCTAGCAGCGCAGGGTCCCTGCCGATGTCGCGCAACGTCAGATCGACGAAGGTCGTTCCTCCGGCTTTCTTAAATTTCAGCAACTCATCTCTTACAACTTTTTCGTCATCGATAACTGCATTGTCCAGAACCGCGTAGGGATTACGCATGAGCTTGCCGAAATTCGCGAGACTAACCTGCTCCTGCGCCAACCTTTTCCGCGAGATTTCACTAACGGCAGGCACCAGCCTGCGCAAATCGATAAAGGCATGCTCATGGGGCAATACCCAGCCCAGACTATCGGATCGTACCTTTCCCGTTACGGTCATAACGGACATTGCTGTCGCCTCCCGCTTGCTTGTGTCTATTCATTTCAAGTACGACCGGAAGCCGCATATGCTTTATAGCTTAAAGAAATATGGGCTCCCGATGTCTTTAAGAATTACTTGCTAGCTTTCCAATCCGCTACTTCTTTCGTAATGGTATCTCCGCCAAGCTTTTTCCAATTGCTCACGAATTCATCGAAGGCATCGATCGAAGACTCGCCCATCACAATTTTTGTGAATGTTTCTAGCTCCATCTTAAGCAGCGTGGCTTGTTTCTCCACCATCGTTGGCGTAGGTCCCGAGATAAATTCCGTCATTTTAAATCCGTCGTTCGTATGATAGTCGTACAACAATGAGATCGCGTCATAGAAGCGGGTATACCCCCAGCCGGACATATTGCCGTTCTTAAAATCATTAATGCCTTTATAGAAGTTGGCTTGCCCCGGGTTGCTGGCAATATTCAATAGAGATTCGTCCTGCTTCTCCAGCGCCTTCTTCACATCTTCGTACAGCTCGACATTCTGAATTGGATTGGAAGCTTGGACTAACGCATATTGCCACTTGGCGACATCCCCATTCTGATTCATGTCCGTCAGGGGGTACTTCGTTCTGTCCCATTGGTAACTTGCGGCATTCAGCATCTTCACGACTGCCTCGGGATGCGCCATCCCTTTGCGAACGACGAAAAATTGATTTACGTTATAAGGGGTTTGCGGCTTAGCCTTGTTGCCATCGATCGACGGTAATTGGAACGGCTTCCATTCCATCTTTTCATCCAGTGCTTTGCCGTCCAAGAACAGCAGCGGCGACCAATCGGCGCCATAGAACATGCCCAGTTTACCGGCATTAACGGTTTGTATGAATTTTTCCTTGTCTTTGACTGCGAATTCGCGATCAATGTACCCGTCTTTGTATAACTGCTGGAGTTTTTCAAGTGCTTGCTTCATCTCTGGTTGGATGCTTCCATACACCAGGTTCCCTGAAGCATCCTCGACCCAGCTCTTCGGATAAGCATGATATCCGTTGAAAAATCCGTCCAGGCCTGGCTCCAAACCGTAGAAATCTTTAGTCGCTCCCAATCCCTGCGTATCCTTCTTATTGTTTCCATCAGGATCTTGATTGACGAAAGCTTCCGCGATCTTAAATACATCCTCCATCGTTTTCGGCTCGGGCAGATTCAGCTTCTCCAACCAATCTGTACGGATCCAGAGCAGAGAAGCGAAATCGAATGAACCCGGGTTTACCGGCAACCCCAACAATTTCCCGTTAAAGGTTGCGGACTCAAGACCAACTCCGCCATCCTTCTTTAGCATGTCTTTAGCGAGAGGCGTACCGTACTTTTCTAGCACCTCCGTTAAATCAGCTAGTTGATTAGATTCGACCAGTTGGTTAAATTGAATGCCATTGACGGGCATAATATCCGCTAATTGTCCGGATGCCATGGCAACATTGAACTTTTGCTCGTATTGCGTCGGATCGGAAATCCATAAGTACTTCAATTTAATTCCGAATTCGTTCTCGTATAATTTAGTCCAGGCATTATTCTCAATGGTTTCTCCATTTTCAAACTTCGTCGTCGAATCCAAGGTGCGGATCGCGGTAACCTCGATAGGCGGATCAATTTTCCCCATCGGATCCGGCGCAGACTCGCTTCCGCTATTAGCGGCGCTTTCCTGCGAACTTGCTTTTGGCGAACCGGACGAACTTGCGTTATTTCCGTTGTTGTTGCTGCAAGCGGACGTGAGCGCTAACGAACACGCCAATACCGTGAACGCAATCCATTTTGCCGACTTACGATTCATGTCGTATCCCCCTTCTTTGTACCTGCATCGTAAGTATAAAATACTAAAAAAGCGGAAGCTATTTGCCAATCTTGCTTTTACCTTGGCATCTTTTGCGCTGTACGGTATTACTCGTTTGTGGCATGAAACTGATCTCTATATTCCTGCGGAGTCATTTTGAACATTTTTTTGAACGAGCGGTTAAATTGAGGCGCTGCCTCGTAACCTGCGCGAAGCGCTATTTCTTGAATTTTCATAGTCGAATGTGCCAGCTGCGTTTGCGCATTTTTCATTCTTTGTTCGGTGATATAGTCCGATAGCATTTTGCCCGTCATCCGCTTGTACAAGCGGGATAAATACGTCGGACTGCGATGAACTAACGTAGATAACTTGGTTAGGGATAGATCTCCCCCGAGATGGACTTGGACATATTGATGGATGGAGGTAATCAGCCTTTGGTTTTGTTCCTCGGGAATGGATTCGTATCGTTCGAGCAGATATTCGGCAACCATGGCTAAATATGAAACGGCGTCGCTCCATGATCCGTGCGCATCATACTGCGTCGTTTTCCCAAGATCCACCTTGCTGAATAGCTCATCGAACAAATCAAGCCGGATCGCATAGGAAATGAAGCTGAGAGATACCCTGTAAAACATCTCCAGCTGAAATTTATATCCGGACAATTCATCTAAGCTCATCAGCTCATCATAAAGTTTGCTGAATTTCTCTTTTTCTCCACGAGCTAAGTATTGCTCAAGCAACTCTAACTGTTTTTTAATATGTTGAGACTCAGAGAAGTAACTGCGCCTCTCCTGGTCCATATTCAGTCCGAACTGTTCACGGTCTTGGATTAGCAACTCTTGCCCGTTATTGGCGTCATGGCCGAGCAAAGCCTTTAAATAGTAAAATTGAGCGCCAAGTCCGAGCCATTCGACAGGATCCCGACCGATGACGAGAGAGAGCGATATTTTCAGCAACTTTTTGCAAGTCTGTTGCACAGCCTCCAAAATGCTGTATACTCTTGTTTTCATTTGTTCCCATGCCCGTTGTTCCTGATCCTTATCCCAACTGTCTCTCGTTAGAAATTCCCTGGGCTGCAGAAACCAAATCAACTTATTCGATTCGAACGCAACGGATACATGAACGATCGTCGGGGCTAAATATTCCTCCGCAATGTTCTGACAGGCATAAAGAAGCAGCATACGGTCGGTTTCGCTGGCCTCCTCCTTCCCCCCGTCTACTCTGCCCGTCACAAGAAATACCCGTGAGCTTGATAACAAGGGGATTTCCGACTCCTCAAACCTTTTTTCGATATCCTTCGGAGAAATCGAGGAATCGCGCATCAGGTCGAATAGCGTATTGCGTTGCAACGCGGGAATAGCCAGCTGAAGCTTCTTTCTGGCGCTCAGGATATAGTCGGCACCGTTTTCTACCTGATCCACTTCCGCGAACGCTTTTTCCACGGCCGCCAGAATGACGTTGTCATCTTCGTTTTTCAGCACGTAATCTACTACGCCGCCTGTGCGTATGGCATGACGAGCGTATTCGAAGTCGTTGTATCCGGTAAGAAAGATTATTTTACACCTTGGCCAGCTTTTAATGATTTGCTTATGTAGCTCAATCCCGCTCATTCCCGGCATGCGGATATCCGAAAGCACAATATCGATTCGAACTTTCTTTAGACAATCCAGCGCTTCGTTGACGTTGTACGCGAGATAAGTCTCAAGTTCCAGATGCGCAGCTTCACGAATCATAAGATCCATGCTGTTTACGATAAGAGGTTCATCATCGACGATTAATAGGCGATACATCTGAATTCTCCTTTTCATTAGGGATATATATCCGAACCAACAAGCCTCCCAATGCGCTATGCATGATCTCTAGCCCACCGCGTTCGCCATATTTCAGCTTTAGGCGGCGATGTATGTTAATAAGCCCCGTCGTCTCTATTTCATTTTCCAAACTTAGCTTTGCGATCATTTCCGCCATTCGCTCTTCCGTCAAACTCGCGCCGCTATCCTCAACCGAAAAATAGAACCGATCCGAATCCGCCGCGAATCGAATTTGCAGCCTTCCTTCCGACATGATATCGCTGAGTCCATGCTCGTAAGCGTTTTCGACAAGAGGCTGCAAAATCAAGCGTGGAATCATAATCCCCCGAAAGCTCTCGGGAAACGGTTCAAACTCCACGATGATTCGATTGGAAAACCGGATATTTTGAATTTCAACATACGACCGGACATGGTTTACTTCATGTTCGAAAGGAACCTCCTCCAGTCCGTTTCTCGTAATATAGTGAAAATAATCCCCAAGATTTTTAGATACCAACTCCGCTGTTTCATTCTCGCCATGCTTAATGAGGCGGTGAAGAATAAAGAAACTATTGTAGAGGAAATGGGGGGTGATTTGCATCTGCAGCTGCTTTAATTCCGACTGCTGCAGCCTGATCTTCTGTACGTAAAGCTCGTCGATCAGCGTCTTCAGGCTCAATACGGTTCTTTCGAACCGATTAATGATATATCCGAATTCATCTCCGCGATTCGATGTAAGAACCGTTGCAAGATTGCCTCCTTCAACGCTTCTGAATCTTCTTACCAGTGACTGAAGGGGGCGATGAATCAATAGGTAAATCCCGTAGGAGAAAAGAATAACGATAATAAACGAACTGATGACAAGCATCCGGAACCAAACGCCATATGTTTTTAACTGACCTATAATGATGTTCTCCGGAAAATAAAAGAGAAGCGATGCTTGCAAAAACATTGATTTTTCGTAAATGACCATGTAATTTTCTTTGCCCACGGAAACTTGCTTCGTAAATAATGCCGATTGCTGCGTAGGCTCTACTATTTTTGATCGGATGTCGGCTAGCCGCTCGGGATATTTATTATTGGCAATCACCCAGTTGTCGTTGAAAAAAATAGCTCCTCCATCTTGAGGGAACGAATTCAGCGCGTTTGTTAGCGCTTCCATGGACAATTCGATATTTTGAATAAATAACGGAGACTTATCTTGCTTCATCTGGTTGTTCGGATAGGTTAAATTCAAAAAAAGACGCCCCTGCCAGAAGGTGATCGGTATTCCGCTCGAATACGTCGCCTTCGCTATTTCCGTCGCCTCTTCCAAGGAGCGTGGCGCTTCTCCCCCGCTAGAGGTCGAAATCGTGTCGTTAAGCGAAGTCACGAATAAGCTGATGTCTTTAATATAAACGCTGGAATCTTTTAATGTAGTCAATTTATTCTTCAGATCGTTGATCGCTTTCGCACGTTGGTAATCCGTCATTATCGATAAAGAGTTACTCAGTTGCATAAGATCTTCGTCGTTAATGAATTGTTGCTGCGTTCGAATAATACGCTCCAGTTCCTTCTCGAGCGAAATGAAATAATAATGGATATTCATCGTAATCGAATTGGATATTTGACTTTTCACCTCTTGCTTGCCAAGTTCATTCATAACAAGGCTTAACGTAAATAAGGGCATCGTAATAATCAAAAAAGTAATAATAAGCTTTGGAAAAATCGGAATGTTATAGATCCTTCGCATTGTCCCCCTCAAAGTTGATCCGTCCTCCTTTTTTTTGTAATACAGTATACGACAAATTCCAGCTCAATAAATAAAATAAATGTTCTTAGCAAACGCCTGAAGACGCCCATGCTGGACGTATTATGAAAAACAAGCCCTCGCGACCGCGAGGGCTTGTTTTCTAGTAGAATGGGGAATTATGCCGGATGGTGCACGGATTAAATTAGCATAGCCAAAGCAAACGCCCCGCGCACCGTGACTTCCGTGAGGCAATCACGCCCGCCAACTAATCCGTATGGACGTCCCCTCCACGCCGTTATCCAATTCGATGGTGGCGCCCAATGCCTCGGCCAGCCCCTTGCTCACGGCCATCCCGAGCCCCGTTCCCTCCGTGCGGCTCTCAGAGTCGGTGCCCCGATAATAGCGCTCAAACAGCCTGCGCTGCGTCTGTTCGTCCATGCCTTCCCCGTCATCGGAGAAGGTAATGATCGTTGTACCGTCGGTCTTGCTCGTTTCCAACGTAATGGTCAAGGTGGTGCCGACGCCGTTGTGCAGCAGCGCATTGGCAACAAGATTATCGACGATCCGCTGCAGCCACGGCTTGTAGATCGTTAAGTAAACGGGCTTGCCAGGCACAAACCGAATGACGCCCTGGCCGTATACCGGGTTTTGGGCGGCCTCGCTCAGGATTGCCTCCAGGAAAGCATTCATCTCTACGATCACCCGCGACGGCGGCTTCTGCCCGCTGCGCAATAGATACGTTAAGGTAAGATCGTTGATCAGAGCATCCATGTGCGAGGATTTATCCAGAATCACGCGGGCAAAAGCGCGGACTTCATCGGTGGACCATTCGTAATCCTCGGTTTCGAGCATATGGGCATAGCCTTTAATCGAGGAGAGCGGCGTCTTCAGGTCATGGGAAACGCCCGCGATCCATTCGTCCCGTACCTGCTCCGTCTCTTTCTGCAGCCGTTCATTCCGGTGAAGCGTACCGGATAACGACTCGAGCGAATGAATGACATCGCCGTAAACTTTGTATTTGCCTCTGGTCTTGCCGTGACGCTGCTTGCTCTTCGGTATGCCGTGCGTATCCGCCGGCTCTACGTATTGCCCTTTATCCAGCAGACGCAGCCAGTTCAAGACATGCACGACCGGAGCGCCCATCCGATGTCCAAACAGATAGGACAGGAGCAGCAGCAGCAGCATGGCTCCCGCCACCAGCACCCCGATCCCTTTTGCAAGCAGGAAGGCTGCCGGCACTAATACCGGCTTCTCCCCAGGCTCGTAACCAGGCAGCGCAATGCTTAGCATCCATGTCCGCTGAGTCAGCGGATCATATTTCGTTACGATCTTCGAGCCGTACCGCTCCGGATAGCTGGCTCTAAGCACCATTTCCGTCGCGGAGATCCGATCGATCGCTCCTTTTTTGGGCTTATTGGCGGCGGCGACTTCCTCCCCGCCGGCATTCAACAGCTGCAGCCATGCGCCTCTCAGCTCAAGCTGCCGCATCAGCTCTGCGGGCAAAGCGAACCTGCCCTCGCGCGCTTGACCGGCTTCAATCAGCGACGCAAGAAATTCGTCATCCTTCGTGCTCATGCCGTACAGCAGCGTATGGGTTACGCCGTCCTTTTCCCCGACCCAGATGGATAACCGATAAGGAAAAGGCAGCTCGCCCGTCCAATACGCCGTCAGTTCGCCCGGATTATACGCTTGCGGCACATCCGGCGGCGTAAAGAAGGCGTCCGTTACCTTGCCGTTCTCATCGATACGCTGGAGCCAGCCCCCCGTACGCTCGATCATTCCGATCAACTCGGGGTCGAATCGCCAGTTATCGCCTTCGGCGCGAACCGTATCGACAAGCCTCGATAGCCCGATGCTTCGAAAATCCTGCTGCTCTTGCATTCTGGCCAGGTCCTTAACAATCCACACGAAAACGATGCCCGCAAGCGTAAGCAGCAAAACGCCGAAGCATGCGAGCCATCCGATTAACCTTAAGCTAAGCCGCCATTTTACGTTCATAGCAGCGCCCCGGGAGCTGCCACCATTTTATAACCAAGCCCTCTTACGTTTACTAAATACTGCGGCTGCGCCGGATTAGGCTCGATTCGCTCGCGGATCCGGTGGATATGGACCATCACGGTGTTATCGTCGTTCACGCTATGTTCTCCCCACACCCGCTCATAAAGCTCGCTTTTCGTAAAGACGCGATTGGGATGCTTGCATAGAAACAGCAGGAGTTGAAAAACGAGTGAGGGACAAACGACGGGTTCCCCGTTCACCCGAAGCTCCGCAGCCTGCTCGTTAATCCGGAACCGGCCATAGTCAAGCACCTTCCCGACCCTCCCGGGCTGCGCTTCGGATACCGACGGGTCCTTGCGCGACCGGCGCAGCAGAGATTTAATTCTCGCTACGATCTCCAGCGGGTTGAAGGGCTTGGTCACGTAATCGTCGCCCCCCACGGCAAAGCCCGACAGCTTATCGAAGTCCGTCGTTCTTGCGCTGAGAAATAAAATGGGGGCATCGGTCGTTTGCCGAATCAGCGGGCATACTTCAATACCGCTCATGCGCGGCAAAGTAACGTCGAGAAGCAACAGGTCATACTGCTTTTCTCTGCATAAGGCAAGCGCCGATTCAGCTGTCGCGGCTTTATCAATGCGCTGAAACCCTTCCTTGCGCAGCACGGTTTCCAGCAATTGAAGAATGGCCTGTTCGTCGTCGACCAAAAGAATGGCACTGTCGTTCACCGGTACATCTCTCCCAGATCAATCGTTGTACGACTATTTTAACATTGCCGGTCGATGAATATATTTTTCGTCATCAAAATTAAGATATACGTAAGAATGTGTTTTCCTTCTTGTAAGAGTCGTCTCTTATGATTGAAGAAAAGAGATACATACACGGAGGCGGAGAAAAATGTTCAAATACAAACCCGAAGAAATCGGGCAAGCATTGCTCGATAAAGATTATGAAGGCGTGTATGGGCAATTATCCGGCGATTTCAAATAACAATTCACATTGGAGACCTTTCGCGATACCGGGAACGAGCTTCTGAAGAATGTGACGGCTTGGACGGCGACGCCCACGCTGTATTTAAATGATTATAAGTACCATACTTGGATCGATCAGGCCGCCAAGCATCGGCTTGAGGTTAGGCAGCTTGCCCGATGGCGAGATCGTTACGCTCCAAGTCGTTCAGCTGGAGAGCTTCCCTGCCTCCGACGCCGTCAAAACGAAGCACGAATACGCGCTGCCGTTAAAAAGCGAATGGTTCGTATTCTGGGGCGGAGAAAATGCGCTGACGAATTACCACTACGATTATGAAATGCAGCGATACGCTTATGATCTCATTCAAGTGAAGGATGGCTGCTCCTACAGCGGGGATCAGGCCAAAAACGAAAGCTATCATGCATTCGGCCAAGAAATCGTTGCCCCGCGAGACGGCATCGTTGTACAGGCGGTCAGCGACATCGCGGATAACGAACCGGTCGGCACGATGAATGCGGATCAACCGATCGGCAATGTCGTCGTCCTGGACCACGGCGCCGGGGAATACAGCTTTCTGGCCCATTTGAAAAAGGTATCCGTCGCAGTCGGCGTCGGCGATGTCGTGAAGAAAGGCGAGTTGCTCGGCCTTTGCGGAAATTCCGGCAACTCCAGCGAAGCCCATCTGCACTTCCAAGTGTCCGATAGCCCGGACCTTTTTAATGGAAAATCCATTCGGATCCATTGGGAGCACGGCCTGAACCCGCAGCAGGGAGATACGCTAAACAGAGGAATCGGGGAATGAAAAAATGAGAAAATGGCGTAAACGGTTGTTAAAGATTTTTGTTGTCGGCGTTTTGGTTATTGTCGTGATCGTGGGAGCCGGCGCGATTTATGAACAAGCAAGCGTCCGGAAAGATTTAACAACATACACCCCAAGCGGCCGGCTATACGAAGTTCATGGGGATAAAATGCATGTGTATGCCGGCGGCCAAGGGGAGGTAACGGTCGTTCTGGCTTCCGGTTGGGGCACGGCCAACCCGTATGTCGATTTTTACCCGCTGTATGAAAAGCTGGCGCCGCATGTCAAATTCGCGGTATACGACCGGTTCGGGTACGGATACAGCGATACGACGGACAAGAAGCGCGACATCGATACGATCGCTGGCGAAATACACGAAGCGCTGCAGGCTTCCGGCCAAAAACCGCCTTACGTGCTGGCCGCCCATTCGCTTGGCTCTCTGGAAACGCTCCGGTTTGCGCAGAAATACCCGGACGAAGTAAAGGGCATCGTGATGCTCGATGCAGGCAGCCCGGAATTTTACTACAACGATACATTCGATTCCGCAGGGGGCTTTTTGAATAAGCTGCTCATCAAAACGGGCGTCATTCGGCTGCTTTTTCACTCGCAAGCTGTCATTGATAACTCGCGCGCAAGCCGCAACGGCTTGAAGTTCGTGCCGGACGAACTGAAGCAGATCGATCTGACCGGCGCTTTGCTTAAGCTTCAGAATGCGAATATGGACGACGAGCTGCGTCAAGCCCGGAGCAATGCAAAGATCGTACTGGACGACAAAAAGCCCTTCGACCTCCCGCTCACCGTGCTGACGTCCGATTATTCAGGCGTTGCCGATGAAGATTGGGCGCGATACGAAAAGGAATTTACCTCCTGGTCCTCGCAGGCGAAGCAAGTCGTGATCAAGGATTCCGAGCATTATATCCATCAATATCGCCCTGATCTCGTCGCGGATGAAATACTAGCCGTAGTTAAGCGGTAAGCTAATCCGTTCCATCTGGACGCCCACTCTGTCAGCATGTACGCCGTCCAGCGCCATTCGCTCCATGTAGGAGGGGGGAACCTCGACCTGCAGAAAATATAAAGATGAGCTCCCCCACGTAAAAACGTCGAGGTCATGTTGACAAGCCATTAGCTGCTATAACTGAACAGCCTGCCGGATCTCGCCGGCAGGCTTTGTAATTGAACTATTGTCTCCCGAGGGGACTGTAGTCGTTTTGATAAAGCATATAAGAATGATCAATGAGGGTGAACCGTCCTTCGGGAAGTTTTACATTTAAAGCTTGATTAATTAAGATAGCCTGAAATTTATGTAGGTCTTTGAAAGTAACATTTTCAAAGTTATATTTTTCATTGGGCCATCCTTTATTAACATTAAACAGACCCTTCATGTCTTCTTCGGTTGCTAACCCCCCCATGCAAAACTTCAACTCTTTATAGAGTGAGATTAATAACCGGACAAACTCATCAAATTCCACATCTCTAATAGCTGGCTGATTCCACTCTAGAGCATCTTCTTTAGCTCCGAAAAAGCACATTGAAAATGATAATATTTCCGAACTTATTTTCTCTACGAACAGTAAAGCCTTCCGTTGTCGGACGGTGTGCACAGTTAAGTTGATTTCTATTCGATGGATGATCACGCTGTCGGGATCATCCTCATCATAAGGATAGCCCTCGTAAAATTGCTGAATATATTCTGGCGGGTTGAGGACTTCTATTTTAACGTTAATATTACTCAATTTAGAAATGACTAATTCGATTTTCGTTGGTTCATTTAATAAAAAGCTAAGTTCTAAAAACGGTCCACCTTGTAACCAGCTCGTAGATATTCACCTCACAACACATTCGGATTCTCAATAACTATATAGAACGCAATTAACAAACGCACATCATCACGCCAATCATCAAATCGGGTAATGAAATAGTAAATAAAACCTGGTGGCGATGAAGATGAGTAGTGAAAACATGGAGCAATTAACCACAGCTA
>NZ_JBHRYU010000059.1:0-29181 GCF_042649185.1 Cohnella sp. GCM10012308
CAAAGAAACCGTTCCTTTCGTAAATGGTTGCTAGACACTTCCATTTTACCAAAGAACGGTTTCTTTTTGTTTTACAAAAACAGGACTGCCCCGCAGGTCATTTTCATGACCCTTTTGGGACAGCCCCAAATGCAAAGCGCAAGCCGAAAATGGGGTTACTGGAGGGAAATACCTGCACTTTTGCATCTATCCTGTGTAAAAGGGCCGACATCGAAGGAAAAGGATGTTAATTTGCAGGCATTGCGGCGAAATAAGGCGCTGGCGACGAAACGCGGGCCAATTAGATCGTCATGGCAGTCTTCACCTGAAGCTTCTTACGGCTGCGGCGCATGCATTGACGGAACTCCTAAAGGATGTCTATGATAAATCTATTCGGTTGACGACGGAGGTTCGGCATGAAATACGCATGGACGGTCGGCTTGGCCGGCAGCATGGGCGCCTTGCTTCGATACGAGGCCGTGCTCTGGACGCATTCCTGGTGGCATTTCGCGTTTCCGCTCGCGACGCTCGTTATCAATCTGACGGGATGTCTCGCGCTTGGCTGGTTTACGGCTTGGGCGACGACGCGCCCGGGCCTGCCGGAATGGCTGCGGCTCGGGATCGGCACCGGCTTGATCGGCGCGTACACGACCTTTTCCACGTTCAGCGTGGAGACACTGACGCTGCTTCGCGATGGACGGGCAGGGGAGGCGGCGCTCTATATCGGCGCGAGCCTGGTCGGCGGGCTGCTGTTTGCGTGGGTCGGCTTCAGGCTTGGAGAGAGACGTCCGGCAGCGAATAACCGCGAGGTGGTGGGACCGTGACGTTCGGTCATGAGGGTCTGGTGGCGCTCGGCGGATTTTTCGGCGCTTGCGCGAGATACGGCATCGGCATTTGGGGGAAAAAGAGATTCCAGGCGAGACTGCCTGTCTCTACGATGCTTATTAATTTATCGGGATCGTTTCTGCTCGGCATCGTTGCGGCAGCCGGCGGCGGCGGGATTTCGCTGCTTGTCGGGACAGGCTTCATGGGCGCTTATACGACGTTTTCCACCTTTAACGCGGAAAATATTCAGCTTTGGCGAAGCGGAGCCTGGCGTACGCTTGCCATTTACGTAGGGGGAAGCTATATACTGGGCGTCGTGCTCGCCTGGGCCGGCTATGAGATTGGCAGCCGTCTGTAGGAAGACTTGCGGCGGATGCGATATTGGCATTTTGCCGATTTTACAGCTATGCACAGCTATGTGCACTATTCATAGTTCAGTTTTAGCCTGCGCCGTGCTTTAATGTTGCCGTTCTGACTTATCGACAGAGGAGCGGATCGTACATGGAGCTGCAGACGGCGCACGATAAAAATCAGCTTCGGCAGGCGGCCGCGGGGCTCGATAGCGCAGGCATCCGGGTTGCTTTCCTTTCCAACCGATTCGACGGTGCCAGCCGCAAAGGCTTCAGCAGAGCCGACTGGCGGGGACCGGCCAACGAGATCGCGGGGACGACGCTTGACAGCGGCGTCGGCGGCGAATGGCTGATCCGGACGAACGGCACGGCGTTGACCGGCCCGTACGGCGGGTTCGCGCTCGAGACGGACTGGCTCCATTGCGGCACGTCGCGGCATACGGCGGCGGAGGTTCGCTTCGAGATCGGCGCCTGGTCGCCATCGGCGTACGTGCTTGTGCCCGGCGCCGTTTACGGCGGCAACCGCTTCGAGGCGCGCAAGCTCGATTACGCGCCATGCTGGACGTCAATCGAGGAGCGCGGGCCGAATGCGCCTGCGCTCGTCACGGATATCCCAAGGCTTGCGGCAGGCGATGGACCTTCGTCACTCCATCTGCTGACAGGAGACGCGGCGACGCCGGCCGTTGCCTATTACGACCCGGAACGCGGACGAGCTTGTATCCTGCTTACGGAGCAGCGTACCGGTTACGGCGAGACGTCCATTCATATCGAGGAGTCGGCGGATCGCCGCGCGGCCGCGATCTCCTTTCGCGCGCCGGGGGTGCGCGAAGAGACGAAGTACGAGATGTGCACGACGGCGGCTCCGTCCGGCGACAGCGGGGCCGATTATGCCAACGGCGACCGCCTGAATTTAAAGTTTCACGTTTACCTGTTCGCTTGCGGCAGCGTGCGGCGCCTGTTCGCAGCGTTCGCCGCCGTGCGAGATTCCTTGACCGGCAGGCCGGAGCTGGCCGCAACGCTACCGTTTTCCGCAGCCTGGGCGATCCAGGAGGCCAAGTTTAACGCAATGAACTGGAACGGCGAGCATGGCTATTATGCGGTCGGCACGGTGGACGAGAAGCATCAGGACTGGCAGCTCGGCTGGGTAGGAGGCGGCATGTCAAGCTATGCGCTGCTGCTCGAAGGGAGCGCGACATCGCGGGAGAGGGCGCAGCGTACGCTCGATTTTATATTCGGCGGGCAGACGGCGGCCGGCTTTTTTCCGGGCGTCTTTTACCGCGGCCGCTGGTACGGGGACGAATTCGGGAGTGATCCGGACCGGGAGGCGCCGGAGCGATGGCATATCGTGCGAAAGAGCGCGGACGCGCTGTATTTCGCGGCCAAGCATATGCTGGCGCTGGAGGCGATCCCGCTCGGCCGCTCGGCAAGCGTGACTTGGCTGCAGGGATTGAGAAGATTAGCCGATGCATTTGTACGCCTCTGGGATGCGTACGGCCAGTTCGGCCAGTGGTTGAACCACGACACAGGCGAGCTGCTGGTCGGCGGATCGGCGGGCGGCGCGATGGCCGTCGGCGGCCTAGCCTGGTGCGGCCGCTTGCTGGGCGAAGCGAGATACGTGTCCGTCGCGTGCGAGGCGGGCGAATACTACTATAGGCGGTATACGATGGCCGGCGTCACCACCGGCGGTCCGGGCGAGATTCTTCAATGTCCGGACAGCGAATCGGCCTTTGCGCTTCTCGAATCTTATATGGCGCTCTACGAAACGACCGGCGACCGGCTGTGGATCGGCAGAGCGGAGGAAGCGGCCGATCAATGCCTGTCCTGGTGCGTATCGTACGATTTCGTTTTCCCGGCGTCGTCGACCTTCGGCAAGCTGGGCATGCGCACCGCCGGGTCGGTCATCGCGAACGCGCAGAACAAGCACAGCGCGCCGGGCATTTGCACGCTGTCGGGCGACGCGCTGCTCAAGCTGTTTCGCGCGACGGGCCGCCGGCGCTACATGGATCAGCTGACGGAGACGGCGCGCAATATGAACCAATACTTATCCCGCTCGGACCGGCCGGTCATGGGTTGGGACGGCAAGGACATGCCGCCAGGCTATATGAGCGAGCGCGTCAACATGAGCGACTGGGAAGGCGCGGACCTTGTAGGCGAAGCGCTGCCGCTCTCGTGCTGGTGCGAGACGTCGAACATGCTGACGTATGCCGAGGTGCCGGGTATCTACGTTCAGCGCGACACGGGGCTCGTATGGGCACCCGATCACGTGACGTGCGGATTGGAGACGACGGCGGACGGCGGCGCTGCGCTGCGCGTGACGAATCCGACGCCCTGGCCGGCTTCTGTGAAGCTATTGTCGGAGACTTCCACAGAGGCGGCGCTGCCGCTGGGCGTTTGCGCGAGCACCGCCTGGCCGCGCGTTCGGCTTGCGCCGGGCGAGACGCGGGTCTTGCCGCTGGCCGAATAGCGCGATTACCATCCGCTCGGTCATAGGCAATCGGAAATTCGCATGCTCGAACTTGCTGTTAAATAACGCTTCATCTCGCAGCCGGGCTTCCCGGCAGCCCCGGTCGCCATATGCGAGCCGGGGCTATCTTTTTACCCGTCAAAATCCGATTTATTGCCGACGATTCCGCGCTGGAGCAGCAATTCGAACATTGTACAGTAGAGCGTCCGGCTGCCGTATGAGATGCTGTTATCGCTGACACGCACTCGTTTCCGGTGGGAGGATAACGTCATGAAGATGCTGCAAGCCTACAAATCCAAAAAGTACCTGACGCGTATGCTATTGTCGGTCAGCGTGCTGATGATCGCCGTGCTCGTCTTCGCCTCGCTGGCGCTGCAGTACAATGCCGAGCGGAGCTCGGTCCGCATGCAGCAAGATTCTTCCCGCAAGGTCATGAACCAGATCCAGTACAACGTCTCCTACATGACGGAGGCGCTCAACAATCTGGCCGTATCGCTTTTTATGGATCCGAATATTTCGCCTTTGTTTACATTGCCGAGCTACGACGAGATGACCGTCATCCGTTCGATGAACTCGCTCAAGCAGGCTTATTTGTCTTCGTCGTTTCTGCATTCGATCCTCGTCTACAACGGCTACGACGATCAAGTCTATCCGGTCGGACAGCTCAGCTTGAACAAGCCGGAGGCCGCGATGGCGGACGGCCTCGTCTCGCTGCTGAAACGCGAAGAAAAGCTGCCTCGCATGAAGCTTCTGCCCATGAATTTTAGCGGCAACGCGGAAAAAATCGATTTTTTCTCGATCGTCCTCTATCAGAATTTCGGCGCCGTCCGCAACGGACGGGAGAGCGCGCTCGTGGTCAATATTAAGCCGGAATGGCTCTACGACAACCTGCAATCGGTAAACGTGTTCGACGATCCCGCCAGGTCCGGCCTCTACATGCTGGACGCATCAGGCGATGTGATGATGTCGGGCGGCGGCGGGGCGGCGACGGCCGACGCGAAGCGGCTTGCGGAGGCATTGTCGAGCCGGACAAAGGCGAATCTTGCGTCCTTCGGCTCCTTCACGGGCAAGCTGGGCGGCTCGGAAAAGAAACTGGTCACCTTTATGAGCATGAAGGACACGGATTGGAAAATCGTAAGCGTGCAGCCCTACGACGTCGTCACCGGCGGCATCCGCGAGATGCGCGCAACCTCGGTGGCCGTCATCGCCGTCGTTCTGTTGTTGGGCGTTCTGCTGACCTTTCTGATCGCCCACAAGCTGTACCGGCCGATCGAACGGATGTTCAGCCAGATCGGGATTAAGCCTGGCGAGTCGCAGGGAAGAGATGCTACGGCGCGCCACAACGACGAGTTTTCGGCAGTAGCGACCGTCTACAGCTCGATGCTGGAGAAGCTGCATTGGGCGTCGAGCGAGCAGGACAAGCAAAAGCGGATCGTGCGCAACTATCATCTTCGCACGCTCGTCGCCGACAGCCCGTCGCTGTCGCGCGAGGAATTTCAGGACAACATCGCCTTGAACGGCCTGGACATCGATCCGGCGGGTCCGTATCGCCTGGTCGTCGTCAAGGTGGACGGCTTCGCCGAATACGAGCGGACGACGACGCCCGGACAGCGCGCGCTGTATACGTTCGCGATCGGGAACATTGCCGAGGAGATCATGCGGCCCGGTCCGTACCGCTGCGAGATCGCGGACATGCGCGGCGACCATGTTGCCATGCTTGTAAGCCCCGCCGGGAAAGGCGCGGATACCGAGACGCTGACTCGGCTGCTGCGCCGCGTTCAGGAGGTCGTCGGCAGTTATTACAAGCTGTCCCTGTCGCTGACGGTCAGCGGAAGCTGCGACAGCCATGTCGGCATCACCGAGCGATATGGCGAGGCGATCCGGCTGTCCCAGTACAAGCTGTTGTTCGGACATCGCGCCATTCTGACGCCGGAGGCGGTCGGCGAGCGGATGAGGAAGACGGAGTACGACGCGCCCGCTGAGGCGGAAAAGAAGCTTGTCGAGAGCATCCGCGCCAACCGTCCCGAAGACAGCGCGGCTGCGGCGGACGCGATTGTTCAAGGGCTCGAAGCCTGCCATTTCGACCATATCGTCCATGGCATCCTGCATCTCGTCGACTTGCTTAAATCCGCCGTCCGGGATCTCAACCGCAACCGTCTCGTCTCGCTGCCGATCGATCTGAGCTCGCTCAGCCGGGAGGCGCTCGAGAAGGAAACGATGGAGGAGGTGCGCGAGCTGATCGGCGCAGCCATCCGCGAGATCCACGACAAGCTGTCCCGCACGGACGCCGACAAGAACGCCGCCTTGACCGACGCGATCAAGGAAATGATCGAGACCAACTACAAAGACAGCAACCTGAGCCTCCAGGGCATCGCGGCGATGCTGCACCTTACGCCGGCTTATGTGGGGCGGATATTCAAAACGAGCGAGTTCGTGTCGGTGGGGGAATACATGAACGACGTGCGTTTACGGCATGCGCAGGCATATCTGGAGACGAAGGGCTTCAGCATCAAGGAAGTCATGGAATTGGTCGGTTACGTGAACGAGAGTACCTTCTTCAAGCTGTTCAAAAAGACGTTCGGCGTGACGCCGAAGGAGTACCGGTTGAAGAAGGTGCTGGAGTAGGCGGCAGGCGCGGGGGCGGATAGGCAGTGTAGGCGGATCTCCTGCACCAGGAGAGGCGATGGACGATGGGCGGCGCGGTGGTGCGAGGAGGCGGATCGCCTGTACTAGGAGAGGCGATGGTCGGTGCGGCGGTGCGCGAAGGCGGATCGCCTGTACTAGGAGAGGCGATGGGCGGCGCGGGGGCGAGGAAACGCGGATCGCCTGCACTAGGAAAGGCGATGGGCGGCGCGGCATCGCGGAAACGCGGATCGCCTGCACTAGGTGAGGCGATGGGCGGCACGGGGGCGAGGAAACGCGGATCGCCTGCACTAGGAGAGGCGATGGGCGGCGCGGGGGCGTGCGAAGGCGGATCGCCTGCACTAGGAGAGGGGATGGTCGGCACGGGGGCGCGGAAACGCGGATCGCCTGCACTAGGAGAGGCGATGGTCGGCGCGGGGACGTGCGAAGGCGGATCGCCTGCACCACGAGAGGCGATGGGCGGTGCGGGGGCGAGAAAACGCGGATCGCCTGCACTAGGAGAGGCGATGGTCGGCGCGGGGACGTGCGAAGGCGGATCGCCTGCACCAGGAGAGGCGATGGGCGGCGTGGGGGCGTGCGAAGGCGGATCGCCTGCACTAGGAGAGGCGATGGTCGGCACGGGGGCGAGGAAACGCGGATCGCCTGCACTAGGAGAGGCGATGGGCGGCGTGGGGGCGTGCGAAGGCGGATCGCCTGCACTAGGAGAGGGGATGGGCGGCACGGGGGCGGGGAAACGCGGATCGCCTGCACTAGGAGAGGCGATGGTCGGCACGGGGGCGAGGAAACGCGGATCGCCTGCACTAGGAGAGGCGATGGGCTGCGCGGGGGCGAGGAAACGCAGATCGCCTGCACCACGAGAGGCGATGGGCGGTGCGGCATCGCGAAATGGCGGAGGAAGGCGCTGCACGTCAAGGCAAAGACTTAAGGAGTGTAGAAAAAGCCTTGTCAAAAGTCTCAATCTTATTTATGATTAATTTACATATTTTGTTGCCTGAAGCACAGGCCGTTCTATCCGAATCCATTCGGAGGAGCGGCCTTTTCTATTTTCTAAGGAGGTTAGTTTATGTCCGATGTGTTGTTTCAAAAAGCTTACGATGAATGGATGTCGCGCGTTATTCGCCATAGTCAGGGTGAAAGGAAAAGACGATTGATGGAGATGGATTCGTACAACGAGCGATTGTTGCTTAAAAATCTATGGTGGCCGGCGCTTGGCAGCTTCGATCATCTTCATCCGGAATGGGAAGTTTCCGACTTTAAGGACGGACAGAGATTCGTCGATTTCGCCTACATGCCTTTCGGGTTGCATCGGGGTCTGATTTTGGAAGCTGACGCCTACGGTACGCATTTACGCGACGTGAGTCGATTCAGGTTCGGCGACAACCTGGAGAGGCAAAATCATTTGCTGATGGACGGCTGGCACATGCTTCGCTTCTCAAGAGACGATTTGTTGGAAAAGCCGAAGCGCTGTCAACAGACGTTGTTAGCGGCACTATCCGCGTGGGCGTACGGAGCGGGATCGGAAGTGGCTCAGCTCACGTTGTATGAGAGAGCTATTCTTCATTGGATTGGAAGGCATTGCAGCGAAATTAAGCCGGTAGAAGTAATAGCTGCACTTAAAATTAGCTTTTATCAAACTAGTGCCAGCTTGCAGACGCTGGAGACCAAAGGTTACTTAAAATCAAACCGGTCCGCACAAGGTAAAGCGATGAGTTACACGGTTTTGCCAAAGACGTATAAAGTGATCTGAAGATTAGTTTAATCGCCTTCACCATAGAAGGGGATAAGCGAAACAAGGCAGCAAGAAGGATAATCGCCTTCACCACAGAAGGGGATAAGCGAAACAAGGCAGCGAGAAGAATAATCGCCTTCACCGCAGAAGGAGATAAGCGAAACGAGGAAGCGAGGAGGCCGAACGACTTCACTACAGAAGGGCATGAGAGGATATAGGCCGTGTGAAAGCCGAACGACTGCCCTACTGCAGGGGATTAGCAAAGCAATGCCGCGAGCAATCTGATCGCCTTCTCAATAAAAGGCGATGGTAGACGGCGGTCGATTCAGTCCCCAATCTAAAAAGCGACCGTCCTTCCGGACGGCCGCTCGCGCGATTCGGTTAGCGTGTGATCATTCTCTTTCCCGTGCCGTTATCTCTTTCCCGTGCCGTTATCTCTTTCTCTTGCCCTTATCTCAGTCCCTTACCCTTCAAGAACGCGTCCCACTGCGCGGCGACTTCGGTTTCGTATTTCTCGATGCCGGAGGCCTTCAGCTTGTTTTCGAACTCGGGAAGCATCTTGGCGGGATCGACGGCGCCGGTCTCGAGCGCGGTCGAATATTCGTTGCCTACCGCATTTAGATTGGCGCCTTCGGCCTTGATCTTCTCTTCATTAATCGAGAAGCCGTTGCTGGCAGGCACGATGGCGCTGTCGTTCAGCTCGATCGTCTTTTCCCACGTGTCGGGATCCATGCCTGGCTTGAGGTATGCGTTGAACTGGTTGCCGAACACCCAGTCGCCGTTAGGCGCATAGCCGGAGCCTTCGATCGGCGCGATGAACTTGTCGTCCGTCTTCGTGTAGTGCTTGCCTTCGATGCCGTTGCAGATCAGGTTGTACAGGTACTTGTCGGTGTTGAGCAGGTTGATCAGCATGAGTGCGCGCTCGGGATTTTTGGAATTTTTGTTGATGACGTGCATGGCGCTCGCGATACCGGTAAAGTAGCTGTCCGAGATCGGGACGTAGACGACGTCGTTGCCGCCATTAATCGCTTTCTCGCCGATCTCGCCGCCCGGCTTGGACGTGAATTCGAGCGATACGGCAACATTGCCTTTGCCCTTCAGGTCGTTGATGTTCTGGAGCACGGGCGCGTCCTTGTTGATATAGCCGGCTTGGTACCAGCCGTGAATCGTCTGGTAGAAGTCTTTCTTGGCTTCAAGCGAATCGATCTTGCCGATCATGGCGTAGGACGTATCGTCTTTCTTATAGCCGACGGCTGCGCCGTCCGGCGCCACGGCGTTCGGGTCGACGAACAAGCCGTAGGAGTTTTGCGCGAGACCGAGCGGAACGATGCCTTTTTCGTTATCCTTGAGCGTCTTCAAAAACGGCTCGATATCTTTGTACGAGTGTACGGTGCTGACGTCGAGATTGTACTTGTCGATAAAGCGTTTCTGAATGATCAGGCTCTTTTGCTTGGCCGCGATTTGATAGATCGGGAAGCCGTACACCTTGCCGTCGGCGGCTTTCATATCCGGCCAGAACTTGTCGGGGATGTTGGCCCGCGCGTCCGGCGCGTACTTGGCGATCATGTCGTCCGGCAGCTCGAGGTAAGCGCCCTTGTCGATGTACGGCTGATAATTGCCGAGCCAGCCCTTGGAGCTCCAGGCGATATCGAACGCTTCGCCGGCCGCGAGCATGGCGTTTAATTTTGGCTCGTATTCGTCGAATGTCAGCGGTTTCAGATCGACGGTCGCGTTGATTTTTTCTTTCAAATACTTGTTGATTTCGTCGTTGACCAGCTTCTGGTCGGGACCCGGATTGGCGGATACGGGATAGATAAACGTGAGCTTGACTTCGGGCAGCTCCTCCGGAGTCGCCTCTGCGCTAGCCGATGGACTTGCGGAAGCGCTTGCCGCCGGGGAGGCGCTCTCGCTTGCCGATGCGCTCGGGCTGGCCGTATTGGCGTTGTTGTTATTGCTGCAAGCCGCAAGCGCGGCCATCGAGAGAAGCAGCATATATTGCGGAATCCGTTTTCCTTTTCTCATCTCTGAACCCTCCATTGAATGGACCCTTATTATTTAATACGCCGTGCGACCGTGCCTGACCTGCTGCCGCCCAAAAAGCCGATCACCTCCCTTATATGCAGCGGCAGCCGTTTATCGATTATGCCGGCGTTAGCCTTTGAGCGAGCCGACCGTGATGCCTTTGACGAAGTACTTCTGGAAGAAGGGGAATACGAGCAGCATCGGACCGCTTGCGACGATCGCCATCGCCATCCGGACGGACAACGTCGGGAATTGCGCGAATTGAAGCTTGTCGGATACCTGCGCCATCGGCGAATTCGCGAGGAATTCGGCCTGAGACAAAATGCGCACGAGCAGCAGCTGCAGCGGAATGTACTTGTCGTTGTCGATGAACAGCAGCGCGTTGTACCATTCGTTCCAATAGCCGAACGCGATGAACAGTCCGAGCGTCGCGAGCGCCGGCGTCGAGAGCGGGAGAATGATCCGGAAAAAAATCCGGAATTCGCGCGCGCCGTCGATTTTGGCCGATTCGACGATCTCCGGCGAGATTTTGTCCAGGAACCCTTTCATGATCATAATGTTGAATGGGCTCATGAGCGCGGGGATGATCAAGGCGGCGAGCGAATTTTTGAGATGCAGGTACTGCGTCATCAGAATGTAGAACGGAATGAGACCGCCGTTGAACAGCATCGTGAAAAATACATAAAACGTAAGGGGCCGGTTGTACCTGAAGTCCCGCCGCGAGATGGGGTAGGCCATGAGCGCAGTAAGCAGGAGCGACAGAAACGTTCCGATGATCGTGATCATGATCGTGACGCCGTAGCCGCGCAAGATCGTGTCCGGTTTTTCAAAGACGATCCGGTAGGCCTCGCCGCTCCAAATTCTCGGGATGAACTGATAGCCGTATTCGAACAAGCTGTCCTCCGAGGAGAGCGAGATCGAGACGACCAGAATGAAGGGCGCGACGATCAACAAGCAGACGACGATAAAAAACGCGTTGATGAACCAATTATTCGATTTAAGAGTCATAGCGGATTCGCCTCCGGATTAGAAAAGCGCGTTGTCGCGGTCGATGCGGCGCACGATATAGTTGGCGGACACGACGGTAACGAGACCGACGAACGATTGAAGGAATCCGACGGCGGCCGCGGAGTTGATGTCGCCGAGCTTCGTGAGCGCGCGGTACACGTAAGTGTCGATGATGTCCGTCGTCGGGAAGTTCGGCCCGACATTGTTCGGGATGAAGTAGTGAAGGCCGAAGTCGCCGCGGAAAATGTTGCCGAGTCCGAGTATGAACAAGATAATGACGAGCGGCTTGAGCAGCGGGAGCGTGATCCGGGCCATCATCTGGATGCGGGTCGCGCCGTCGAGCTTGGCGGCTTCGTAGTATTCCGTGCTGATGCCCGTCATGCCGGCGTAATAGACGAGCGTCGAGAAGCCTACGCCTTTCCACAATGCGATCAGCGGCAGAATGTAGATCCACGGCGCCGTTTCCAAATACCAGTTGTGCTCGGGCAAGCCGAGAAACGCGAGTACCTTGTTCGCGAAGCCGTTCTCGAAATCGAGAAACGCGTTGCCGATATAGCCGACGAGCACCATCGAGAGGAAGAAGGGGAGGAACAGCACCGTCTGGTACACTTTCATCAGCCGTCCGGACAGTTCGTTCAGCAGCAGCGCCAGCAGCAGCGCCGCGATCGTCCCCGTAATGATGTAGGCGAAATTGTACAGCAGCGTATTGCGGATAATCCGGTACGCGTCTTCCGCCTTGAACAAAAATTCGAAATTCCGAAACCCTACCCACTCGCTTCCGAATATGCCGCGGTCATATCTGAAGTTTTTGAACGCCAGTATGAGGCCGATCATCGGCAGGTACGCGATGACGAGCTTGAATAGAATGCCCGGCAGCGCGAGGATGAGCAGCTCCCGGTTTTTGCGGAACAACCGGATCTCGTTGCGGATCCAGCTTGTTCGCCTTGCTTGCGGATCGCCCGGGACGGGGGAATCCGCGGCGCTTAGCTTGACGGGTTGGGTCTTGGCCATGGGGATCACCTCCATCTTGGATATGACCCCATCATGCCATGAGCGGAATGCCGATTATACGATTCGATGTTCGAATAACTGTTCCGGGAGCGTGTATTAAATGCGAATTCATATGTTTTTTGGGAAAAGTAGCGGGATTCGGGGGAGGGACGCGGCAAAAAACGCGAAAAGAACGAAGCCGAGCAGGCTTCGTTCGAACAGTTCGTCCGTATAAGAATGCGGCACATCGTTATTTTGCCGATCCGGGCGCCTAGGCGCGAAATAAGGATGTGAGACATCGTTATATCGCCAATCCGGCTACCGCACGTCCGAATAAGGATGCGATACATCGTTAATTTGCCGATCCGAGCGCCTGCTCGTCGCCATCTTCGTTCACGAGCTCAGCGAACGCTTGATCCGATATTCCTTGGGCGTGCTCCCGAACTTGCCCTTGAACAGGCGGAAAAAGTAGCTTTGGTTCGAGTAACCGCATTGGTCCATGATTTCCGCGATCGTGTCGTCGGTCTGGAGCAGCAATCTGCGCGCATGGGCGAGCCGCACCTCGTTCATGTACTCGGTAACCGTCGTGCCGCATTGGTCCTTGAACAGCTTGCCTACGTAAGCGGAGGTCAGCTTGACGGTGGTGGCGATCGATTGTTGGCTGAGATTCGGGTCCTGGAACTTCTGCTCGATGAGCGCCTTGATCGTCCCGACGATCCATTCGTAGCGCTCGGAGCCAGGCGCGCGCTGGGCCTCGCATATTTGCGCGCATGCGGACAGGAAGGACATATAGATGTCCTCCAGCGACCGGTCACCCTCCGTAATCCTGGGGATTTGCTCCGGGTCCACGGGGATCGAGGCGAGCCGGTTGTTGATCATGTCGGCCGCCGTGTTTTTGACGGCCCACGCAAGATCGGATACGGCGCGCTTCATGTCGTCGTACTGGAACTCCGAGAGCAGCGCGAACGCCTTTTCAAGCTCGCCGCCCGCATTCGTCAATTGTCCCTTTTTCAGCGCTTCGGTCAATCTCCGCTCGATATCGGGCTGCAGCGTCCGACGCCCGCCGGAGAGATTGGCGCGAACGTCAGCGGGCACGATAATGGATTTGTAGCCTTGGGCGAACATATAAAGGCATAGTTGATAGGCTTGCCTGTATGCGGCGGAGAGCTGGCTAAGTCTTGATACGGGATCGCCGATGCCGCAGGTCAGCGACAGTCCGTAATATCGCTCGATCGTCTCCTGGATTTCCTGGAGGATCGGCCGGACCTTTTCCATGCGCTCGCTTGCGCCGGAGCCGGACAGCACGAGCACCGACAGTCCGTCGTGCATGTCCACGGTTTCGCAGCGGTATTCGCCGGCCAACTGCTCTTGCGCGATATTGAGGATGGCAAAAGCGTGAAGCCTTCTCGCGGAAGGCGTCGTCGTGCGCTCGTATTCGGCGTAACGGTCGATGCGCAGGACGCAGACGCAGTAAGGGCCTTCGCTTGCGAGCTGCAAGCCGTGGCGCTCGATCAGCTGCGTCATATCCGCTTCGGGAATGCTGCCGCCGTCCGACAGGAACGTACGCAAATAGTGCTTTTCGACGATCTGCTCCGCGCTGATCTCCCGCAGCTTCTCGGACAGCCGCAGCACGTTGTCTCCCATGAGGTCGAGCTCGTTCGCGCCGCCGACTGCCATACCGTCCTTAAGATGCGGCCGAATGCGGCGCAGCATCGCGTCGATTGGACCGTACAGCTTAAACGACAGCCAAAACGAGACGGCCGTCGCGATCAGCAGAAATGCGCCTGTCACGAACAGCGCTTTTTCGCGCGTCTTCGCGACCTCCTTCATGACCGGCGCATAGGGCTGAATGTACAAAATGGTCCAATCGCCGATTCCCCGCATAAAGGTCACGATGCTCTTGCCGTCCCCCGCGTTGCCGACGACGAATCCGGACGACGCCTCCCGGTCGGGATCGGCACCGGAGACGAGCGCCGCAACGGCATCCGGCTCGGGCGCGTACACGCCTGACGACTGACCGTCCGACAGCAGCCGTCCGTCCGGCGTACGGATGAAGATCGCGCCTTGCCCGTTGCCGGCGCCGTTCATTCTGCGCAGACTGTCGAACACCCAATCCGGCTTGATGTACAGGATGAGCGCGGATTCTTTTCCATCGTAGGCTCGCAGCGCGTCCGTCACGATAAAGGCGAACGCATCGACATTGCTATCGTCATCGCCGAGACTGACTGGAATCAGCCTGGAGGTGGGCAGCGGGGCGGGCGAACGGAGCAGCCAATCCAGCATTCGTTGCTTGGTCTCGCCGCCGTCCACGAGAAATTCGCTCGAGGAGCCGAACAGCTCGCCGTTTCCCGCGTTGTAGACGGCCATCGAATGGAGAAAGGAAGAGCTCTCCATCAGCTTCTCCATTTCGTTGTATCCTCGGATGTAGTCCATCTGCGGAAGCGGCTCCGAGTACATGAGCGGAATCAAAAAGTTGTCGTCGTATGCGAAAGTGGACAGTCGCACGATAATCTCGTTCATATAAGACAGATTGTATTGAATCTGCGACAATACCTTTAGATTGGAATCCTCCTGCACGCTCCGGACGGATCGCTCGAGCACGTAGGAATTGACGGCGGACAGGCCGGTCAGGATGAGTGCCATGGCGATCATGATCGAGAAAAGGACGCGTTGGAAATATCTCCTTGACTTATAAAATCCGAATCCGAACCCGAATCCTTTCATCGCTTCGCGCTCCTTCCCGCTGCAGGCGTGACTTCTCTATTTTTAAATGGAAACGCTTTGGATTGCAACCGGTTGCTTGAAAGAATTTCGCAGTCCGCTCGGCAGGCGGAACGGAGTTATTAATGGATTTCATAGCCCCTTTGGCTTGCTTTTCCAACTTTGTACAGTTTATCGGAGGACCGCGCCGTGGCACGATGGAGTCACGGAGGAGGTGAGTGCGGCGCCGTCGAATATAAAGCCCGCAGCGCGGGCTAGCGACACGGAGCGAAGCGAAGCCATGCCATCTTAATTTGAAAAGAGGGATTCGTGAAGATGTCCAAAAGGAACGGCTTGTCGGCCATATTCAATCGTAAAGCTGCCGGCGTGTTCTGCGCATTGACGATTTTGGCGCCGGTCATTCCGGCACCCGCCGCATTCGCCGCCACGGTTAATGTAACCGCTTACGGAGCTAACGGATCAGATTCCGCGGACGATCTGACGGCCATTCAAAATGCCATAAATGCCGCAACGAGCGGCGACACGGTCTACGTCCCTTCCGGCACCTACTATTTATCCGGGAGTCTCCAGGGAAAGACGGGCGTCAAGCTGCTCGGCCAGGGCCGGGACACGACCATCCTCAAGTACAACGGCACCGGCACCGGCGCCATGGTCTCGCTCAACAACACGAGCAATGTCGAGATCGGCGCGCTGACGCTCGACGCCAACAACAGCACGACGCTCGACGCAGGCATCTGGAGCGAGCCGGGCAGCGGGCACAACATCCATGACAACCGGATTAAAAATCTGGCCAAGACGAGCGGGTTCGCGCCGTTCGGCATCCTGATGTCCGCCGCGCCGAACGTGACGATCAAAAACAACGACTTCGTCAATATGGGCACCGGCTCGATGTGGGGCGCGGCGATGCGGGTCGGCTGGGGCTCCAACGCGCCGCTCATCGAAGGCAATACGATCGCGAACACGGGACGCGGCGGCATCTTCGTGAACGACGGCGTCGACGGAGCGGTCATCCGGAACAACGTCATCACCGGCTCGGGCATCTTCAACGAAGGGCTCGGCATCGAGCTTCACACGAACGTCAATCACTCGATCGTAGAGGACAATCAGGTCGATCACTGGCTGTCCGTCGTTCGCTCGGAGTACAACGCGATCCGGCGCAACACGGTGCATACGACCGACAATACGGTCAAGGGCATCGGGCTCGAGATTATGTCCAACCATTCCGTCACCTCCGACAACCTGGTCGACGGCGGCCAACAGGTCGGCATGCAGCAATCGCCGGGCACCGGCTACCAGCTGTGGAACTACAACACGATCAAAAACATCGTCATGTGGGGCATGCAGCTTCAGGGCGAGGGCACGGGCGAGACGGAGCAGTTCCAATACTTCTATAAAAATACGATCAAGGACGGGCCAATCGGCAACCCCGCCGCCGCCTATCCCGGCTACGACGGCAACGCGGTCCGCATCCACGGCAACTCGAAGAACATCACCTTCGACAGCAATACGATCACGAACAACGGCCGCAAGGCGATCGAGATTACGACCGCCGCGGGCACGGACCGCATCAGCTTCGTCAACAACATCATCACGAACAACGGCGGTCCGTCCATCGACCAGTATCCGTCGTCCGCTTCGGATCTCGAATGGGCGAACAACACGGTCACCGGCAACGGCACCAATACGCAGCTTACGAGCCGCGGCTATGCGGGCGACGCCAAGCCGACCGCGAACTTTACGGCGCCGACGAGCGTGCAGCTCGGACAGTCCGTGACGTTCACCAACACGTCGTCCGACAACGGCTCGATCGCCGAGAACCTGTGGGACTTCGGCGAAGGCGTGCCGGTCACGACCGTCAGCCCGACCTATACGTACCAGAAGGCGGGCAACTACCGCGTATCGCTGGTCGTCTGGGACAACACGGGCCGCGCCAACATCAAGGAGCAGACGATCAACGTCTTCTCGGGACCGCCCGACACGACTGCGCCGAGCGCGCCGTCCGGCTTGACCGCGCCGTCCAAGTCCAACGTAACGGTCAACCTGTCCTGGACCGCTTCGACGGATAACGTCGGCGTCATCGGATACGACGTCTACCGGAACGGCACGCTGCTCGGCTCAACGACCGGCGCGACCACGTACAACGTGACCGGACTCACGCCGAGCACGGCGTACGCGTTTACGGTCAAGGCCAGAGATGCGGCGGGCAACGTTTCTGCGGCAAGCAACACGCTGTCCGTGACGACGGACGCGGGCGACACGCAGGCGCCGACCGCGCCGACAGGTCTGACGTCGACGGCGAAGACCGATACGAGCATCGCGCTGGCCTGGAACGCCTCC
Source organism: Cohnella sp. GCM10012308 (assembly GCF_042649185.1). NCBI lineage: Bacteria > Bacillati > Bacillota > Bacilli > Caryophanales > Paenibacillaceae > Cohnella > Cohnella sp. GCM10012308. The sequence goes on from NZ_JBHRYU010000059.1 coordinate 17,069, forward strand.
ACGGACAATATGGGCGTGACCGGCTACAACATTTACAACGGCTCCGCCCAGATCGGCTCTACGACCGGCGCGGTGTCGATCACGCTTACGGGCCTCAGCCCGAGCACGGCATATACGCTGACGGTCAAGGCGAAGGACGCCTCCAACAATATTTCGGCGGCGAGCAACGCGATCACCGTCACGACCAACCCGCTCGCGAACTGGGTGAACTGCGCGGGCGAAAATAACCCCTGCAACTTCACGGGCACGAAGGAAGTGCGTTACGGCGCCAACGGCAGCTACGCCTACGGGACCTACACGAACACCGTCATGTGCTCGAACAACGGCTTCGGCGTCGATCCGGCTCCGGGCTATTACAAGACTTGCGACGTGAACATGGCCAGCGGCGGCACAAGCGACACGCAGGCGCCGACGGCACCTTCCGGCCTGGCGTCTCCATCCAAGACCGCGAATTCCGTGAATTTGTCATGGACGGCTTCCTCGGACAACATAGGCGTGACGGGCTACAACATTTACAACGGCAGCACGCTGGCAGGCACCACGACCGGCGCGACGACCTACACCGTGACGGGGCTGTCGGCCAGCACGGCCTACAGCTTCACCGTCAAGGCCAAGGACGCAGCCGGCAATCTGTCGGCCGCCAGCAATTCGCTGTCGGTGACGACAAATGCGCCAGCCGGCGATACGCAGGCGCCGACGGCGCCGACGGGACTGACTTCGCCGTCCAAAACGGCAAGCAGCGTCAGCCTCTCATGGACGGCGTCCACGGATAACGTCGGCGTGTCGGGCTACGACGTGTACAACGGCAGCGCGCTCGCCGGCTCCACGACCGGCGCGACTTCCTACACCGTGACAGGCCTCTCGGCGAGCACGACTTACAGCTTTACGGTCAAGGCGAAGGATGCGGCGGGCAATCAGTCGGCGGCCAGCGGCGCGCTGTCGGTGACGACCAATGCTTCCGGCGGCACGACGCCGACGGGCACGATCGTACGCGAGTATTGGACCGGCATCACGGGTCCGACCGTCGCCAGCATCCCGCTGACGACGACGCCGACGGGCACGGCGGTCCTGACCAGCTTCAAGGGTCCGACGAACTGGGGCGATAACTACGGCGACCGGATCCGCGGCTATATCGTGCCGACCGTGACCGGCACGTACCAGTTCGCCATCGCAGGGGACAACAACAGCCAGCTGTACCTGAGCACGGACAGCACCGCGGGCAACAAAGTCATGATCGGCGAAGTCGTCGACTGGACCAACGAAGAAGAATGGGGCCGCAACGCGTCCACGCAGCAATCCGGCTCCATCACGCTGACGGCGGGCCAGCGCTACTACGTCGAAGTGCTGCACAAGGAAGAAGGCGGCGGCGACCATGTCGCGGTGGGCTGGAAGACGCCAGGCGCAAGTGCGTTCGTCGTCATCGACGGCGCTTATCTGGCGCCGCTTCAATAATCGAATCGGCCTGACCTGACGAAGGCAGCCGGCATGCGGAGCTTTAGAGGCCGCGTGACGGCTGCCTTAGGCGGCGAAAGGGCATGAGGGCATGCGCCGGAGAGGGGAAGATCGGGATGGACGATCGGAAAAAGAGTACCGCGGTCGGCGGGAGCGACAGCTTGATCCGGGAACGCGACGGGTTGGCCGGAAGCGTAACCGAGATTTACGTCGATGCCGGCGGAGCGGGCGAAGCGGCGGACGGCAGCTCAGCGCGTCCGTATCCGACGGTACATGCGGCGCAGGCTGCGGCACGCGCGCTGGCGGCCGCAGGATACGAAGGGCGGATCGACGTCCGCATCCGCGAGGGGACGTATGCGCTATCAGAGCCGCTGCGGCTCGGCAGCGCGGATACGGGCGGCGGTCGCTGCAGGATCGCCTATATGGGCGATGACGAGAGCGGGTCCGCAGAGCCGCCCGTCTTGAGCGGGGGCGTCGAGATCGCGGACTGGGAACCGTGGCAGGACGGCATCTGGCGTGCGCCGGTTCCAGAGGGCGTGCGGCCGCGCACGCTGTACGCGGATGGCGCGCGCATCGCCAAGGCGAGACTGCCCGCCGTCGGCTACTTCGAGACGGAGCAAGCCGAGCCGGGCGGCGAGCGGGAAGGCATCTCGATCGTTGAGCTGCCGGCGGGCGACGCGGCTGCGTTCGAGAAAGCCGCGCCGGACTGCACCGGCATGCAGGCGTTCGTATGGCCCGGGGAAGGCGAGTGGAACTGGTTTTCCGAGACCATCCCCGTTCGCGAGGCGAACGCCGGGACGCGGCGCATCGTCTTCGCGCGCCCTGCCACCTGGGGCATCGGAGGCGGCTCGCGTTATTACTTGCAAGGCTCGCTCGCATTCCTGCGAGAGCCGGGCCAATTCCATTTTGACGAGACGGCAGGCATGCTCTACTATCGACCCGGATCCGGGACGCCAATAGAGCAGCACGTAATCGCACCCGTGTTGCATCGCGTCGTCGAGATCGTCGGGGACGGCGAGCGCCAACCGGTCTCGGGCATCGCCCTGCGCGGGCTGGAGCTGGCATTCACCGACTTTTACGACGATTACCGGATCGTATCGGACGAAGAAGCGGCCAACACCGAGCCCGACGGCCAGCGCAACGGGCTTGTGTACGTTCGCGACGCCGAGGACGTCGAGATCGACGGCTGCCGGCTCCGCTTTTCCGGGTCGTCGGGCCTATTCCTCGACCGCTGCGCCGTGAACGTCAAGCTGACCCGCAACGCGATTGAGCGCTGTGGCCATCACGGCATTTACGCGGTCGGCTACGCGCCGGGGGAAGGCGAATTCCGCGAACCCGCGGAAGCGAACCTGAACCGGGGGCATCTGATCGCGGACAATGAGATAACGCGCGGCGGCGAGCTGGTCGGCCATGGGGCGGGCATCCAACTGTATCAATGCGGCGGCTGCGACATCGCGCACAATCGGATCGCCCATATGCCCCGGTACGGCATCTCGATGAAGGGCGTCCGGCAGGGGGCAATGCCGGAGACGCTGTGGGGCATTCCCGTGACATGGGACAATCACTGGGATTTCCTTTTCGCGCGAAATAACCGGATCCGGTACAACGACATCTCGGACGTGATGACCGACAGCCAGGACGGCGGCATGATCGAGTCGTGGGGCGTCGGTCTCGGCAATGAAATACGCGGCAACAGGCTCCATCACAGCGGCATCCGTTTTTCGTTCGGCTTCGGCATCTATCTCGACGACGCTTCCGACGGCTTTACGGTCACGCACAACGTGCTCGATCATTTGTACAGCGCGAATACGGGCAAGCTGTGGATGGCGATTTTTGCGAAGGGCATCGGCAACGTGATCGCGAACAACCTGATCGTCGACAATGCGGATGCCGTGAACGCGATCGGAACCCAGGAGATGGTCGGCGAGGCGAATCGGGATCTGACGATCGAGCGCAACATCGTATCGAATTCAGGCCGGATGTACGGGTTCGTCAATTGGAGCCCGGAGCGTCTGAAGCGAGCGGACCGCAATCTGTATTGGAACGGCGGCGCGCCAAGAGGCGTCTCCGGCGAGCTGCCGGAACCTGCAATCCCGCTGGGGAAAAATCCGGCTTGGGGTTTCGACTACGATTGGGAGACATGGCTCTCGGTCTCGGCAGGCCGCTTCGAAGGCCATTCGATCGTCGCCGATCCGTTATTCGCCGCAGGCGAGGAGGGCGGCTACCGCCTGAAGCCGGATTCGCCCGCTTACAGCCTTGGCTGGGAAGACATCGACTGGTCGCTTATCGGACCCAGACGCAGGTCTCCCGTTTAACGTCCGCTTTCGGAAAAATACGCTTCAGAGCCGCCGGATCCGCTCCGGCGGTTTTTGCCGTTTCCCCGATTCTCGTCGGTCTTAACCCGCCTTGCTATGATTTTTATCACATCGCAGTTGTCCGCAGGGGTATAAAATGAGAGCAGGAAAAATGCCAAATGCCCAGTCCATCGGCCGCGAACGCAGCAGCGAACGTGTGTCGCGAGAGCTGTGGCAGCGAAAGGAAGTCAGGCCATGCAACCACGAAACGATCGTCAGCGCCTCATCGTCGTCGGGAACGGAATGGCAGGCATCAACACGGTCGAACAGATCCTCAAGCTGGCTCCGAACGCTTACGAGATCACGGTTTTCGGCAGCGAGCCCTATCCGAATTACAATCGCATCCAGCTCTCCTACGTACTTGAGAAGAGCAAGTCGATCGACGAGATTATCTTAAACAGCCGGGAATGGTATGCGGAAAACGGCATCGGGCTCCATACCGGAACGACGGTGACGCAGATCGATACGACGGCAAAAACGGTCACGACCTCTGACGGCGCAGCCACGCCGTATGACAAACTGATTCTCGCAACCGGCTCCAAGCCGTTCATGCTTCCCGTTCCGGGCGCGGACAAGCAAGGGATCGTGGGCTTCCGCGATATCGCGGACTGCGAGACGATGCTCGAGGCGGCGGGCAAGTACCGCAAGGCGGCGGTCATCGGCGGCGGACTCCTCGGCCTCGAAGCGGCCAAAGGTCTGCTGAAGCTCGGCATGGATGTCACGGTCGTGCATCTGCTCGGCGAGCTGATGGAGCGCCAGCTCGATCCGACGGCTTCGCATTTGCTCCAGCAGGAGCTCGAGCTGCAGGGGCTGAAGTTCGCGATGGGGCAAAAGACGGAGGCATTTCTGGGCGACGAACGGGTGAGCGGGATTCGGTTCGGAGACGGCACGACGCTCGAGGCGGAATTCGTCGTGATGGCGGTCGGCATCCGGCCCAATGTCGAGTTGGCCCGCGCTAGCGGCATCATGACGAATCGCGGCATTCTCGTCGACGACCTGCTGCGCACGTCGGCCGATGGCGTCTACGCGGTCGGCGAATGCAACGAGCACCGCGGCGTCAGCTACGGCTTGGTCGCGCCGCTGTTCGAACAGGGCGCCGTGCTGGTCAAGCATCTGTGCGGCGTCGATACGGCTCCTTATGCCGGCTCGGTCGTCTCGACCCAGCTTAAGATCTCGGGCGTCGAGGTGTTCTCGGCCGGCGAGTTCATGGACGCATCCGACCTGACGGTCGTTCGCATGCACGACGAATGGCGCCGGATCTACAAGAAGGTGCTGATCCGCGGCGGCGTCATCGTCGGCGGCGTGCTGGTCGGCGACAGCAGCCAGTCGGCGCGGCTCCAGCAATGGATCCGCACGGGCGCGGTTATGAACGACGAATATCATGCGATCGTCATGGGGACGGCCGCCGCTCCGGCGGGCGCGGGCGCGGCGGAGCTCGCCGACGAGGAGATCGTTTGCGGCTGCAACGGCGTCACGAAAAAAATGATCGTCGACGCGATCCGTGAGCGCGAGCTGACGACGGTCGACGAGATCAAGCTCGCCACGGGCGCGACGCGTTCTTGCGGGGGCTGCAAGCCGGTCGTCGAGCAGATTCTGAAGCTGACGCTCGGCGACAAGTACGACTCGGCGGCAGCCAAGCAGGCGGGCATCTGCGATTGCACGCCGCTCAGCCGGGACGAAGTCGTCGCGGCGATCAAGGAGAAGGGACTCATCACGTCCAAAGAAGTCCGTTACGCCCTTGACTGGAATAATAAAGAAGGCTGCTCCAAGTGCCGGCCGGCGCTCAATTATTACTTGGGCATGATCTGGCCGCAGGAGCACGCGGACGAAAAGGATTCGCGCTTCGTCAACGAGCGGATGCACGGCAACATTCAGAAGGACGGCACGTTCGGCGTCGTGCCGCGGATGTACGGCGGCGTCACGACGCCGGAGGATCTGCGGCTGATCGCGGACGTCGCGGTGAAGTACAACGTCAAGCTCGTCAAGGTGACGGGCGGCCAGCGTCTTGACCTGCTCGGGGTGAAGCGCGAGGATCTGCCTGCCATCTGGTCCGATCTGGGGATGCCTTCGGGCTATGCGTACGCCAAGGCGCTTCGCACCGTTAAAACTTGCGTGGGCTCGCAGTTCTGCCGCTTCGGAACAAAGGATTCGATGGGCATGGGCATCGTGCTGGAGAAAAAGTACGAGCGGCTCGACATGCCTGCCAAGTTTAAAATGGCGGTCAACGGCTGTCCGCGCAACTGCGCCGAGTCGTCGACGAAGGATATCGGCATCGTGGGCAACGAAGGCGCGTGGGAGATTTATGTCGGCGGCAACGGCGGCATCAAAGCCCGTCTGGCCGAGCTGCTCTGCAAGGTAAAGACCGACGACGAGTTGATCGAGATCGTATCGGCGTTCATGCAGTATTACCGGGAAACGGGGAAATACCTGGAGCGTACGTCGGATTGGATCGAGCGGATCGGTCTTGACAAGGTCAAGGCGGTTATCGTCGAGGATGCGGCAGGACGCAAGACGCTCGCGGACCGGATGGAAGCCGCCCTCGAACGGGTAAGGGAGCCTTGGCAGGAAATTCTTGATAATCCCAACCTCCGCGAGCGGCTGTTCGGAGAGATTCGCATACCGGCCGGCGGACCGAAGGATTAGGAGGGAAAGAGGATGACAAAAGAAGAACTGGTAGCGGCGGGTTATCGCCTGGCCGGTACCGTCGGGCAATTCCCCGAGCGCATGGGCAAGCTCGTGCGGCTCGGCGAATCGGAGATTGCCGTATTTAAAACGACGGAAGGCGATATTTTCGCGCTGGAAAATCGGAGTCCCGGCCCTCGCGGCGGCACGATCGTCGACGGCATCGTGTCCGGCGGCGTGCTGTTCGATCCGATCTGCGACTGGCGCATCGGCCTGGCGGACGGCGCCGTGCAGGCGCCGGACCGCGGTCAGGTTGCCGTATTCCCCGTCCGTCTCGTAGACGGGGACGTTTATATCGGCCGTCCTTAAGGATATTTGACGACCGGCCACTTGACCTTGCGCAGCGCATTCAGCAGCTCCGGCGTTGCGTTCAGGTTCGCCTGGACCAAGTCTTTGGGCGTGAGCGCCATCCATTGGTTCAGCGACACGTCTGCGAACCGGTCGCTTCGGAACATCTCGAGGAACCACAACGTCTCGGTTCCCGTATTTTGCACGTAGTGGCCGAACGCGAACGGCACGTATCCTACGTCCCCCGCCCTGACGTCGAAAGTTCTGGCGATGCCGTTGCCGCCGAATACGGTCATGCGGCCTTGGCCGGTCAGGTAGTACTGCCATTCGTCGTTATTCGGATGCCAGTGCAGCTCCCGCATCGCGCCGGGCTCGATCTCGACGAGCGCGGCTGCGATCGTCTTCGAGGCGGGGAAATTGGAGGAATCGACGATCCGCACGCTGCCTCCCGGCGTCCGGAGCGGCTCCTGCGCGAGCAGCTTGTGCTTGAAGGAGAGGGGGATGGCGCCGTAAGGCGATTCGACGGCTTCAGAGGCGATCGGTCCGGGCACGCGGTCCTCGAAAATGTACAGCTGATTGTCGGGCCGGCCGTCAAAGGCGGATTCGGGGACGCCGAAGTTCGCCGCCAGCACGTCCTTCGGCGTGTGCGCGAACCAGTCCGAGATCGACAGCGTATTGAGATCGGAGAAGCTGCCGTCGTCGAAGACGAGCAGGAACTCGCAGCCTTCCGCAAGCGCCTGGATCGAATGCGGCAGCCCGGCGGGGAAAAACCACAGATCTCCCTTTTCCACGTCGGCAATGAAGTTGCGACCCTGCGCGTCGACCGACGTGATGCGGGCGCAGCCCCAGATCATATAGGCCCATTCGGACTGCTGATGCCAATGTAGCTCGCGCACGCCGCCGGGGACGAGGCTCATATTGACGCCGGCGAGCGTCGTCGCGATCGGCAGATCCCGCACGGTGATCTCTCTGGACCAGCCGCCACGGTTCAATTGCATATGCGCGTCGGAGAATGAAAACTTCATGTTAGGCAGCAAGCCGGCGTCCGTTGCCGGCGGGACGAGCATATCCGGATTTTCCAGATCCCTGAGCACGTCGCGAGGCCCGAAGTCGGGTCCTCCTGCGCCGTCCTTGCGAACCGGCTGCGGCACCTTGATCGGCCCGGTCGGCAAATTTCTTTTCTGATCGTCCATCAGTCGTTCCACTCCCTTTGGCTGCTTCCTGATCCTTCATATGTATGAATGCCGGCTTGGATCGTATGTGCGGCCGAATGTCCGATCGCGCGATTCAAATATCGCATTCCGAATCTTCGATTAAGTAGAGGAAAGTGCAGATCTTGCACTTTCCTTTCTTCTTTTTCCTGCTATGTTCTGGGTGTAACAAAAATTCAACTCCTAGAGGAGGCAGTATGATGTCGGTTCGATCCATTTGGGTTCGCACGCTCAGCATGGCAAGCGTGCTGGCGCTGGCGGTAGGATTCTTGCCCCCGCCGGGCGCGAGCGCGGCAACGACGTACCGCGTGTCGGCAACATCGGGCAGTTTGACGGGCGCAGGGACGACCGCCAGTCCGTTCAAGACCATCAGCCAGTGCGCGGCGGTCATGACGGGCGGCGATACGTGTATCATTGAATCCGGTACGTACAGGGAAACGGTTACGCCTACGAATACGGGCACCTCTGGCGCGCCGATCCGGTTCGAAGCGGCGGCTGGCGCGACGGTCGTCGTCAGCGGCACCGAGCCGATCAGCGGCTGGAGCGTGCACAGCGGCAATATTTATGTTGCGAATTTTACCGGGACGCTCCCGGGCAATGAAAATCAGCTGTTCATTAAAAACGGCACGACCGTGACCCCGCTCTGGGAGGCGCGGTGGCCGAACATCGGCGCCTACAACCTGCCTGGACTGATGAATGGCGCAGCGGTGGCCGACAACGGCGGGCTGAACACGATCACGGACGCGGATCTGACCTCGACCGGGGTGAACTGGAACGGCGCCAAGATCTGGGTGCGCGGCGGCAACGCGTATCAAGGGATGACCAGCCAGGTCAACAGCTATAACGCCTCGACCGGCGTACTTACTTACGCATCGATAACCGGAGATTATGACGCGCTGTATCCGAAGGCGGGAAGCACTTATTTCCTCAGCGGCATCCTCGCGGCCCTCGACGCGCCTAACGAATGGTACGTCGACGCAGCCGCCCAGAAGGTGTATTTGTGGGCGCCCGGCGGAGGCGCGCCAACCAACGTAGAAGTCAAAAAGCGCAAAACCGCCTTTAACCTGAACGGTAAAAACTACATCCAGCTTGCCGGCATTCAGACGTTCGCAGCCAACATTACGATGAACGGCTCGAACAACAACCTGCTGGACGGCGTAAAAGCCGAGTACGTGTATTTCTCGAACTATTCCCAGAACACGACGAATCCCGATCAGCTCAACGGCGGCATCGCCATCGTCGGCAACAACAACGAGATCAAGAACAGTACGATCGCTTATTCGTCCGGTACTTTGATCAACATCGACGGCAGCAACAACCGGATCGTCAACAATTACATTCATGACGGCAGCTACATGGCCTCTTACGATCCGCTGCTCAAGCTGTCGACAGGCACGAACAACGTCATCAGCAGCAATAAGATGGAAAATTCGGGCCGATACATTATTTATTGGAACAACGGGATCGCCGAGATCTCCTACAACGATATCTCCAACGGCATGTGGCTGTCCCGCGACGGCGCCTTGATCTACGCGTGGGGCACGGATCTCGGCAACAGCAACATCCATCACAATCTGATTCACGATGCCGTTCACGGAAGCACGGCGAACGAAACGCGCGTCGGGCTCTATTTCGACAACTACACCGAAAACGTCGTCGCGCATCATAACGTCATCTACAATAATGACGTGGGCATCCAAATGAACACGCCTGGCAACTACAAGCTCATTTACAACAATACGATCGTGAACAACCCGACGGCCAGCATCGGCTACGGCGGCGATTCGTCCAGCCCGTACAAGACCGAGCTGTACGGCACGCGCGTATTCAACAACATTCTCACCAACGCGGCGTCCCTGACGGAAGACGTGGTCCGGGGCTTCAACATCATTACTGGCGACGGACTCAACTTCGCGAATGCCGCGAACAACAATTACCGGCTGAATATCAACTCGACGGCTGTTAACATGGGGGCGGTCATTCCGGGCATCACGGACGGTTATATCGATGCCGCGCCGGACGCCGGGGCTTACGAGTATGGCGGCACGGACTGGACGGCCGGAACGTCCGCGACTGCGCCGACTTCCTACAATCCGGTCGTGACGCCTTACATGAACCTGGTATACAATAGCGGTTTCGAGAAACTGCTGGAAGGCTGGACGCCATGGACGACTTCGCCGTCGACGGCTACCGCGACCGACAGCAACATCGAAGGCACGTATGCCAACTCCGACTTCCGCAAGCGCGGCGTGCGGACGCGATTAAAGCTCGGAGCCGGGGGCGGCGTCGAGCAATTGATTACGGGGCTTGCGCCGAATACCAAGTATAAGTTCGTCGCTTGGGTTTATACGGACACGGGCGGCCAGGCGATCAACGTAGGCGTGCTCAATTACGGCGGCGCAGCGATCGACGTCTCTCAAAGCACGGCGAACCAGTACGTGCGCAAGGAAGTCGAGTTTACGACGGGGGCGACCGACACCTCAGCCAGAGTGCGCATCTGGAGAGCGGCCGGTGCGACCGGCAATGCCTATGCGGACGACACCGGGCTGTTCGTGATGACGGATTACAATCCGGGCGTCTATAAAAACCAGGCGCTCGGCAAAACGACGATCACGGCGAGCGGCGCGCTCGGCTTCCCCGAACGGCTGACCGACGGCTCTACTGCGGCATTCTCCAACATGGACGATACCGGTCCTCAATGGGTCAAGATCGATCTGGGCCGCAGCTACGAGCTGGATAAGATCAACTTGCTGCATTTCTATACAGCGGCGGACGTTCGCACCTATCATGACGTCATCGTGCAGCTGTCCAACGATTCGACCTTCGCGACCAAGACGACCGTCTTCAACAACGACGCCGACAACTCGGCCGCGCAGGGGACCGGGACGGACGCCGAGTATGCGGAGACGGCGGCAGGCAAAGACATCACTTTCGCAAAAACGAATGCGCGGTATATCCGGCTCTGGTCGAATGGCAATACCAAGTACAACACGCAGCACTACACGGAGGTGCAGGCTTGGGGCGTCCCGGCCGTTACGCCGACGTCGCCGCTGCAGGGGCGTAAAAACGTAGCGTTGAACGTACCCGAATCCCGCATCACCAGCAGCAGCGCGGTCGGGAATAAATTCCGAATCACCAACGGCCTGTTCGACGCCTTCGCCAATCAAGACGGCCCTGTGAGCGGGCCTGCCAGCCCGCAGTGGATCCAGCTCGACCTGGGACAGAAATACAGGCTCGATCAGGTGAAGGTCTGGCACTTCGTTACCTTTGACAGGATCTATTATGACGTCATTATTCAGGTATCCAACGATCCGGCGTTCCCGGCATCGGCAACGACGACCGTCTTCAACAACGATGCCGACAATACGGCCGGACAAGGCGCGGGCACGGATGCGTTGTATGCGGATAATGCCGCCGGCAAGACGGTTAGCTTCCCGTTGACCACGGCCAGGTACGTCCGTTTGTGGGCGAACGGGAATCAGAACAACCCTTCGCAGCATTACGTGGAAGTCGAGGTATACGGATCGCCGGACTACGGCATGGGGACTTAAATAATCGACAATATGAAGATGGGCGACTCAAAAGTTTAGATGATTGAAGAGTGGTGCGGACTAGATAGGAGGCGCTATCCAGCGCCTCTTTGAATCAGGTTGGCGGTGGAATGGTTGAGTATTCCTATCCAGAACCTCATGGCCCCTGATGATGCCGGAGCCTGGTTAAGTAGTCCTGTTCAGAAACTCTTTGCCACTGATGGTACGTGAGACTGGCTAAGTAGTCTTGTCCAGAACCTCTTTGCTCCGGAATGTACGTCGGCCTGGCAATGTAGCTCTATCCAGAGCTTCTTTCCCTCACGGATGCCGCATTGCTTTGCAAGTATCTCGATCTGAGTTCTTCGCGTTTTAAGAGATTACAAATACAAATGGGACGAAGCAGGTTATTCCTCTGTTTCGTCCTATTTGTCTATTTTGGCTTCATAATTAGCTTAAAGCTTAAAATTCAGTTACTACTTAGGTCCCCCCCTCGGCGGGGGGATTTTTTGTTTTTTTCTAACCTAGAAGGGATTTAAGCATACCCATCGAGAATTAGTAGTTAAACCCAAACGAGGATTGTGAAGAGATGGAATTTA
>NZ_JBHRYU010000060.1:0-28963 GCF_042649185.1 Cohnella sp. GCM10012308
AGGTTTTCGGGTATAGTACTCATCGAGTAGGGTTCCTCCTTGGTGATATCGCAGTCCCGAGGATACCCTACTTTTTTGTTGCCTGACTAGGCTCCAAAACATGGTACACAAACTACTATACGTCATCTACGGATGCAGCTTTTTCAACCCGCAAAACATCGAAAAGCGCCGGAATGCCGAAATTGCGCTTACCTGTCACGAAATGACGACAAATTTATACTTTCTGATATAGCAAAAAAAGCCCGGACGGAATCCCTATCAAGCCGTCCGGGCTTCTGCATGACCTATAAGTTAACGAACCGTCCTTACTCGAAGCCGCCCTCCGGCATGATCGCCGGGCGCTCCGCCAGCGGCTCAAGCGCGATATGACGGTCTTCGGCGGATGCCTGGAGCAGTCCGTTCATCGTCTCAAGCACGTGCAGCGCCAATCTGCCGGATGCACGGTGCGGACGATCCTCCGCGATCGCGCGCGCCATATCGATGACGCCGATGCCGCGCATGTTGTCGTCGTAGCCGAATGCGAGCGACACGTCCTCGTAGTCGCCGCCAGGCTTGCGAAGCTTGACCGGGCCGCCGAACGTATTCGGATCCGGTACGCGCAGCGTGCCTTCTGTGCCGTGAATCTCGATCATGTTGGTCAGATTCGTGCCGGCCGCCACGTCGAAGCTCGTGATCAGCGTGCCGACCGCGCCCGATGCGAAGTCCAGAACGCCTGCGATATGCGTCGGCGTCTCGACCGGGATGTGCTCGCCCTTTTTGGATCCGCTGCCGATGACGCGCTCAGGCAACGAGATCGCGGCCGAAGCGGTGACGCGGCGGATACCGCCGAGCAGGAAGATAAAGGCGGTCAAATAATAAGGCCCCATGTCGAACAGCGGGCCGCCGCCCTTTTGATAGAAGAATACAGGATCCGGATGCCAGGCTTCCGGGCCGCCGCCCATCATGAAGCCCGTCGCCGCGATCGGACGGCCGATCGCGCCCTCGTCGATCAGCTTGCGGCAGGTCTGGATGCCGCCGCCCAGGAAGGTCTCCGGCGCGCAGGCGATGCGCAGCCCCTTGGACTCGGCCAGCTCGACGACGTCGCGTCCGTCCTGAAGCTCGACGGCCAGCGGCTTTTCCAGGTAGACGTGCTTGCCCGCTTCGAGCGCGCGGCGGCTAATCTCCGCGTGCGAGGCCGGGATAGTCAGATTGACGACGATGTCGATCTCGGGGTCCGCGAGCAGCTCCTCGACGGTATATGCTTTCGGCACGCCGAACTCCTGCGCGCGCGAGCGCGCGCGCTCGACGTCGATGTCCGCGCATGCCACGACTTGCACGTCGGACGAGGCCGTAAGATTTTTCAAGTAAATAGCGCTGATATTGCCGCAGCCGATCAGGCCGATCCGATTATTGCTCACGTTTATCATCATACTCCTTCGCGATTAGGTTAATCGCTTCCATTATAACGCTTGTCACCCACGCATTGTTGTCCGTTTCTTGTTCGATTTTGGGCCTGGCCCAAAAATCGATTGCTAAAGCGCGCTTCCCCCCTTATAATCATGGATATAAAGAGTCTACAATATCACCAAAGGGAGCATGCACATGGAAACGTTGTTTGATGCCGCTATCATCGGAGGCGGGCCGGCGGGCTTAAACGCGGCACTCGTATTAGGGAGAGCCCGGAAAAACGTAATTCTGATCGACGAAGGGCTTCCTCGCAACCGGGTCACGCACGAGTCGCACGGCTTTTTGACGCGCGACGGAATCAAGCCGGACGAATTCAGACGCATCGCAGTCGAGCAGATCCGCGCCTATCCCTCCGTCCGCTTCAGCGCGGACATTGCCGTCGATATCGCGGGAGCGGATGGAGATTTCAAGGTTTCCGCCAAGGGAGGCGATATCTACCGGGCGAAAAAGCTGCTGCTCGCCGTCGGCAAAAAGGATCGTTTGCCTGAGATCGAGGGACTGACCGACGTATACGGGAAGAGCGCGTTCGTCTGCCCTTATTGCGACGGCTGGGAGCTGCGCGACCGACGGCTTGCCGTCATCGCCAAAGGCGAGCGCGCGTTTCATTTCGCCAAGACGATCCTCGGCTGGTCCGAGCGCATCACATTGTGCACCGACGGCCCCGATGAGCTGACGGACGCGCAGCGCGAAGAACTCCGCGTCCGCGGCATTCCGTTGTTCGACGCGCGGATCCGCCGGATCGTCTCCGAAGACGGCTTGGTCAGTAAGGTCGAGCTTGAAGAAGGCGCAGCCGTTGCTTGCACCGGCATCTTTTTCGCGCCGACGCTCGTGCCCGGCTCGGACCTGCCCAGAGCGCTGGGCTGCGAGCTGACGCCGACCGGCAGCATCGCGGCGACTGATGTTTTGGGCAAGTCGAGCGTACCCGGGGTATTCGTGGCCGGCGATATCGCTACCGAGCTCAATCAACTCATTCAAGCCGCCGCTATGGGCGCGATGGCCGGCGCCGGCATCAACGCCGAGCTGCTGGCGGAAGCCTGGGAAGCGCGCGGCCGGGCGATGCGGTCCTGACCGCAGGTCGGCGCCTCTACTAATAACGACCAATAGCAAAAGCCCCGGCCATCATCGGTCGGGGCTTTGTGATTCGCAATATCGCACGCCGCTTAAGGCGCCGTCTCCAGAAACTGCACGTCGGGCATCCGTTCCACGGCGGTACGCATCGCGTACTCGTTCTCGAACAGCGCGACGTTGTTGTCGTTCTTGTCCTTGACGAGCGTCGAGTTGATGCGGAACTTGGATGCGTCGAGCTTGTCGGCGACGATCCAGCGGGCGAACTGGAACTGCGTGCGCGCGAGTTGGATGTCGACGCCGTACTCGTTTTTCATGCGGTACTCGAAAACGTCGAATTGAAGCTGTCCCACGACGCCGAGATACGTATCCTCGAACGGGCCGATCGAGCGGAACACCTGCACCATGCCCTCTTCGGTCAGCTGATCGAGACCTTTGAGATATTGCTTCTGCTTCAGCGCGTTTTTGACCGATACCTTGGCGAAGATCTCGGGCGAGAACGTCGGCAGCTCGTCGAACGTCAGGTTCGAACCTTGAGCGAGGCTGTCGCCGATGCGGAAAATGCCCGGATCGAACAAACCGATGATGTCGCCCGGATAGGCGGTATCGACGATGTCGCGGTCCTGCGCGAGGAACTGCTGCGGCTGGGCCAGCTTGATGTCCTTGCCCGCGCGCACGTGCTTGACCGACATGCCGCGCTCGAACTTGCCGGAGCAGATGCGCAGGAAAGCGATCCGGTCGCGGTGAGCGGGGTTCATGTTCGCCTGGATCTTGAAGATGTAGCCGGAGAACTTCTCGTCGTCCGGTTCCACCTCGCCTTCCGTCGTACGGCGCGACGTCGGCGCCGGGGCCAGCTGCAGGAAATTCTCGAGGAACGTCTGCACGCCGAAGTTGTTGACGGCGCTGCCGAAGAAGACCGGCGTCAGCTCGCCGGCGCGCACCTTCTCGTAGTCGAAGGGATCGCCTGCGACGTCAAGCAGCTCGAGATCCTGCGCCAGCTGGTCGGCGAGATATTCGCCCGCCATCTCGCGAATCGCCGGATCGTCGTAGCCGGCGGCCGGACGAACTTCGATCGTCGAGTGGTCGTTGCCCTGGAACAGCTCGACCTGCTTCTTCATGCGATCGTAGACGCCGCACAGCTCGCGGCCCATGCCGATCGGCCAGTTCATCGGCACCGAGCGGATGCCGAGCACGCGCTCGATCTCTTCGAGCAGCTCAAACGGATTCTGCCCTTCGCGGTCGAGCTTGTTAATGAAGGTGAAGATCGGAATGCCCCGCTTGCGGCATACCTGGAACAGCTTGATCGTCTGCGCCTCGACGCCCTTGGCGACGTCGATCAGCATGACCGCGCTGTCGGCGGCGGTCAGCGTGCGGTACGTGTCTTCGCTGAAGTCCTGGTGACCCGGGGTATCCAGGATATTCACGTTTTTGCCGGCATACTGGAATTGCATGACCGACGAAGTTACGGAGATCCCCCGCTGCTTCTCGATCTCCATCCAGTCGCTGGTCGCGTGGCGGGCGGCCTTGCGCGCCTTGACCGAGCCGGCGACATGGATCGCGCCTCCGTACAGCAGCAGCTTCTCGGTCAACGTCGTTTTGCCCGCATCGGGGTGGGATATTATCGCGAAGGTGCGGCGCTTCGCCACTTCCTGCTTAAGTTCGTCGCGGATCGCTTTGCTCATGAATCACGGATTCCTCTCTTGGACAATATGGCAAACTACATTATAGCATATTGTGCCCGGCCAGGGAGGTGAACCTGCGGCGCAGCGATCAGACTCGGGCATGAATTAACGCAATTTCGTGCGAAGTCGGTAGCGACGCTTCCATCCGCAAAACGCGAAAAGGCCGCACGGCACCTTTCGTACCGTACGGCTCCTTCTTTGGCTTGCCTGCAGCCATCAACGACGGCTCAGTGCGCTAGCGGCGCGTCTCCATCCTCCCGCTTCTGCAGCACTTCCTTCTTCAAGAACCAGCAGAGCACGAAGGCGATGCAGACGAAGACGATCGAGATCACGTACAGATTGTGATAAGCGCCGGAGAACGCGGTCTTCACGTGCTCGAGCAGATCCGGCGCGAGTCCCTTCGGGATGCCGCCCGTCTGAATCTCGCTCGCGGTACCCGCCGGCAACTGATCCGAGATATCCTCGATGCCTTTCTTGATGTCGCCGGCCAGCAGCGAGCCGAACACGCTGAGCCCGATCGACGCCCCGATCGACTGGAAGAGCTGCACGGTCGACAGCGCGATCCCGCTCTCTTCCTTGCTCACCGATTCCTGGACGATCAGATTGTCTCCGCCGAAGAGCGCGCCAAGCCCCACGCCCATGATGACGAAGGCGACGACAACGTACATCACGGAGACGTCGATGCCGAATTGCAGCATCAGGATAAGCGCCACGATCGGCAGCGTAAACGAAAGAATAAAAATCGTGCGGTAGGCGACCCGCGTGATGAGGAAGCCCACGAGGATGCTGAACGGGATGGCGCCGCCCATGAACGCCAGGTTCAAATACCCCGAAGCCCGCGGCGACAAGCCCATGACGTTTTGAGCGAAAAACGGGAAGTTGGCGAACGTGCCCATGACGCCGAGCATCAGGATGAATACGAGGCTCGAAAGCACGACGACGTTGCGGTTGCGGAACAGGTGAAGCGGAATAATCGGTTCTTCCACGCGCCGTTCGATCCAGATGAGCAGCGCCGTCAAGACGACGAACAGGACGAGCATACCGATAATCAGCGGCGAGCTCCACGACAGCCCTTGCGTCTCGATAAGCACCGGCGCGAGCAACAGGGACAGCAGCGCGAGCATCAGCGTCGCGGCGCCGATCCAGTCGATCTTCTTCTTTTCTTCGCCTCTCTTTTCCACCATACCGATCCACATGACGGCCGCGGTCAATATGCCGAACGGCAGATTGATCAGGAAAATCCAATGCCAGTTGACATGCGAGATGAGCTCGCCGCTGATCGTCGGTCCGAGCAGCTGCGGGAGGATCATCAGCGGTCCGAACAGCGCCTGCAGCTTGGCGCGCTGCTCGAGCTCGTACGTATCGCCTAAAATGACCATCGCGAGCGGCATCAGGCCGCCTGCGCCGATCCCTTGTATGCCCCGTCCGACGAGCAGCATCGGCATCGATTGCGCGAGGCCGCAGACGAACGAGCCTGCGATGAACAAGCCGATACACGCGAGATAGACGCGTTTGCGGCCGTAGAGATCGGCCAGCTTGCCGAGAATCGGCATGAACAGCGTCATGGACAGCATGTAGATGCCGGCCACCCAGCCCATCAGCGGCAGCCCGTGCAAATCCCGGATAATCGTCGGCATCGCCGTGGAGACGATCGTCTCGTCGAGCTCCGCGAATATCAGGCCGAGCATCAGTCCCGTCAGCACGAGCGCTTTGTTGTTTTTGCGTCCGATCGCGGCTTGCGCGAGTGGAGCCATAGCCATTTGCGTTTACACCCCTTTAAATCGGCGGAGCCGCCTTCAACGGCACATCCGCGCTTTGAACTGTCGCCATCTTACGACCGCTTTGTGAACTCAATATGAAATGCGCGGCCGGCGTCCTGCCCAATATGCCGCACCTTCGAACTGCTCTTCATTGCCCGCCCGCGGCCATTTCCGGCTTTTCTCCTTTTGCGGGAATCTCAAGCTTCGAACGGCCCATGAAAAAGACGGTGGCGAGCGCGAGCCCCGCAGGTAGGAGCGACCAAAGGAACATGTGCGAAATCGAGGACGACAGCGCCTCTACGATCTTATGCAGCGTATCCGCCGGAATGTTGGCGCGGTTTTCCGGCGTCAGCGATTGGCGGATGTCGCCAAGCGCCGCGCCCTGCGCATTGTCCGTGCCGGCGAACGCTTCCTTCATCTTGTCCCCGAGCGAGTTGCGCTGCATGATGCCGAACACGGTAAGGCCGACCGTCATGCCGAGCGAACGCACGAACGACATCGTCGAGCTCGCCGAGCCGCGCTGGTTCGCTCCGAAGCCGTGCATGCTGGCCATGCCGAGCACCGAAAACGAGAAGCCGACGCCGACACCCGTGACGATCATGTACCAGACCAGCGTCGCCCTGGGCGTGTCGGGCGTAATCGTCGACAGCAGCGCCGCCCCGATTACGAGGATAACGGCGGACAAGATCATGACATTTCGATAAGACGTCTTCATCGCGAGAAATGCGCCTATCTGGGAAGAGACGACTGATCCGAGTGTGAGTGGCAGCAGGATGAGGCCCGAATTTGTCGCGGAGCCGCCGTTCACGCCTTGTACGAAGATCGGGATATACATCGCAAACGTGATGAACGCCGCGCCGTAGAATAAGCCGGCCACTGTGCTCGAAGCGAACAGCCGCTGCCGGAACATGGAGTAGGAGATGATCGGATCCGCCGCCTTGGTCTCTGCATACAAGAACACCGCGAACAGGACGAACGCCGCGGCGAACAGCGAGACGATCTGCGCCGAATCCCACGCATACGTGCCCCCGCCCAGCTCCAGCGCGAACATAAGGCTGACGACCGCCCCGACGAGCGTGGAGGCGCCCCACCAGTCGATGCGTTGTTTCATATGAGCGCGGGATTCCTTGTAGCCGAATACGATCAGCGCCAGCGCGATGAGCCCCAGAGGGAGATTGATGTAAAAAATCCAGCGCCAGTGGACATGGTCGGTAATATAGGCGCCCAGCAGCGGTCCGGCGAGACTCGAGGTGCCGAATACGGCGCCGAAGATGCCCGACATGCCGCCCCTCTTTTCGACCGGAATGACATCGAACAAAATCGTGAACGCGATCGGCACGAGCGCGCCGCCCCCGATGCCTTGAATAGCCCGATAGATCGACAGCTCGGTGATGCTCGTTGCCGTTCCGCACAGAACAGAGCCTAGCAGGAACATGATCATGCCGAAAATGAAAAACCGCTTGCGTCCGTACATGTCGGACAGCTTGCCGAAGATCGGCATGCCCGCCATTTCCGTGACGAGGTAAGCCGAAGTGACCCAGACGATCTTGTCGTAATCGCCGAGCTCGGAGACGATCGTGGCCATGGCGGTACCGACGATGGTATTGTCGATGGCCGCCACGAAGATGCCGAGCATCAGTCCGGCGAGAACGATGCCCAGCTTATTGCCTTGCGAAGCGCTCATAATTAAACCTCCTGAAGGGAATTGAATTTCGAACTGTAAAAAGTTGCATATAGATTAAACGCGCACGCGCTCACCGACCTTGGCCCGCGAGTCTACGCGCAGCTCCCGCCGGTATTCGACGCGCCCGATCACGCAGCCCGGACCGATGACGACGTCTCCGCCCCTGACGACATCGGCTTCCGTATGCTGCAGCTCGACCTGGTCGCCTTCGATCGTACCTGCCTTTAGCGAGGCGGCTCCCGAAGGCGATACCCAATTTTTGAGCGCGCTCATCCGGCTCCGCCGGACGCTGAGCTTGCCGCCCCCAAGCTCGCCCACGGAGCTGGGGCCGTATAACCCGAGCTCCAGCCGCTCTGCGCTGAGCAGACCGCCGCAGACAATGGCGCCGCGCAGCAAGGCTTCGCCGAGCTCTACGTCGCCCTCGACGGCGAGCTGGCCGTAGAGCTTCATTTTTTCGCTTCGCAGGTTGCCGTTCACTCTAACCTCGCCCGTGCCCCCGATTTCTCCGCTCGCAAGGCTGCCCTCCACGCCGCAAGTGCCGGTAAGCTTGACCGCGTCCGCCTTCAGCCCTCCGCGTACGTCAACTTCGCCCGTGCACGTCAGCTTGCTGCAGTCCAGGTCTCCGCGAAATTCGCACTCTCCCGTAATCTTCACTTGACCGAAGACGCCCCCGTTCGAGGAGCTGGTTCCTACCATCTTCAGAGCGGGCCGATTTTGATTAGCCATTAACTTTCGCCTCCTCGCCAATTCGGGCCGACGGGTGCTTGCGAAGCTCGGTCCGGTATTCCACGCGATCGATGACGCAGCCTTCGCCGATCGTCACCCTGTCCCCCCGCACGACTTTAACCGTCGCGTGATCCAGCTCGATCCGATCGCCTTCAATCAAGTCGGCCAACAGCTCCTGAGCGAAGCTCGGCAGCATCCGCTGCCACAGCGATTGCCAGGCGCCGGTCCGTCCTTTGCCGATGCGGATCGACTCGCCGCCGATCTCCTTCGCGGTGCCTCTGCCTTGCAGCCTCAGATCGATCGTGCCCGCATTCAGCAGCCCGCCGATCTTGAAGGCGCCCTCTCCTTCGAGCGCATCCGTCTCGCAATCCCCGCCGACGGTCAGCATGCCGTTCAAACGCAGCAGTTGCCCCGCATACGCGCCTTCTACCGTAATGACGCCGTCAATGGCGGCCTTGCCGACTCGGGCATCCCCTGCAACATCCAGCGTGCCGTCGAGATCAAGCTCGGCAGCCGTCAATTGTCCGCCAACGCGGATTCGGCCGTCAGCGTCGAAGAGCTGCGCTTCGATATCGCTGGCCACCTTGCAGACGCCGTTCAGCTCTACCTTTTTGTAGACGCCGCCAGCAGCCGTACCGATGCCGTCCATTTTCAAATCGCCGATCATCTCGCTGGCCATCGTTATCATCCTCTCATCAGTTCAGCTTGCTCCTCAACTGCTCCGCGATCTCCGCCAATTGCAGTCTGGCAACGATCTTGACGCCGGCATCGAAGTACAGCGCAGACGGCGCCAAGGCGAGCGCAAACATCGTTACGCCCATCTTCCGCATAAACAGCAGCTCGCAAGGCTTGCCTTCGTAGCGGGGAAAGTATTCGCGCAGTGTCTCCATCGACAAGTCGCTCTCGACAAGGCTGATCTCTCCCGCCGACAGCAGCTGATCCGTTACGAACAAATACAATAGCTGCGCAAACGTATAGGCTTCCTGATCGTTCAGTTGCGCCGACGTGCTATGCCTGTCGATCGACATCGCCGAAACAATGTTACGTTCTATTAATTCACGCTTGGACAATGTAAGCTCGGTTTGCAAAGGAGACAGCTTGCCGGCCAACTCATCCAGCGATAAATCTTCCTTCATGTTCATAATCCGGTCGATTCTGGCCAATATCATATCCTTAGGAAAAAAGGTCTCTTGCCCCGTAAACGTGGACTTGCGGATAAACCACTCCTCGGGGATCAGCTGCTTGCGCTTCCAGCGGTAAAGCTGGCCGTAAGAGATGCCCATAAGCTCCAGCAGGTCTTTTTTAGAAATCAATTCGCGCTCCATGTTTCTCACCTCTAAAAACAATGTAACATAACACTGTTACGTTGTAAACGAGCAAATGAACGTGAGTCCGAGCATGAGCACGCTGCGAATTTAATTGTAATCCGGGCGATGGAAAATCGCTTCCGTCTGCAGTAGCTTAGCGCCCTCGGTCTGGAGACCGAGCGGAGGTCTTCGAGAAGCCCGGCGGAGGGGCGGTGAGACGGCGTCGGAAACGAAGTCGAAGTCGGAATCGAAATCCAAGTTTCGGAAAGCTTGAGGTTTACAAAAAAGAAGCGCGGCGTTGGGATGGGCGTTTGGAGCGATACGCTATGCGAGTGATCCATCATCGGTGATGTATCAACATGGTCTGGCACGTGGCCCGGCAGTGTGGGTCCAGCAGTATGACCCGGCAACGTGGTCCCGCAGCGGCGCGGACTCAGAATCCCTTATATTTTGTATTTAAGCTTATTCCGCGAAGTTTCGGACTCAGAGTCCGCTATTTCATCCAATTACAGCCTTCTGGACCTCTATTACTTCGAATAACGGCTCTCCTGTCCATTCGCAGCTCCGCACCATCGTTTTCTGCTAAAATAACGTACCGTATGTCCGCAAACCATCGCATGTCCATCGCATGTCCAGCCGCCCATTTCTGCAGCATAAAAAAATCGGGACGCTCAGCGCCCCGATTGTGCCAAACCATTCCGTTAGTCGCCGATCAACAGCGCCCGGGCCGGCGCCGCATCGATGCCGGTCATCTTGAGCGGCGCGATGGCGAGCCAGTAGGAGCCCGGCGCAACGTCCTTCAGTCGCACGCCTTCGACGATGACGACGCCTGCGCGCATCAGCGTACGGTGCGTCGGATACTCCGCCTGCGCCCGCTCGATGCCAAGCGCGTCCGTGGCCGCGACCGCGATGCCGATCTCGGCCAGATAGCGCGCCCCGTCTTCGCGCAGGAAGACGAAGTCCATCAGAAACTCCTCGCTGAACGAGCTGCTTGTCTTAAAAAGCAAACGCTCGCCCTTCTGGATGTTGAAGGGCACGAGATCGTCCTTCGTAATCGAATCCTTGACGTGCGTCAGGTCCAGCACGCGCGCCGGACCGACCAGCTGCTCCAGCGGGATCGTCTCGATCGTAGCGCCGCCAGCCAGCATATGAAGAGGCGCATCCACATGCGTGCCCGTATGAACATTCATCGTCAGCAAACTTTCGTGCGGCTTCCCCTGATCATGATTTTGGACGTTCGTGATACTCGGCTTTTTGGCCTCATAATTTTTCCATACCTGCATGCCTTCTTCGATCGTCATGCTGATGTCGTATATACGCGGCATCCGTCGTCTCCTCCTCCGAATAAAGGCTGCCCGCGCAGGCGGGCAGCCATTTATAACTTTACTTGCCGGAATTGCTGACCCAAATGACGTTGTCCTCGTCCTGCCCGTTCACCGGCCACCAATGGAAGCCGTCCTGATGCAGCAGCTTGTGCGCCTGCTGCGGGCCCCAAGCGCCTGCGGAGTAGTGAGCAAGATCCGCGGCATGCTCCTGCCAGGCGGCTGCGATCGGATCGACCAGCTGCCAGGCTGCCGCAAGCTCGTCCCAACGCGTGAAGTAAGTCGAATCGCCGCGCGCCGCGTCGAAAAGCAAACGCTCGTAAGCTTCGGGCGTATTGATGCCGACCTGGCAGCTCTGACAGAATTCCATCGCTACGGGCTGTACGGTCATCTCGTTGCCCGGCTTCTTCGCGTTGATCCGGATGTAGATACCCTCCATCGGATTGACGCGAATGACCAGCAGGTTCGGCTGAAGCTGCTGACGGCTCGCGAACAGCAGGTTGCCCGGCACGTTCTTGAACTCGACGACGATCTCGGTCGACTTGACCGGCAGCCGCTTGCCTGTCCGTACGTAGAACGGCACGCCGGACCAACGGAAGTTGTCCACGAACAACCGGGCCGCGAAAAACGTCTCGGTCGACGAATCCGCAGGCACCGAATCTTCCTCGCGGTAGCCCTTGAGCGCCTGGCCTCTCAGTTCGCCGGACGTGTATTGACCGCGGATGACGCGCTCGCGTACCTCGTCGCCGGACTTGAAGTTGCGCAGGGAGCGCAGCACCTTGACCTTCTCGTCGCGGATTGCTTCCGGGTCGAGGTGGCTCGGCGGCTCCATCGCGATCATCGTCAGCATCTGCAGCATATGGTTCTGCACCATGTCTCGAAGCGCGCCGGACTTGTTGTAATAGGCTCCGCGTTCTTCGACGCCGACCGTCTCGGACAGCGTGATCTGGACGTTCGCGATATGCTGCTTGTTCCAGAGCGGTTCGAAAAAGGCGTTGGCGAAGCGAATGACCTCGATATTTTGCACCATTTCCTTGCCCAGGTAATGGTCGATGCGGAAAACTTCATCCTCGCGGAAAACGTGGCGGATCTCCTCGTTCAGCTTGGACGCGGACGGGTAGTCGTAGCCGAACGGCTTTTCGATGACCAGTCGATGCCAGCCTTCGCTCTCGAGCATGCCGCCGTCCCGAAGGTTGCGGGATACGGTGCCGAACAGTTCAGGCGCCAGCGCCAGATAGAAAAGGCGGTTGCCGGCGATGGAGTAACGCGCTTCGAGCGCCTCCGTCGACGCCTTCAGCTCGCGGAAGCCGTCCACGTTGCCGATGTCGAGGGAGTGGTAGGTAAAGCGCTCCGCGAAATCCTGCCAGTCCTTGTCGTCTCCGATCTTGTACCGGCAAAATTCCTTGATCGATTCCAGGACGTCCTGCCGGAACTGCTCGTCCGTGCGCGGACGCCGCGCGAGACCGACGATGGCGAATTTGTCGCCAAGCTTGCCTTCGCGGTAGAGGCTGTACAAAGCCGGGAACAGCTTGCGGCGGGCGAGGTCGCCCGTCGCGCCAAAGATAAAGTAAACCGCGCCTTCCGCGGTTACGTTGTCGATCAATTGATCCGTCATGTGTTCGTCAACTCTCAATGCGGTAGGATAGCGTTGGTCCGAGCCTCGGCTGAGCCGCCGAAGCTTCTCTCGGACTGCATCGCTTTAATGCCCAAATTTGCCCCGTACTCATGCTCAGTAGTTTATCATAATTGACTTCTCTAAGCTATTCTTTTGGAGGTTTTTTACAACTGGCCAGACCGGTGTTTCAAGCGTATGCCGTTAGGGTAATTCAGCATAACTTTACATTAAGGGAAACAGGTAAACGCACCCAAATAAAACTACGCACTGAGGAGGTCAGCAATTATGGCCATACGTTTCAATAGCTTGAACGGTTCAGCCCGGCTCTCCGCCCGGGTTTCCCCCGTTAATAGAGTCACGCCGCTTCTGCCGTTTCAAGAGGTGCTCGACGAAGAGACGTACCGGTACGTGCGCGACGAAGGAGATTCGCGGCGCGCGCCGGTGCCGGCCCCGCTGCCTCCTCACGTCAGGCGTGCCGCCGAAGCCGCCTCTTCCGTGGTGAAGCAGGCGATTGAAGTCAATTACGCCGTCGACAAAGTGTACGCGAGCCCGTCCGAAGCCGCGATGAGCGAGCTCCAGGACAAGGCCGAGAGTCTGAGCCTGAGCCTCCAAGCCGAGGAAGAGCTGCAGCTCGATCCCGGTATCGGAGAGCGGCTCACCGCAGCCTACTCGCCTATGGGCTGGCGCAGAGTCGCCGAGCCGCTGGCCGAGCAAGCCCCTTGGCGGATGATTCCCCTCCGCGAAGCGATCTATACGGATCAGATGCAGCTGCAATCGTTGTATCCGGATACCGGCCTATTGCTCAGCGAACAGGCTTAAGCTTTATTTGAGAAAAGGGACGGCGCAGATCATGCTGCACGTTCCTTTTTTTGCGCTTCTTAAGAAGCTTAACAGCCTGTTCGTTTCTTGCTCGTGGCGGCTTGACTGCAATCGGCCTTCGCCCCTTTGCCCCTTCGCCCCTTCCTGTGCGAAGGGGATATTGTTCAAACGCTGCAAGAACCTCGAGGAACATGCCGCGCGGCATGCAAAAAAACCGCTAGAAATACGATCCTGCGGTTCCTCGCTTGCTCGATTCCGGCGAACGGCTGCTGCTTAGCCTATGGACCCGCCATCGGTCCCGGCCGGCCGAGCAGATAGCCTTGGGCGTAATGGACGCCCATCGAGATCAATTTGTCCAGTTCCTGCTGCGTCTCCACGCCTTCGGCGATTAGCGCGATCCCCATCCGATCCGCGGCCTCGACGAGCGTGCCGAGCATGTGTTCCTTGAACGTATCCGCATGCAGGCCGCTGACGATCGAACGGTCCACTTTGATATAATCCGGCCTCAGCTCCACGATCGACAGCAAAGAAGAATATCCCGCTCCGACATCATCTATGGCGATCTTGTACCCTTGGCTCCGGTAATGCGCCAGCACGCGCTGCACCGAGCCGAAGTCCCGGATGCTCGATCGCTCCGTGATCTCGAAGACGACCTGATCGGGCGTCAAACCATGCGACTCCAGCAGCGCCAGCGTCTTCCAGGGCGCGAATTGCGGCGCGTCTATGATGCGGGGGGACAGGTTCAAGAACAGCTTCTGTTCCTTCGCGAGGCCGGCGCTGCCCGAGATGGCCCGCTCTCTGGCGAGGCGGTCCAGTGCATAATCTTTGCCCGCACGCTCGGCGAATTCGAACAACGGCAGCGGCCCGTTAAAAACGTCGGTGTTCATCGGCCTCGACAGCGCCTCGTATCCGAGCGGACGGCGCTCGCGGATGTCCACGATCGGCTGATAGACGGAACGCAGCGCCTGGTTTTCCAGCAGCCGTTCCAGTTCGCCGAGCCGGAGCGCGTCCTCTAGCGCATCCTCGTGCTGGCCGTTCTGCATCGCTTCCCGCGCCATCTCGTGAAGCTTGCGCGCGGTCCCCTCTCCTCGCTTGAACTCGCCGAACGCGCAGCCTGCGTGAAGCGAAGGCAAAGGCGCGCCGGGCAGCTCTTCCCGCAGCGCCGGCTCCAGCAGACGCTGCTTGTAAGCTCTCGCAGACGACATCAGCTCGCGTCTGAAGCGGCCCGGCTCCTCCTGTTTGTCCGCGCAGAAAAAGAGCATGAGATCGTTATGCAGCCATTTCGCCGCATACGGTCTCGCCGGCTCCGAGAAGCTCTCGAGGAGCAGCTCTTCCGCCCTCTTTTTCCACCTCGCCTCGATCAGCGAGGCCGCGTTCCCCGCAGCGCCGCTCCAATAAAAGTACAACAGGGCCGCCTCTCTGTCCGCAACCCTGGATATGCCCGGCCCCGGATACGTTCCCAACGCCATCGTGTCTCCCCCTCCAGCCGTCTTATGCCCGTTCTTCGAATGACGCTGCGATCGCCTCGCTGATGGCGTACGCGCTTCCCGGCAGTTCCTTGGCCTTTTTCTTGCATGCCGCGGCCAATCGCGACAGTTCTTCATGGCTGACAGTATCGGAGCCGTCCCAACGGATGACGGCGATCGAGAGCGTAACGCCGGGCTGCTGGACGGCGCCGCCATGCCGGTCGATCACAGCCGTCGGCCGGGCCGTCCCGTACATCGGATCCACGCCGGCGTGGAACCGCTCGATGAAGGCGCGGCAGCGTGCTTCGGGATCGGAGCGGTCGCTGATGGAGATAAAGTCGTCGCCCCCGATATGTCCCAGGAAGTGATTGGTTCCTTCCTCCTGGTTCAGGACGCCGTCAAGCACGGACGCCGTATATCGGATCATATCGTCTCCTGCGCTATATCCGTAGCTGTCGTTGAACCATTTGAAATAATCCAGATCCGCGTAATAAACGCTGAACGGCTTGCGCATTTTAATGCGGGCTTCGATCTCCCGGCGAATAATGTCCCCGCCCGGCAATCCCGTCAGCGGATTGACGCGGCGCGCCGCTTCGGCTTGCAGCGAAGCGAACGATTCGAGCAGCGCCTTGACGGTGACGCCGCCCACGTACCGGCCCTGCTCGGTCACGATCACCGTGTCGTACAGCTGCGAGTCCGAACGATCCATGGCCCGGCGGGCGACGGCTTCCACCTGCATGTCCGCCTCCGCGACGAGCGGCGCGTTCTCCATGATCTTGTCGATCGTCCGGTTCCAATACAGCGGCATGCCGAACTTGGACGCCAGCATCCGGTTCAACCGGTCCCGCGTGATCAGTCCGCGCGGCTGCCCTTCGATCACCACGACGATGCTGTGGCTGTCCGGCTGTTCTTCGAACCACTCCGCGGCTGCCGATACCGGCGTTTCCGGCGGCATGGCGGGCATGGCGGCCGCGAGCCGGCCGACCGTCAATCCTTGCTCGCCCTCCGACCAGGGATCGGCCGATTTGGGATCTGCCGTCGCTTTGGCCGGCTTCGCGGACAACTCGGGAACTTTGGCTTCCTCCAACGCCTTATATGCGCGCGCGCCGGCCTCCAGCATGCCCTCCATGAGCAGCTGTTCGCCGCTATGGCCCGGCGCCCTTGGAGGCAGCAGGATAAATCCGAAGCCGATCGCGGCTTCGGCGCCCGCTTCCTCCGAGACGATGCCGCGAAGCTGAGCTTCAAGCTCGGGCCTGACGGCATGACGCCGGCGCTCGTCCTCCGGCAGCCGTACGGCGAGCAGCAGTAGATGTTCGCCCTGCCAGCCCCACAGAATCTGCGAGCGGCCTTCCATCCATTGCTTTAGCTTTTTCTTCGGCCAGGTCGCTCTGTCGGGACCAAGCCGCCCTGCCAGCATGCCGACGTTTCCCTCGCGGGAGCCTCCGACGATCATCCTGATGCATGCTGGATTCAGTAGACTTTTTACCCATTTACTCATGGTAGCCGCCTCCACTGACAACCTGCTTCTTACCTATTGTAGTCCTGAATCGTTAACGCAAGGTAATATTTACCGTCGGAAAATAAAAAAAATTGTCGATCACGGTCGAACTTGCGACTAAAGGCGCGCATTCGGGTATGAAAAAACCGCATGCAGCGCAATTGGCGCGGTTCATGCGGCTGTATAATTTTCGGATGACACGACATTCTTGGCAGGCTACTCGGCCAATCCGTTGCGATGTGCGTAAATTGCCGCTTGGGTTCGGTCCTCGACGCCCAGCTTGCTGAACATATTGGTCAAATGGTACTTGACCGTCTTGATGCCGATGAACAGCTCGTCCGCGATCTCCTGGTTGGACTTGCCCTGGGCGATCAGATGCAGCACTTCCATCTCCCGCTCCGTCAGCTCCTCGTGCGGCTGCGCCTCGGTCTGCGGCGGCCGTCTGAACCGGTTCATCATCTTGGAGGCGACCTGCGATTCGAGCACCGATTGACCGCGCGCTGCGGCCCGGATCGCATCCGCGATCTCGCTCGCCCTCGACGTCTTGAGCAAGTAGCTGAATGCGCCTGCTTCGATGACGGGATACATCTTCTCGTCGTCAAGGAAGCTCGTCAGCACGATGACGCGACACTCCGGCTGCTGCTCGAGCAGACGGCGCGTGGTCTCGATGCCGTCCATGCCTTCCATGACCAGGTCCATCAGCACGACGTCCGGATCGTACGCTTTTGCGAGTCGCAAGCCGTCTTGCCCGTTGCCCGCTTCTCCTACCACTTCGATGCCTTCTTCGGTCCCCAGTACGGCAGCCAGTCCGATTCTCACCATCTCGTGATCATCGACCAGCAGCACTTTGATCGGCTGTTGCTCCGCCATCTTCCCACCCTCTCTCTTCCGTCATGATCGGCACCCGGATCTCGATGCGCGTGCCCTTGCCCGGCGCGCTGGCGATATTCAGGGAACCGCCGAGCTCGTTCACCCGTTCTTCCATGCTGACGATCCCGTACGAAGCGTGCTTTTTCTCCTGCATATCGAAGCCTACGCCGTCGTCCCGAATCGCCAGCCTGACGGTGTCTCCCCGTCTATGTAAGGCGATGTCCATCTTGTTCGCACGGGCATGCCGGAGCGTGTTGGACAGCGCTTCTTGCACCATGCGGAACAGGTGGTTCTCGATGCCTTTGTTCAGCGGCAGGTCCTCGTCCATATCGAGCGAGATGTCGATGTCGACCTTGGCCCGCATCTCCTTCACCAGCTCCGGCACCGCTTGCGACAGCCGCTTGCCCTCCAGATGGACGGGGCGCAGGTGCAGCAGCAGCGCCCGCATCTCGGACTGCGCGACCGAGGACATCTCTTCGATGAGCGTGATCTGCCGCCGTGCCCGCTCGAAGTCCTGGTCAAGCGTCCGTCCGACGGCCGTGGCCGTCATCGAGATCGCGAACAGCTGCTGGCTGACCGCATCGTGCAGCTCGCGCGCGAGCCGTTGCCGCTCTTCGACGACGGCGCTCATGCGCGCCTTGGCCGCAAGCTCCGTATTGTTGGTCGACAAGCGCTGCAGCGAGGCGACCTGCTCCTCCCACTTGCGGCTGAAGCGAACGAGCTGTTCGGCGAGCAGCCCGATCTCGTCCTTGCCCATGTTCGGCTGCGGCTGCACCGGGCTGCCCCGCTCCATCAGCAGCAGCGTATGGCGCATCTGCTCGATGCGGCTGCGCGTCGGCAGGCTCCTGAACAGACCGAAGCCGACGCCCGCTACGATGAGGACGCCGACTGCGGTAAGGCCGAAGGTAATGACGTTCGACCACGACTCGAACGGAGCCGCGAGTCCCTGGCTTTCCAGCAAGTAAATGACAACGAAGCCGATCCCGAGGGAGAACAGAACAGCTTCGCCGATTTGACGCCAGACCATTATGCGCTCCTCCTCAGATCGGCCGGATACGAATGTTGCCGACAATGTAATTGAATTGCAGTTTGATCTGCTGATCCTGACGCGCGAAGCCTGGGGTGCTCCACGACATGCGCCTCATCATGCCGCCGTCGCCTTGCCCGTCGACCGTCACCTGGCCGAGCAGCACGTTGGCCTCGACTAGCACCCCGTAGTCCTCGGGAACGACGATCTCGATATCGCCGACGATGCCCTGCAAGACGACGTTCGTCTCGTTGTCCTCCTGCACGACGCCGCTCAGGTCCAGCCTGACCTCGCCGTACAGATGCCAGCTGCCCATCGAACGGAGCACCCAGCCTGGCCGATCCTGCCTCATGCTCAGAATGAGCCTTGGCCTGCTGACATACCCGGCGCCCTGGGAGGGCCTGACGCGCAAATAATAGATCGCCGCGAGGATCAATCCGATCGCGAGCACGAGACCGATCTGGTTGACGACCAGCACGATCGCGCTGACGGCGATGACAACGACCGACAACCGGCTGCGATCCTGCCTGTAGCGCTCGATGCCGAGCCATAGCAGGATGGCCGCGTTGACTGTCGCGAAGCCCGCGATGGCGCCGACGGCCAGATAGAGTCCGGCGGCGATGAGCACCAGCGACTTTTTGGACAAGTTCAGGTTTTTCATACCGGCCGCCTCCTCTCCGTAGGATCGTCTGCGCTGCGGCCAAGTGCCTTATTATCGCGGATAAAGCCATAACGGACGGGTTCGTCCGTTATGGCCTTCGGCGAGCATCTTTGCTAGCATACCACATGTTTTCTGCGGCGTGAATGCCGCCTGTCGACGTTCCTTATTCGTCCGATGCGGACGGAGGCGCGATGCGGCTCTTCAGCGCGGCCAGCTCTTGATCGACCTTCATCGCCTTGGCGGGATCGACGGAGGACGGAGCGACGGATACGCCGCCGAACGGGGCGCCGGGCAGGCGGGCGACATCGGCTTCGGCTTCCAACTGCAGGATTTTCTCCTCCATGCGGTAGAAGCCGCGGGAAGCGTTGCCGCTCTCGATCGTGTGCGTCTGGCTCGATTGCGCCAGCTGCTTGCGCGCCTTGGCCATTTGAGCGCGGGCGGCGAGCTCGTTGCGCTTGTTGCGCAGCTTGTAGAACTCTTCCTTCATCTCGTGCAGCTGGCCGGTCAGCTCGGCGACCTGCGCACTCGCTTGGCTATGCAGTTCTTGCAGGCTGCCAGCCTGACCTTCATAGTAAACCTTCTCCTCGAGCAGCTTGCGGGCGATGCCTTCGTTGCCGGACAGCAGCGCTTGCTCGGCTTGACCGATGCGCTCGGTGGAGATACGGACCGCCTCGTCGAGACGCTGCTTCAGCCGGCGCTCTGCCGCCATCTGACGCGCTACCGTTACTTCGGCGTCGCGAATTTCCACTTCCATGTCGCGAATATACTGGTTGAGCATTACAACCGGGTCTTCCAGTTTGTCCAGCAGCTCGTGCACCGATGCCTTCGTCATGTCCTTCATTCTTTGAAATACGCCCATTGTATTATTCTCCCTTCGATTGTTGTTCAAATTTGGTGATGCGGGCCTTCAGTTCTTCGATTTCCTTCTTGAGCGCCTTCTTCTCGATATCCTCCATCATCGCGTCCAGCGTCGATGACGCTTGCGAGGACGGAGCGGCCGTCTGGGGAGCGGGCCTGGCTGCCGGTGCGGCAGGACCTGGACCGGGCCAAGCGGCGCCGGAGTTCCAGGAAGAAGCGGGCGGAGCCGGCGGACGTTGTTGCGGAGGCGTCCAGCCGCCGTTTTGAGGCGGGGGCGCCCAGCCGCCATGGCCGCCATGCGGACCGCCGAAGGCGCTGCCGCCGCCGAAGTCCGAATCGCGGGGAATGATGAACCCGGCGATGATGTAGACGAACAGCACGGTGCCACCGGAGAAGACGGTCACGATGACGAGCAGGATTCGCAGCAGCGTCGCGTCGACGCCGAGGTAGTCGGCGAGTCCCGCGCACACGCCGAACAGCTTGCGGTCGCGGGTCGATCTATACAGCTTGCGCATCGTTTACCCTCCTTGTTCCAGCTTGCGCTTCAGATTTTGCAGCTCGCGGTCCACGGCTTGCGAGACCACCGTGCCGGCCTGGTAGACGAGTTCCTGGCCCATGCGCCGCAAATCTCTGAGGCTCTTGGTCTCCAGCTCCATATCCGTCAGCCGGTCGTCCACCTTGCGCAGCATTTGCGAAGGATCGGCGCTACCGGGCGCGAATCGGGCGTTCAGCCTCTGCTGCAGCTTCAACGACTCCATCCGGGCGATGTAGAACTGCCTGCGGTCGTACACGCTGCGGTATTCGTCCCGCAGCTCCTGCAGCAGCTGCTCCAGCTCCAGCAGCTCGCCGCGGCTCTGCTCGTACAAGCCTTGATAGCGCTCCGCCCGTTCTTCATGGGCGACCTTGTCGGCGAGCGCCAGCTTCGCGGCGTTCTCCTCGCCTGCCTTCAGCGCGGTCAGCGCTTGTTCCTCGCGGCGCTGCGCCCATAGCTGCGCGTCCTTTAACTGCTTGTGCATCTGGTCGGTATGGGCGGCGTATTGCCGCTGCAGCACCTCGCACTGGCAGATCTCTTGATGCGTCGACCAGAGGAACTGATCGATGAGCTTCACGGGGTCCTCCGCGTTGTCCAGCCTCTCGTTCAGCGTTGCGACCGTTATGTCCCGCACTCGTTTGACTACGCTCATTGTTATGGATAACCTCCTTTGCTTACCATCTGCGGGTACGACCCGATTTGCCGTTCAGCATCGATATTCCCAGCACGATCAGCCCGATCGCCGCGACCCAGAAGATCACGACCGACAGCTTGCCCAGCAGCATGAAGCCGCCGATAATGCCGATTACGATGCCGATCAGTCTGTAACCGTTGCGCCATGCCATCACGCCAAGACCGATGATCGCGATCGGAATGAGAAGACCGATGATCCATCCGACCAAGTGACCCAGCTTACCGAAGAGAAGAAGCACGCCCAACGCGATCAGTACCACTGCCCAACCACTGTTCTTTTTCAACTCGTCTCACCCCTTTGCGTCGTTTCCTGTTTGCTTTACCTCACAAATTCATTGTAAACGCTCGGACGCCTTCGGATAACGGACCCGCGCACGGAATTGGCCCTAGACTGCAGTCGGGGGCCGGCACGGTCTTAAGGTGCCAACATTTGCGGGTACCTTTCGCCTTCCGTCTATGTTAGCGTTATCTATACCATAAACGGGAGGTGTTTGGATGTTACGCAAACGCTTGACGATCGTCACGGCCAGCCTGTTGGCGGCTTCGGCGATATGGACGGCTCTGCCGGCAGCTTACGCTTCCGCCGCCGACGCGACGGACATCGGCTCCGCTTGGACCTTTGAAGGCACGAGCCCTGCCCCCGATGAATCGGTAGACGGTACAACCGCTTTCTCATCCGACGTTGAAAAGATAATTGCAGAAGGCATGCGTTATATAGGAACGCCTTACGAATACGGTTCGGATCGGAGTACCGATGCGACGTTCGATTGCTCGGACTTCGTTAAATGGATCTATTCCCGCGGGGCGGGGATCGAGCTGCCTTCCGACTCGCGCAGCCAGGGAGATTACGTCAAGAAAAAAGGGGCCGTCGCGAGCGATTGGCGCGAGCTGAAGCGGGGAGATTTGATGTTCTTCATGTCCTATCGCGGCACGTCCGCTTCCGCATACGGCGATTCGGTCAAGTCTAACGCCGAAATTACGCATGTCGCGTTATACCTGGGAGACGGCAAAATGCTTCAAACTTACTCCAAGGACAGCGGCGGCGTTCGTACGGACACGATCGACGGCACGACTTGGGAAAAGCGGTTTTTGTTCGGGGGCAGCGCCCTCTGAGGTTTTTCACTACTATTGATAGAGGCTCCGCCCCTTCATTCGGGGCAGAGCCTTTTTTATAGCCAGGTCCAGCTGGGAAACATCGCCGCCTGCCCCCGGTACGCACCCTTATCGTCAATGAGATTCCAGACAACGGCTTGCTCGATCCGAAACCTTTTGCCGCTCCCCGAGATTCTGACGCCCTCGTAACCGTCGGAGTACCCCTTTATCCTGACATTGTCCATAAAGGCTTCCCTGACGCTTTGCTCCAGCGGTTCGGCTGTCAGCCTGGAAGGCATCGCGGTAAACGACTGCCAGGTCATTTCCCATAGCATCAGCGCAGTCCGATTGCCATAGTTCAGCACCGGATCCGCCTCCGTTCCGTGGGACAACAAAGCAAACGGCGCTTCGTGCAATCGAACTGACGCAAGCGATTCCTTCTCGGTTTCGATCAACGTTTTTCCTGTTAATTTCAGGTAGCTGTCCATGAGCAACCGGCTGTGCCGCTCCAGCCATTCGCCGTCCTCTAAGCGCATCCGTTCCTCGCCCCTTTCCCATTTCCCCATTGTACTTCCGTTTCACCGGCGGTCAAGATGGACAATAGGAAGTAGTCCCGGGCTGGCCCTACCGATGGCCTAACGGCCGGCGGTACGGATAGAATGTCCGACGGATAGCGCACAATGACATTAACTTTCAAAGGAGGAATTCAAAATGAGCGAATCCCAGCATATCATCGATAAGGAAGAGCAAATCGATACGTCCAAGGTGGGCGATACCATCTCGAGAATCGACGCTCCGAAAAAGGACGAGATCCTGAGCAACTTCGAATCGTTCAAGAGTTATCTGAACAGGCGCATCGCGCTTGGCGAGTCGCTCGGCCTCTCCGAGGAGCAGCTCGCGCAGGTCGCCGAGAAGGTTGCGGATTATCTGGCCGCGCACGAGGATCCCCGCAACGCCGAGGAGAATCTGCTGAAGGAATTGTGGAAGGTCGGCGAACAGGACGAACGGCACAAGCTTGCGCATATGCTCGTAAGGCTGGCGCAGCAATCCTGATCGTCCTGAGGCTGTGAATTGCGTTCGACCGTCGTATGGTGCGGCGGTCGATCCCTCACCCAGGCAAGGAGGAAAGGAAGATGGACAAAAAAACGAAAAAAAAGTCGCTGCGTTTTGCCGAAAACTTGTACTGCCGCTTTCAGGACGACGAAGTGCCCGCGATGGGCGCTCAGTTGACCTATTACTTAATCCTGGCGATATTTCCTTTCATGATCTTTCTTATCGCCTTGATCGGGTTCACGCCGTTCACGACCTGGGATCTGCTGGACGCCCTGAATAAGGTGCTGCCGCAGTCGAACAGCCAGGTGCTTGTAGATTGGATCAAAAACATACAAGACAATCGCAGCGGCGCATTGCTGTCTTTCGGGATCATCGGTTCGCTATGGTCGGCCTCGAGCGGCATTAATGCCATCATCCGGGCGCTGAACAAAGCCTATGACGAGCCGGAGACCCGCCCGTTCTGGAAGGTTAAGGGCCTGTCGCTTATCGTGACGCTTGTCCTCACGCTCGTTATTTTCAGCAGCCTGGCCTTGCTCGTATTCGGCCGTTGGCTCGGCGAGTGGATTTTCAAGACGTTCGCGCTTCCCGATTTCTTTGACGAAGTATGGTCCGTGGCGCAGTTCGTCATCCCGATCGCGATCATCGCGCTCGTGTTCACGGCCATGTACAAGTACGTGCCCAACCGGCATTTGAAATTCAAGGAGGTTCTGCCGGGCGCCCTCGTGGCAACGATCGGCTGGATCGTCGCGTCGGGACTGTTCGCTTTTTACGTCAGCAACTTCGGCAACTATACGAAAACGTACGGCAGCTTGGGCGGCGTGATCGTGCTGCTCACCTGGCTTTACATCAGCAGCATCATCGTCGTACTCGGCGGCGAAGTTAACGCGACGCTTGCATTCGACCGGGAAGGCAAGAGCAAGCCCGAGTGCAAAAAGTACACCCACTCCATCACGAACGCCTGGAACAAAGTCAAAAACTGGCGCTCGCCCAAACGAGACGACAAGGGTAAAAAAGTGCCTCCCCATGTGCATACTTAAAACATGGCGGTTCGCTGCATCGATACCCCAAAGGGATACTGAAAACCGCCTTGCGATCGGAATGTCGCGTGCAGATTCCATTCAGTGGCGCAGACAGCACAGTCCGAATGTGGGTCGAATATAATCGGGCCGGAATATCGATTCCGGCCCTTATTCTTGTTCATTATGCGATTATGCGATTATGCGATGCCTGCCTCGCATGATTGTCCGTTTTTCGCGCTAAGCCTCTTGCTTTACGGCCTACGGCGTTCTCTCCCGATGAGCCAGATAAAACAGCAGTCCCGTACCTATCGCTCCGCCGGCGAAGTTGCCCAGCAGGACCGGAATCCAGTTCCACAAGAGCATGTCCGCAACCGAGTAGTTCGCGCCGAGCATGAGACCGGCTGGTAACAGGAACATATTCACGATTAAGTGCTCGAAGCCTTGTCCGAAAAACAGCAGCACCGGCATCCACATCGCCGTAATCTTGCCGATCGTCGATGTCGAGGACAAGCTCATGATAACGCCGAGCGCAACCAGCCAGTTGCAAAGAACGGCCTTTACGATCGCCAGCATCCAGCCGTCCGCGCCGATATGAATATATGCGCTCGTCTTGCCTACCGCCGCCGAAATGATCGCTTGCACGAGCGGATTGCTCATATCATGGCCCATCTTCGTGATGGTCATCGTATATAACGCCGCGTACAGTCCCGCACCGATCAGGTGTCCTGCGAGCGCCCATGCGAAGCTCGAGACCATCTTGCCCACGCTGATCCTTCTCTTGAGCGCGGCCAGCGGCAGAGCCGCGAAGCTGCCAGTCACAAGTTCTAAGCCCAACAGCAGAATGAGCACGAAGCCGATGGGAAACAGAACGGCGCCTGCGATCGGCATTTTCGTCTGCACGGAAGCGGTATAGGCCAAGGTCGTTGCGCATCCGAGTATCGCGCCCGCCAATCCACTTCGCACGAGCTTCTGCGATACGGACAGCTTGGACTTCGTTTCCCCCATTGCAATCAGGCTCTCCAACATCTGTCCCGGCTTCACATAATCCATGCTAACGCCCCCTAAGCTGCTGCCGGACGACGCCTGTCAGCCTCGGCCGGCTTCTTTGCTTCATTATAGGCAGGGGGGCGCAGCTGCGCTGTGACTAACTTAACAAGCGTTAAACTTATATGATGGTGCCTGTCGTTAGCGTGTCTCCGTCAAACCTGCATCGATAAGTCTGTACGAAAGCGGTCTCGATCGGGCGAACGATGAGCAAAAAGGTTTTCGCATCCGGCCAGCATCTGCTCGCAGCCATTTGCACGACCGCGTCGTTTTCGGCAACAAACCTTCCCACACGGCAGAGATAGAGGCTGTCCCAGCTTCGCAAAATGCTCCGTATTCACGCTAAGTCCCCAGCCTCCCATAAATGGATGCTCCTTCGCCTAACCTGAATCCCTCTCTCAATCTTGGATTTATGAAAAAAAGACAGCCTAAGCTGTCTTTTTTACATCATATTTATTGAGGTCGCATAATGATGCCTAACGGTCCGGTGAAACGAGAAATTCATAATGCACCGCTTCCTCTATTAACGTTACGCTTGCCGAGACGACGATTTGTACTGCTTCAGCCCTGCCCGACTTTAAAGCAAATCGAACCCGCTCGGTCTTGCCGTTAAGACGAAGACTCGGACTGAAATGAAGCTGGTACAAGATCTGGCTTGCTCTCGTCAAGATCGATTCGAACCGGACGCCTGCCAGCGCATGCGGCATAAAGCCGAACAATCTGCAAAACTCCGCGTCGGCTTCTAAAATGAGATCTTCCTGAGTGAGCAAAAGTCGACCTACCGGCGGGACGGCCTTGTCCCCTTCGGTCGGCACCAGGACGCTCAAGCCTCCGCTACCTTGTCTGTCTCCGCATACGCTTCTTGGAGATAATCGGATATAAGCGCTACGGTCTCGTCCGGATGACTAACGTGAGGGCAATGGCCGGTTGCCTCCATCATTCGAAAGGAACTGTCGCGGATTTGCTGATGCATATAGGCGCCCACTTCCAACGGGGCAATCATGTCTTCCATGCACTGCATGATAAGCGTAGGGGTCTCCACCTTCGGCAGCACGTCCCTGTGGTCCGACAAGAAGGTCGCCCTGGCGAATATACCCGCAATTGTCGGATCCACCTTGCAGAAGCTGTCCTCCAGCTCTCTTGCGAGAGCAGGACGATCGGAATTGCCCATAATCATCGGAGCCAGGTAGCCCGACCACTGCTTGTAGTTGGATGCCATGAGTCCCAGCAGCCCTTCGATATCCTCGCGTTCAAAGCCGCCGATATAATCCGGCAGATCGTTAATATATCGGGGAGACGGTCCGATTAAAACAAGGTGTTCGAACAGTCCGGGGGATTGCACCGAAGCAAGGATGCCGATTAATGCAGCAACCGAATGTCCGACAAAGACTGCATTTTGAAGCTCCAGTGCTTCGCATATTTCTAATACGTCCGCTGCGTATCCAGACAGTTCGCTGTAACGGACCGGATCGTATGCATTCTTATCCGATTCTCCAGCGCCCACGAAGTCAAACAGAACGATCTTCCATTGTTCCTCAAAGGCCGGTGCGACAAATCTCCACATGTTCTGATCGCAACCGAATCCGTGTGCGAAGAGCATCACCTTGTCGCCTTTTCCTTTTATGATCACATTGTTTCTATTGAGAACATCAAGCTTATGCGACATATTTAACCTCCCGAGTTTGAAATCCGATAACGTCGAGCGGTTATGTTGAATTCTTTTATTATACTACTTACATCCAGGTGCAACAAATCGCCGCACCCCTTCTATTAAAAAACAGACGATCCTTCTTGCGATCGCCTGTCAAATCCAGCATACCCTATAAAAATAAAAAAACAAGAAATTATAAAATTTCTTGATTTCGTAGTTATGGTGCCGGTGAAGGGACTCGAACCCCCACTCCCTCTCGAGAAGCGGATTTTGAGTCCGCCGCGTCTGCCATTCCGCCACACCGGCATATTAAATTTTAGCTTCAAACAAAAAAATGGCGCGCCCTAAGAGATTCGAACTCCTGGCCTTTAGATTCGTAGTCTAACGCTCTATCCAGCTGAGCTAAGGGCGCGAATATGAAGTTGGAGGCGCCACCCAGACTCGAACTGGGGGTAGAGCTTTTGCAGAGCTCTGCCTTACCACTTGGCTATGGCGCCAAGAACTTAGATGGAGCGGAAAACGGGATTCGAACCCGCGACCTTCTCGTTGGCAACGAGATGCTCTACCACTGAGCTATTTCCGCAAATGGCTGGGGATCTAGGGATCGAACCTAGGAATGACGGAGTCAAAGTCCGTTGCCTTACCGCTTGGCTAATCCCCAACGAGGTAAAAATGGGGCGACCGAGGGGAATTGAACCCCCGAGTGTCGGATCCACAAACCGATGCGTTAACCACTTCGCCACGGTCGCCATAATCACAAAGCCTTTATTGGCAGGGGCAGCAGGAATTGAACCCACACTAACGGTTTTGGAGACCGCTGTTCTACCTTTAAACTATGCCCCTATAATGTTAAGGTAAAACTGGTGGAGGATGATGGATTTGAACCACCGAACCCGAAGGAACAGATTTACAGTCTGCCGCGTTTGGCCACTTCGCTAATCCTCCAAGACTGTAAAACAAATGGTGCCGTCGAGAGGACTTGAACCCCCAACCTACTGATTACAAGTCAGTTGCTCTACCAATTGAGCTACAACGGCATATCCATTAAGGTACTACTCAGATGGTGGCTCGGGACGGAATCGAACCGCCGACACGAGGATTTTCAGTCCTCTGCTCTACCAACTGAGCTACCGAGCCATTTTGCAATCTGTCTTAGAAAGAAAATGGCGGAGCTGACGGGATTCGAACCCGCGGTCTCCTGCGTGACAGGCAGGCATGTTAGGCCTCTACACCACAGCTCCATGTGGGATCTCGGATAAACTCCGGGATAAAGTTGGTTGCGGGGGCAGGATTTGAACCTGCGGCCTTCGGGTTATGAGCCCGACGAGCTACCGGGCTGCTCCACCCCGCGTCGTTAGTAAGTCTTACTATTTTGGCGACGTTTCATATCATAACCGATATCGCCTTAGTAATGCAAGCCTTTTCTAAAACTTTTTTTGATTCAGGCTTTGTAAAGATGGTGACCCGTGGGGGAATCGAACCCCCGTTACCTCCGTGAAAGGGAGGTGTCTTAACCGCTTGACCAACGGGCCTAATTCTTAGGTAAATAACTGGCGGAGAGAGAGGGATTCGAACCCTCGAGACGCTTGTGACGCCTACACGATTTCCAATCGTGCTCCTTCGACCAAACTCGGACATCTCTCCATGATGGCTCCCCGAACAGGACTCGAACCTGTGACAACTCGATTAACAGTCGAGTGCTCTACCAACTGAGCTATCAGGGAATATTATTAAATTGTGCTGCTCGGCCTGGCGACGTCCTACTCTCCCAGGACCCTGCGGTCCAAGTACCATTGGCGCTGGAGGGCTTAACGGTCGTGTTCGAGATGGGTACGCGTGGGACCCCTCCGCCATTACCACCAGACCTATTGCGCAGCAAAGCGCGCAACGGTGTAGCCTAGCAAGGCGTAGCCTACTGTGTGGCTTATGCCATACAGCTTTGCAGCTTACAGAGCTTGCGCCCTGAAAACCGGATGCGAAACGAATCTGCGCTAGAAATTCTCTTGCCTGTGCGGCTTGCCGTTTGTTCCTAGATCGGAACAGTAGGATAAGCCCTCGACCGATTAGTACTCG
>NZ_JBHRYU010000061.1:0-26919 GCF_042649185.1 Cohnella sp. GCM10012308
CTTCCTTAACAATTCTAAGCCGTGTTTCTTCCTTTAACCTTTTTCCCATCCCGCTCATCTCCCTTATCCCTAGTTTAAAACATTGTAGGGAGGGACTCCAATTTGATTAGGGGGCCTAGGAGAATATACAGGTAAATACAAAACGCAAGCCGAAAATCGGACTGGTGAAGGGAATTAACTGCGTTTTTGCATCTATCCTGTTTTATCGGAGCGACATCAGCTTTAAAAGATGTGTATTTGCAGGCATTTCTGCGAAAGAAAGACGCTTGCGACAATACGGGGGCCAATGGGAACGGTTTTCGGATGAGATAACGACCGTGTTCCGCGCGACGCCAGTTTCGGATATTAGCCAAACAAAACATCGACCGTTTTCCCCGCGACGCCAATTTCGGATATTCGCCAAACAAAAAAGGGCCGCCAGGATGATCTGCCTCAGGCGGTTTCGTAATATTAGGTCAACCAGAGATTTCTGGTTGATCTATTTTTTTATTTATAGCGGCAACCGGGAGAGCGCCTGACGGTTGATCTTACCGTTAATTCATATTTTATTCTTGTTAATTCGACATCGTTCGCCTAAAATGAATTCTTGTATGATTTATGCAAGACTATAATCACAAAAACCAATTGACATACTTGGGAATATTGAATTATATTAATTTTACAAAATGATTTAGTAGATTAGGGAGGCTTTTCTAGTGAAAAAGAACTATCGCTTTGGGACCTGGCTCGCGCTCGCCATGGCGCTTGTCCTGCTCCTGTCCGCGTGCGGCAGCAAAAATAACAACGCCGCTACCGGGAGCTCGGAACCGGCATCGCCGTCCGCTTCGGCTTCCGAATCGGCATCGCCATCCGCATCCGACGCCGGAGGGGACTCAGACGCGCTTAAAGGCAAGAAGATCGCGCTCATCATGCGATTGAACACAGGTACGTTTTCTGCCCAGTACGTCGACGGCGTCAAGAAGCAAGTCGAAAAGTTCGGCGGCCAACTTACCGTCATTCCTTCCGACAACAAGCTCGACGTCATGGCGACGAACCTTGACGCAGCCGTCACCCAGAAGTACGACGGCATCCTGATCGACCACGGCGACGCAGGCGCGCTGACCGGCGGCGTTGACAAGGCGATTGCGGCCGGTATCCCGGTCGTGGCGTTCGACTCCGGTCTGACCAACGCCGGCGTCACAAGCATCGCGCAGAACGACCAGAAGATGGCCGAGCAAACGCTCGAAGCGCTTTCCAAGGATTCGGGCGGCAAAGGCACCATCGTTAAAATCTGGGTCGCAGGCTTCCCGCCGATGGAGTCCCGCCAGATTGCTTACAAGGCATTTTTGGACGCCAACCCGGACATCAAGGAACTTGCCGCATTTGGCACCGCTGACGGCGCTCAGCTCGACGCGCAAACGAGGACCGAAGCTATTTTGAAGCAATATCCGGAAAAAGGCAGCATCACGGCCATCTGGGCGGCTTGGGACGAATTCGCCAAGGGCGCGGCCAACGCGGTCAAACAAGCAGGACGCGACGAGATCAAGATCTATGGCATCGACCTGAGCGACGAAGACCTTGCGCTGATTCAGGATCCGACGAGCCCATGGGTTGCTTCCGCGGCCGTCGATCCGGCTTCGATCGGTCAAGTTCAAGTCCGTTACCTGTACCAAAAGTTGCACGGCGACGAGACGCCTCCGACCGTTCAACTCGACTCCGTATACGTGAGCCGCGACGCGCTGCCGACAGACAAGAAAGTAACGACCGCCGATCTGTCCCAATACGTGGACGGATGGGGCGCGAGCGATACGGGCAACACGGATTACCTCAAGGCGCTTGAGCAATCCGTCGGCGCCAAGTAAAATAGGGTAGGGACGAGGACGGCGCGGGATTCTGACCGCGCCGTCCTGTATTGCGA
This sequence comes from Cohnella sp. GCM10012308, assembly GCF_042649185.1. NCBI lineage: Bacteria > Bacillati > Bacillota > Bacilli > Caryophanales > Paenibacillaceae > Cohnella > Cohnella sp. GCM10012308. Next base: position 1,898 of record NZ_JBHRYU010000061.1, read on the forward strand.
TCGGAAGGAATTGCGAAAGGAGGTTGCGGATATGGGCGTCTTCGGAGAGCTCGCGATGAGCAACATATCGAAGTCGTTTGCAGGCGTGAGCGCGCTGGGCGGCGTGGACTTCACGCTGCGTCCGGGGGAAGTGCACGCCCTGCTGGGCGCGAACGGCGCAGGGAAAAGCACACTGATGAAAATATTGTCCGGCGCTTACGCCGCGGATGGCGGCACGATCGGGATCGGAGAACGGAAGCTGTCGATCGCGTCGCCGGCCGACGCCAAGGCGGAAGGCATTCACTGCGTCTACCAGGAAGTCGATACGTCGCTCGTGCCCCATCTCACCGTAGCGGAGAATATGATGCTCGACCGGATCGCCACGGGCAAAGGCCCGATGTGGATGAACTGGTCCGCCATCAGCCGGGAAGCGGAGGCGGTGCTCGCCCGGATCGGATCGCGCATCCCGGTCAAGCGCAGGGCGGACGAGCTTACGCTTGCGGAAAAGCAGATCGTGCTGATCGCCAGGCTTCTCGTGCAGGAAGCGAAGTTCGTTATTCTCGACGAGCCTACGGCCCCGCTCAGTCTCGAGGAAGCGGACCGTCTCTTCGCCATTATGGACGGGCTTAAAAAGCAAGGCATCGGCATCGTGTTCATCTCGCACAGGCTGCACGAGGTTACGCAGGTCAGCGACCGGATCACCGTCATGCGCGACGGGAACGTCGTGTTGTCGGAGCCGGCTTCCAAGGTCGCTGCGGGCGATATTGTGCGCGCCATGCTCGGCCGCAGCTTCGAGGAAGAATACCCCAAGGCGAACGTACCGATCGGAGAGACGCTGTTCGAGGTCGAGGACGTCGCCGCCGGACACCGCGTCCGGGGCGTGAGCCTGAGGGTTCGGCGAGGCGAGATCGTCGCGGTCGTCGGGCTTGTCGGCGCGGGCAAGACGGAGCTGTCGCGGCTGCTGTTCGGAGCGGACCCCGCCGATCGGGGACAGGTTAAAATCGCCGGCAAGACGGCAAAGCTCGCCTCTCCTGCGGACGCCGTGCGCGCGGGCATCGCCCTTGTGCCGGAGGAGCGCCGCAAGGAAGGCATCCTTGTCGGCTCGTCGGTTCTTCACAACCTGAGCCTGCCGATCTTGAAGCAGCTTAGCGGCGCGCTCGGCTTCCTCTCCAGGTTATCCGAGCGCAAGCATGCGGAAGCAACGATCGGACAGCTGGGCATCCGCACGGCTTCGGCTAACCAGCTTGTCGGCTATTTAAGCGGCGGGAATCAGCAGAAGGTCGCCATCGGCAAATGGATGGAGACCGACGCCGAGGTGTTTATGTTCGACGAGCCGACCAAAGGCGTGGACGTCGGCGCCAAGCGGGATATCTTCCGCATCATCGGCGAGCTGGCGGCGGCGGGCAAAGGCGTCCTGTATCTGACCTGCGAATTCGCCGAGGCGCTGGGGCTCGCGGACCGCATCCTCGTGATGTGCGACGGCGCGATCGTCAAAGCGTTCGCCCGGGGCGACGTCACCATGGAAGAGCTTCTTTATTATGCGAGCGCAGGCAAGGAGGATCTGGCGTGAATAACCGGCTGTTGCAATTTTCTTACAAATACGGCGCGCTTATTTTTATCGGGCTCGTCATCCTGTTTTTTTCGCTGCGCAACGAATACTTTTTTACGTATTCGAATCTCGTGGACATTTTGCGTTCGATTTCGATTTTGACCTTCGTGGCGATCGGCGTGACGATCTCGCTAACAGTAGACGGCTTCGACTTGTCCGTCGGCTCGACGGTGTCGCTGACCACGGTCGCGACGGCCACGATGATGATCTGGTACGAGCTGCCGCTGGCGGTCGTGCTGATCGTGCCGCTGCTCATAGGAGCCGCCGTAGGCCTTCTTAATGCCTTTCTCATCGTCAAAGTCCGGATTCCGGACCTGCTGGCCACCTTGGCGGTTATGTACATCGTGAGCGGCATTCACAAGACTTACACGAAGGGATATTCGATATACAACAACATGCAGTTCCAGGACGGCACCAAGGCGCCGGGCGTCATGAATCCCGACTTTCTTTGGATCGGACAAGGCAAGCTGTTCGGCGTTCCCTTCCCGGTCATACTGATGATTCTCGCGGTCATCGGGGCGCATGTATTTCTCCGGTATACGCGCTTCGGCCGTCAGACGACGATGACCGGCGGCAATGAAGAGGCCGCAAGGCTGTCTGGCGTCAGAGTGCGCCGCGTTCGCGCCTGGGCGTACGTCGCATCCGGCGTTTTGGCAGCCATCGGCGGCATTCTGTATACCGCGCGCGTCGGATCCGGCCAGATCGACGCCGGCGCGCCGATGCTCATGGATGCCGTCGCGGCCGTATTCGTCGGCTACTCCGTGTTCGGAGCGGGCCGTCCGAACATTATCGGGACTTTCGTAGGGGCCGTTCTGACGGGCATTCTGATCAACGGTCTGACGATGCTGCACGTTCAATATTACACGACGGATATTATCAAAGGGGCCGTTCTCGTTCTCGCGCTCACCGTCACTTTCGTCCATTTGAGCCGCCGCAGGGCGTAAATAAAGGGTTTGTAAGGCTTGCCGCTTGCGGCGCCGCCGTTTTCATGTGTATAATTTTCGTTGAAACGGATAAACAGATACTACGCCAGTTGTCCGTATGGGAGGTGAATGCATTGAACAAGACCGAACTGATCGCGAAGGTTTCCGAGCTTGCCGACCTTTCCAAGAAGGACGCGACTTCCGCGGTAGACGCCGTTTTCGACGTCATCTCCGAGGCGCTCCAATCCGGCGATAAGGTACAGCTCGTAGGCTTCGGCAATTTCGAAGTCCGCGAACGCTCCGCCCGCAAAGGCCGGAACCCGCAGACCGGCGACGAGATCGAGATTCCGGCAGGCAAGATCCCCGCGTTCAAGCCGGGGAAGGCGCTCAAGGACGGAATTAAATAATAAGACCTAAGCGTTGGCGCGAGCATACATATCTCAAGCCGCGTACGCTGCGCAAGGGAAGCCATCTTTGCCTGTTTTGACAGGCGAAGATGGCTTTTTCTATTCGCTCCCGAAGCTCGCGAATCGGACTCATATTTGCGATAAAGCGATTTACACGCATCGACACGAATGTTAGTATTTTATCAGAATAGGTATTCGGATGTATTTTGAGAAATAATATCTTCCAGCAGTGGATGATTTTATCGTTTTATAGTATTTTAGATAAAAGGGGCTCAAAGCCAATGCATTATGTACCATTCATTGTAGGAGCCGCCATCGAATGCTTTGGCGTCTTTCTGGTCATGTTTTCCCTTTTCCGATTCCGACTCAACAGGAGGGCCTTCATCACCGTATCGATCGTTGCGTTCATGATGAGCCAGGTTTCCTATTTTACGAGATTGAATCCGGAGACCGTAAACCTTTCGACTTATATACAATTTTTTCTTTATGTCATCATTTTGTGGATTTTGTTTCGAGTCCCGATTTTTTATTCGATCATCATGAATTTTGCGGGACTGTCTTTGCTCATCGTCGTGCAGGGTCTCACGATTCTGGCGCTTGGCCAGTACAACTCGATTTCAGTCGAGACGATCAAGGACGACGAAGCGATCAGCGTGTCGGCGCAGCTGCTTACTTTTATATTCATGTTCATCGTTGCGCGCATCATCAAGCGGTTTAACTGGGGATTCGATTTCGTGCCGACCTCGAGGAGACACGATTTGGAGTTCAAAGGAACGAATGCGACATTGATTGCCGTCATCATTTCTGCAATCGTGGCGTTTATGGTGCTGGCTTACGTATTCAGAAACGAATTCGAAGATTATGTCGTATATGCGAGTCTCGTATTCCTTTTGACATTGCCTCCGTTTCTATATATCGCGCTAAGGAAGGACAATGAGGATGCTGCGTAAATACTCGGAAGGCCTCAACTTCAGGATGACCGAGGCGGGCGTTCAGGCGCCTTCTGCCGACGTCATCGAATACGCGCTGAAGATCATCGTCAATACGGTGCTCATCGCAGCGGTCACGATGCTGCTCGGCGCGGTGACGGGCGAGCCGGCGGCGACGGTGGCCGTTATCGTTTCCTTTGCGATTCTCCGCCTCGCGACGGGGGGGTACCACCTGCACTCCAACGTCGGCTGCATCGTCGGTTCTACGATCGTATTGACATTAATCCCTCACATCACTCTCGCAGGCGCGTGGTCGCTCGGACTGACCCTATTCGCTTTCGCCATGGTCGCGATTTTCGCGCCTTCCAATTTCGACAAATACGCCTGGATCAAGCCGAGACATTATCCCGTTCTCAAGGCGATCGGGCTTGCGATCGTCGCTTCCAACCTTTGGATTCGATCCGACCTGCTCGCTTTGACTTTTGCCGTTCAGACGCTTCTGCTGCCATTTAAGGAAGGAGGTGAAGAAAAATGAAAAAACGCGCATACAGTGTCGTAGGTTCCCTTCTCGTAGCGGTCGCTTCTTTGTTCGCATTCACGGGCTGCTACGTATTCCTGAACAAACCTACAATGCCGAAGGAGCTCCGCAGATGAGCAAATTGATTCCGGTTTCCATTCGCCGCGGCAAAGAGGTTGAAGTAATCGAGATTCCGCTCGAAGATGTGCTGTTCCAGTTCATCGAGAACGGAGTTATCAAGTTTCAGACATCTTATGGCGTCTTCAGCCATCTTAGCTCCCTTGAAGAGTTCGACCGCTATTTATCCGGCGAGGGCTTCCGAAAAGTCGAACGCGGCTATTTGGTGCAGACGGAAAAAATCCAGCGTTACGACGGAGATCTCGGGCGCGTGTTTTTCGAAGGCGGCATCAGTGCGCCGGTATCCAGAGCCCATCACAAGGACCTGGTCGCTTTCCTGCGGGAAGGCTCCGAAGCGCCTGCTTACAAACTGAATCTCAAGCCTTCCAAAGCTTAAGATTAATGGCCGGCGGCTCGCGACACCGCCGCCGGCTGCCCGAGCTCGACGGTTACGAAAATTTTCAAAGTTCGAATGCGATAGGCTTGCACGCGTAATATAGAGCGTGATATAATCACAGACGTTCGCTATTATTCCGGGACGTAGCACAGTCTGGTAGCGCGCACCCTTGGGGTGGGTGAGGTCGTGGGTTCGAATCCCGCCGTTCCGACCATTACATACGTGAACATGACTGCTTCCCGCGGCTTTGACCCGGGGAGCCGTTTTTATTGATAGGGGCGTTAATCGTTGCAGGCAGCCGCTAGGCATACGACAAGGAGGCAGTCGATATGGAATTACCGATTCAAGCGGATTACATCGTCATCAAAGCCAAAGAGAGCGGCGTGAACGTGATTGGATTGACGCGCGGACAGGATACCCGTTTTCATCATACGGAGAAGCTGGACAAGGGCGAGGTGCTGATCGCGCAATTCACCGATCATACGTCCGCCATTAAGATCCGCGGCAAAGCTACGGTGCTGACGAAGTACGGAACTGTCGAGACGGACAACTAAAAGCATGTCTCGGAGAGCAGGCATAGCCTGCCCTTTTTGTTTATACAATGGGAAGGAGCGGAAGGCCGGTCACGGGAGGGATAGCCATGCGTCACTTGTGGAGCGGAATCGCGTTGCTTGCAGCCGGCGTATGCGTCATTGTGCTGCTCAGTCTGCTCCAGCCGACGCGGCCGGAGCATTCCCGAACGGACAAGGTTAGCTTGTTCGTTCCGATTCGCAGCGAGCGGCTCGTGGACGAGGGCGTCGTTGACCTGATCGATCCTTTGCCGCTTGTAAATGACTTGAGCCGCGTCAGATGGGAACCGGGCATCCTGGGCGTCGATCTCGCTGTCGCGCCGGGCGCAAAGGGGAGCGAATCGCTGTTAGGGGACATTTACGAATTGTCCAGGGCGTCGTTCGAGCGGGTGAATAACGTGAGACAGCTCCTTGTTCGGATCTATGTGCCGGAGGGGGAGGGCAGGGTGCTGCTCGCTTCCGCCGATTTAAGGGCCTCGGATTGGCCCGTCATTAATGAATCCATGCAGTCGCAGGGGCCGCTTGCATCCGATTTTCATTTGAACTGGACGACCGCCGGCCGGGCCTGGCTTGCAAATTTAGCATTTTAATGAACGTTGGCGCGTCTCATGCGGCGCGCAAACGGTTATGTTATAATTAATAAATTGAAAAAAGCGACGACACCCGCGTTTTGCAACTCCGGAGGCTGAACATGACACGTAAACCGATCGCGCAATTGGCCCGCAAATATACAGAATACGATATGATCACTAGGCATACGGACCTGCCCGAGTTCCCGGAAGGACGCGTCCGTCTGCTTCAAGCCGTGCTTGCGGACCTGCAGGATCTGGGCGGACAGGCGGAGTTGTATCCGCTCGCGACGTCCCTGGTCCAGATGGGGCTCGATACGCACGACCTGGTCGAAAACGAAGAGAGCGGCGCCAAAACGCAAACGAAGCAAATGCGGGCCAGACAGATGAAGGTGCTGGCGGGCGACTATTTCAGCGGCCGTTTTTATCATTTGTTGTCGCAGGCCGGTCAGATCGAGACGGTCAAACGGCTCAGCGAAGCCGTATGCGAAGTGAATCGGATCAAGATGTCCTTATACGGCAAAATGAAGCAGATGCGCATGAACGCCGAAGAATACGTCAGCTACGGTTCAGCGATCCGGGGCGGCCTTTTCATGTCTTTCGGGCATTTGATGAGCGGCATATACGCCAAGCTGTGGCCCGAGCTCGTCGAACGTTTTTCAAGATGCGAACTGCTGCTTCAAGAGCTGGTCCGGCTTCAGCGTCCGGATGAGCTGAGCGGGAGCTGGGGCGTGTGGCACGTGATGGGCGAAGGAAGCGTCGAGGACCGGCGAGCGCTTGAAGAGCGGGCTGACGATCACGGCCTGCTGCGACAGCTGATGGACAAGTACGGCGTTGCGGACAAGCTCGTCGCGCTGCTTGGCCAGTCTGCCGGACAGCTTCAAGCCATGCTGCCCAAGATCCCGTCAGACAAGCTGGCGACGGAGCTGGCAAGTTTAATCGAGCCGTTTCTTCACGGACCTACGTGGGTGCCGGCCGCGGCTATCAAGGAGTTGGGATGACCAGAATGGATGCGAAGTCCAAGCAGAATCACGTTCATTCCGTCTTCGAGAGCATTGCGCCGAAGTACGATATGATGAACGACATCATCAGCTTCCGCCGCCACAAGGCGTGGCGGAAGTTCACTATGCGCAAGATGAACGTTAAAAGCGGAGAGACGTCGCTCGACCTCTGCTGCGGCACTTGCGATTGGACCATCGCGTTGGCAGAGGCAAGCGGCACGGGCCGGACCGTGGGGCTCGATTTCAGCGCCGGCATGCTTGCCGTCGGCCGGGAGAAGGTCAAGCAAAAAGGATTGGACAGGCAGATCGAGCTCGTGCAGGGCAATGCCATGGAGCTTCCGTTTGCGGACGGCACCTTCGATTACGTCACGATCGGCTTCGGCCTGCGCAACGTGCCCGATTATGCCAAAGTGCTTTCCGAGATGCATCGCGTCGTCAAGCCAGGCGGTCAAGTCGTGTGCCTGGAAATGTCCAAGCCAGGCTGGCAGCCGTTTAAAGCGATTTACTACTTTTATTTCAAGAAGCTGATGCCCCTGCTCGGCAAGCTCGTGGCGCGCAAATACGACCAGTATCGCTGGCTGCCCGAATCGCTGGCCGATTTTCCCGACCTGCCGAGGCTTGCCGAGATGTTCCGGGAAGCGGGCCTGCAGGAAGTGCGCGCATATCCGCTGGCCGGCGGCGTCGCGGCGCTGCATATGGGGAAGAAAGGGAATGAACGGGCATGATTCGGAAGTTGAAAATTTTTCTTGAAATGATTAAGTTCGAACATACGATATTCGCTTTGCCGTTCGCTTACGTCGGTACGATTCTGGGATCCGTCACCGTCAACCGCGAGCTGCCCTCCTGGGCGCAATGCGGCTGGATCCTGCTGGCGATGATCGGCGCGCGGACGGCGGCCATGAGCCTGAACCGCATCATCGACAAAGCCATCGACGCACGCAATCCGCGGACGGCCGGAAGAGCGATTCCGGCTGGGCTGCTGAAGTCTTCCGAAGCGGTGCTTTTCGTCATCATTTCCTTCGTTCTGCTGTTTTGGGCGGCCTCTCAGTTGAATCCGCTGGCGCTTAAGCTGATGCCGATCGCAGTCTTTATGACGGTCATCTATTCGTACACCAAGCGTTTCACGTGGGCATGCCACCTTGTGCTGGGCCTTACGCTCGGGCTCGCTCCGCTGGGCGGCTGGGTTGCCGTCACCGGGACGATTACATGGCCGGCGGTCGTGCTCTTCGCAGCTGTCGCGCTTTGGTCGACCGGCTTCGATATTATTTACGCCTGCCAGGACGTCGACTTCGACCGCAAGGAAGGCTTGCATTCGTACCCTGCGCGCTTCGGCATCGCCACGGCTCTCATGACCGCAAGAGTCATGCACGTCGTCACGCTAGCCGGCTTCATTTTACTGCTCGCGTTAACGGACCTCAGCTGGTGGTATCTGGCGGGCACGATCATCGCGGCCGTCCTGCTTTATTATGAGCATCAGCTCGTGAAGCCGAACGATTTGAGCAAGCTGAACGCGGCCTTCTTTACGATGAACGGCGTGCTTAGCACGGTGTTGTTCGTTTTCACTTTCATCGATCTTGTGCTGGTGCACGCATGGTAAGGCAGGGGGAACGTCCGCGTCGTTGGGCGGTCGGGATTACCGGAGCGAGCGGCGCGGCATACGGCATCAGCTTGTGCCGGGAACTGCTCAGAGCCGGCATCGACGTACATCTGGTCGTCTCCGAAGCGGGCTGGCGCGTGCTCAAGGAGGAGCTGGGCTGGGACGCGACCAAGCGCGCGGCTTCGGTTGCCGGAGCATTCGCGGGCCTGGAAGGCGGAGAACTGGTCTATTATCCGCCGGGCGACATCGGCGCAGCGATCGCAAGCGGCTCTTTCAGATGCGAGGGAATGGTCGTGGTGCCCTGCTCGATGGGGACGCTCTCGGCCATCGCCCACGGCAGCTCGGACAACCTGCTGACGCGGGCGGCCGACGTTGCCATGAAGGAGGGGCGTCCGCTGCTGCTGGTGCCGCGGGAGACGCCGTTGAACGCCGTACATTTAGAAAACATGCTGAAGCTCGCGCGGATCGGCGTGCGCATCATTCCGGCCATGCCCGCTTTTTACCAGGGACCTCAGTCGCTGGAAGACGTCGTCAGGTTCATGACAGGCAAGATCATGGACGTCATGGGTCTGGATCATCATTTATACAGCAGATGGGGCGAGAGCAATGAATCATGACCGGACGGAGCCGATCCGGATCGGCAGAATCGACTATACGAACGTATGGCCGGTATTCCATCATTTCGAGCCGGAACTGCTCCGGTGCGCGCCTCGGCTGGTGCGCGCGATGCCTGCAGAGCTTAACCGGCGGCTGCGCGAAGGCGCGATCGACATGGCGGCGATCTCTTCGTTCGCATATGGTCTTAACAGCGAAGACTACGTGCTGCTCCCGAATCTGTCGGTTAGCGCCCGAGGTCCCGTACAGTCGATTCTGCTGTTCCTGAAGTCGCCGCTTGAGACTGTATTGGACGGCGGCCGGATCGCCATGACGACCACGTCGGCTACATCGGTGAATTTGCTGAAAATATTAATGGAAAAGTTCCACGGCGGTCACCCGGTCTACGAGTCGGCCGAGCCGGATCTCGAATCGATGCTGACGCACGCGGATGCCGCGCTGTTGATCGGAGACCATGCCATTCGAGCTTCCTGGAAAAATCATGGATACGAGGTCATCGATTTGTCGGACAGCTGGTATCGGTTTACGGGCATGTGGATGACCTTCGCCGTATGGGCGGTCAGACGAGAAGCGGCGGCGGCGAAGTATGCGGACATCGCAGAAATCTACGAAGCGCTGGTCGATTCCAAGCGGCGATCTTACGGCGATATGCGGCCGGTGATCGATCATGCGCTGCGCACCGTCGGAGGTACCGAAGCCTATTGGAAGGGCTACTTCGACGGATTGAACCACGATTTCGGTGCGGGACAGCGCGAAGGCTTGTCCTTGTTTTTCAAGTATGCGCGCGAGCTCGGCCACCTGGAGAAGGATGTCGCGATCGAGGAATGGAGCTTGGCCGGACCGGTCGCGACGCCAGCGGCCCCACCACAATGAACCGAAGGTGACTATATGAAGTTGATGCAGCTTTACGCTTCACTCAAATCCGATTTGCAGGCGATCGAGGACGCATTGGCGAGCAGCGTCGCCAGCGACCTGCCGCTGCTGAACGAATCGGCGCTTCACCTGCTTAAGGCGGGCGGCAAGCGCCTGCGTCCGGTGTTCGTGCTGCTGTCGGGCAAGTTCGGCCAATATTCGCTCGACCAGCTCAAGCGCGTCGCGGTGCCGCTCGAGCTTATCCATATGGCATCGCTCGTGCACGACGACGTCATCGACGACGCCGATACGCGCCGGGGACAGCCGACGGTCAAGGCGAAGTGGGACAATCGCATCGCGATGTTCACCGGCGATTACCTGCACGGAAAATCGCTTGTCATCGCGACGGAGCTCGCGCATCCGCGCATCCATCAGATTCTGTCCGGCGCGATCGTTCAGATGTGCATCGGAGAGATGGAGCAGATCCGCGACTTCTTCAACACGGAGCAGAGCGTACGCAACTATCTGCTGCGCATCCGACGCAAGACCGCGCTGCTCATCGCCATCAGCTGCCAGCTGGGCGCGATGGCGGCGGGCGCGCCGAAAAAGCAGTGCGACATCTTGTACCGGTACGGCTACAACGTAGGCATGCTATTTCAGATTACGGACGATCTGCTCGATTTATGCGGTACGGAAAAGGCGATCGGAAAGCCGCCGGGCAGCGACCTGAGACAGGGCAATATAACGCTGCCCGTACTGTATGCGCTGCAGGAGCCGGCCCTCCGGGACCAACTGCTGGGCGAGATCGCCCGCATTCAGGCGGCGGGCGGTACGGCGGACTCGAGCGCGGCAGTCAAGCTCGTGCGGGGAAGCGCGGGCATCCGGCAGGCCGAAGCGCTTGCCGAGCGGTACATGGCCAAGGCCCTCAAGCTGCTTGAAGGTTTGCCGTCCATTCCCGCGCGCAAAAATTTGGCCGATATCGCGAGATTTGTGGCGCAAAGAAGCTATTAATCGAGACGATTGTGGTAAAATGATGGAAATGCCTGTGGTAAAATGATGGAAATGCCGCGGATGCGCCGGACAGGCCTTCCGTAATACAGGAGGTTGAATGATGGAACGCACGTATCTCATGGTAAAGCCTGACGGCGTCGAACGGGGGCTGATCGGAGAGATCGTCGGCCGCTTCGAACGCAAGGGACTGAAGCTGATCGCCGCCAAGCTGATGCGGGTGACGCCGGAGCTGGCAGAGCGGCATTATGAAGAACACAAGGGCAAAGTCTTCTACGACCGTCTCATCACGTTCATTACTTCCGGTCCCGTGTTCGCCATGGTCTGGGAGGGAGACGACGCGGTCGCCGCCGCACGGCAGCTGATCGGCAAGACGAGCGGCATCGAGGCCGCGCCGGGCACGATCCGCGGAGATTACGCGATACATACGAATTACAACTTGATTCACGGCTCGGATTCACACGACAACGCGCTTCGCGAGATCGGCATCTTTTTTGCCGAGGACGAGCTTCTGGACTACGAAAAAGTCATTCAAGTTTGGATCTAAGCACACGGCAAGCGTTACGAACCGACGGGGAGCACGGGCATGAGCGAAAATTCAGCGCGGTCTATGACGGAGGACGAGGATTTCGCCCATTTTATCGCGAACATCCGCAAGGCGACTTCCATCGACCTATCGCAATACAAAGAAACGCAGATGCGCAGGCGGCTGACGACGCTGCGCGTCAAAAACGGTTTTTCAGATTTTGCTTCCTACTTTAAAGCGATTATGGACGAACCGCGTCTTCGCAACGAATTTTTGGACCGCATGACGATCAACGTATCCGAATTTTGGCGCAATCCGAACCGGTGGAACATGCTGATGGAGCGATTCCTCCCCGACATGATCAAACGCACGCCAAAACTGAAGGTTTGGAGCGCAGCTTGCTCTACAGGCGAAGAGCCGTACACGATCGCGATGATCCTCGACCGGCTAGGCGCGCTCGGCCAAGCGACGCTGCTCGCGACCGACATCGACGAGGGCGTACTCGCCAAAGCTAAAAACGGCGTCTATCCCGAACGTTCGATCCGCGAGGTGCCTAAGGACATGGCTGCAGCCTATCTTAAAGGCAGCGGCGATGCGTACCAAGTGGACGAAGGGCTCAAACGGGCCGTCCGGTTTCAAAAGCAGAACTTATTGTTCGATACGTTCCAGGAAGGCTTCGACTTGATCGTCTGCCGCAATGTCATGATTTACTTCACCGAAGAGGCGAAGCAGCAGCTTTACGAAAAGTTCGCCAAGGCGCTGAAGCCGGGCGGGATCCTTTTCGTCGGCAGCACCGAGCAGATTTTCTCGCCGGGCCAATACGGTCTCGAGACGGCCGATACTTTTTTCTATCGCCGCATCGTATGAAGCGGCCTCCGCTGCGCGATACTAGGAGCAACTTTGAGGCAGCGGAGGGAATCATGGACAAGCGCAAAGCGATCGAAGCTTATCGGAGCGGACTCGTGACGGCGCAGGAATGTGCGCAAATACTGGGGCTCGAGCATCCGTCGCTCCTCGGTCTGGTGCCGGAAGCGGTGCAGGTTCGTCTTGCTTCGAAGGACAAAGTCCGCGCAGGAGAAGGCGGGGGAGGTATGGCCGGCTCCCGCGACTGAAGCACGTCTGGGAGCGCCGCGCCGACACTCGGTCCGTCCGTATGGGCGGGCTCTTTTCTTGTCAAAAGCTTTAACGCTGTACTATAATAAACGAAAGTATTCGAGGTTGCCGCAAGACTTGGGGAGGAACTCACTTGACACTACGCTACTTAACCGCGGGGGAGACGCACGGCCCGCAGCTTACCGCTATTATCGAAGGATTGCCGAGCAACCTGGAGCTGGATTTCGAGGCGCTCAACTTCCAGCTTCAGCGCAGACAGAAGGGTCACGGCCGCGGCCGCCGCATGCAGATCGAACAGGATACGGCGCAGATCGTAGGCGGCGTGCGCCATGGCCGTACGACCGGCGCGCCGGTTGCCCTTATCGTCGCCAACAACGACTGGAAGCACTGGACTTCGGTCATGAACGTAGAGCCGATCGAGGGTGGGGACGAAGCCAAGCGGCGCGTTCACCGTCCGCGTCCGGGCCACGCCGACCTCAACGGCGGAATTAAGTACGAGCAGAAGGACCTTCGCAACATCCTGGAGCGCTCGAGCGCGCGCGAGACTGCGGCGAGAGTCGCCGTAGGCGCCGTAGCCAGACAGCTGTTGGCAGAGTTTGGCATTCGCGTAGCCGGTCACGTCGTCTCGATCGGCGGAATCAAGGCGCCGCCGCTTCCTGCGGACATCAGCGTGGACGAGCTCGTAGAGCGTACGGAAGCTTCTTCCGTGCGCGTTATCGACGCCGAGACGGAGCGGCGAATGATCGAGCTGATCGACAAGACCAAGGCGGACGGAGACTCCATCGGCGGCGTCGTCGAATGCATCGTGACAGGCCTTCCGATCGGTCTCGGCAGCCACGTGCAGTGGGACCGCAAGCTGGACGGCCGTATCGCCCAGGCAGTCGTGTCGATCAATGCCTTCAAAGGCGTGGAGATCGGCATCGGCTTCGAGGCGGCCGACCGGCCCGGCTCGCAGGTGCATGACGAGATTCTGTACACCGAGGACAAGGGCTACCACCGGGCGAGCAATCGCTTGGGCGGCTTTGAGGGCGGCATGACGAACGGCGAGCCGATCGTGGTGCGCGGCGTCATGAAGCCGATCCCGACGCTTTACAAGCCGCTCAAGAGCGTCGACATCGACACGCGCGAGCCCTTTACCGCGCAGGTCGAGCGTTCGGACGCCTGCGCCGTGCCGGCGGCGAGCGTCGTGATGGAGAGCGTCGTCGTCTGGGAAGTCGCCAAGGCGTTCCTCGAAAAGTTCGGCGGCGATTCGCTGGAAGAAATCCGCGCGAACTATGACAATTACGTGAAGCAGACGAGGGCCTATTAAATGGCTGCCGCAGGAGAAGTCCGCGAACTTACGGTCGACCTCGGCGAACGCTCGTATCCGATTTATATCGGCTCCGGCCTTCACGCGGCGTCCGGCGAATACTTCAAGCGGCTGGGCCTGCCGACCGGCTCGCCGCTGCTGCTTGTCACCGACGCTTCCGTGCATGGCTTGTACGCGGACAAGATCAAGGATTCGCTGCAAAACGCGGGCTACCGTGTGACCGTGTCCGTCGTGCCGTCGGGCGAGTCGTCCAAGTCGCTGGAGCGGCTTGACGCGCTCGTCGCCGACGCGCTGACGGGCGGTCTCGACCGCAAATCGACAGTCGTCGCGCTCGGCGGAGGCGTCGTAGGCGACCTGGCCGGGTTCCTCGCCGCGGTCTACATGCGCGGCATCCGATTCGTGCAGATGCCGACGACGATACTGGCGCACGACAGCAGCGTCGGCGGCAAGACGGCCGTCAACCATAGACTCGCCAAGAACATTATCGGCGCCTTCCATCAGCCGGAAGCGGTGCTGTACGATCTGGACGCGCTCGTCAGTTTGCCTTCGCGAGAGGTCAAATCCGGCTTGTCCGAGGTCGTCAAGCACGGCCTCATCTGGGATGCGGCGTTCGTCGAGTGGTGCGAGAACAACGCTGAGCGGCTGCTCGCGCTCAATCCCGATGCGCTCGGCTACGCGCTGTATGAAGGCTGCAAGGTCAAATCGATCGTCGTCTCCAGGGACGAGCGGGAGAACGATCTGCGAGCCATCCTTAACCTGGGACATACGATCGGGCACGCGCTCGAGGCTGCAGCCGGGTACGGCGAATTGCTGCACGGCGAAGCCATCGCGATCGGGATGGTCGGCTCCGCGCGGCTCGCGGCCCGGTTCGGCTACGGCGAAGAGATCGCGAGCCGGACGGAAGCGATCTTCCGCAAGTTCGGACTGCCGGTTCGCATTCCGGCTCATCTCGCCGCGGACGAGATCATGAAGGCGATGCAGCACGACAAGAAGTTCAGCGAAGGCAGCATGGTATTCGTCGTGCCGACGGCGATCGGCAGCGTCGAGATTCGGCGCGACGTCAGCGCTGCATGGGTAAAAGAGATCGTCGAAGGGTTGACAGAGGAGGCTTGAAGCGCGTGAGCATGAGAGGCATTCGAGGCGCCATCACGGTGGACGCCAATGAAGCAGGACCAATTTTGGAAGCTACTATCGAGCTGCTGGATGCGATCGTAGAAGAGAACGGCACGCGTCCCGAAGATATTTGCAGCGTGTTCATTACGGTAACGCCGGACCTGGACGCGACATTCCCGGCCAGCGCGATCCGCAGAATGTCAGGCTGGGAGCTGGTGCCGCTGATGTGCTCCGTAGAGATCCCTGTCAAAGGAGGGCTTGAGCGCTGCATTCGGCTGATGGTACACGTGAATACGAATGCGACGCAGGCGGAGATCCGCCACGTCTATCTCGGCGAAGCGGTCAAGCTTCGTCCGGATCTGTCGTCCTCCCGTTGACGCCCGCCCCCCGGCGATGCTATAGTAGACACATTACTTGGCGCAGAACCGTCGGCCGGAGGGACGATGACTTACGCGCGGGTGAGACGAGCAGAGAGAAGATGAGCGGAGCGGTCGATTGCGTTTCCATGCGGAGCGCGAAGTCGGCATAGGCAGCATGCGTACCAGGTCGTACGACCGGTTGTTGCATGTCTACATATCCCTTATCTATGATGTCACCTCTGCGTTCGCAGAGGTGATTTTTGCGTTTTTAAAGCTCGTGTTTCAATCGTCGGCATCAGATCCGGCGCATCGGCGGGCCCGCACCGGTTGCGGACCTGGAGAGGGGAGATAGATGAGATGGAACAGCAGCGCGGGAAAGAACTTCAGGAGGTAATTCGGTTGTCCGCCGCCTACAATGTCATTCCGGTCGTCAGAAGGTTGATGGCGGATACGGAGACGCCGATTCGCGTCTTCCAGCAGCTCGGCCAAGGGGGCCGCGCCTTTTTGCTCGAGAGCGTGGAGGGCGGCATTAAATGGGCGAGATATTCGTTTATCGGCACGGATCCGTTCATGGTGCTGCGGCTGAAAATAAACAAGGTGACGATCGAGCAGGGAGGACGCGAAGAGACGTTCGAGACGACGGATCCGCTGAAGCTCCTGCGCGAGCGACTCCGGGGCTATCGCAGTCCCGCGCTGCCTGAGCTTCCGCCGTTTACGGGCGGCGCGATCGGATTTTTCGGATACGACTTGCTTCAATACTACGAGCGTCGGCTGCCTCCGCATCGGGAGGACGACCTTAACATGGACGACATGCACTTCATGTTCTGCGACCGCATCGTCGTTTTCGATCACTTCAAGCAGCAGGTGCTCGTTATCGGCAACGTGCATGTGTCGGACGGCGCAACCGAAGAAGAGATCGAACGCGAATACGAGAAGGTTTCCGCAAGCATGGACGATACGATCGCCCGCATGCGTCAGCCGCTGCCGCCATCGGCTCCAGCGGTAGGTACGCCGCCCGTCGATCCCGATCTCGGGGACGTCCGTTCGAACCTGACCAAAGAGCAGTTCCTCGCCAACGTGAACCAAGCCAAGGAATATATCAGGGCAGGAGACATTTTCCAAGTCGTCCTCTCCCAGCGATTCCACATCGAGACCGAGGTCGATCCGCTTCAGGTATACCGGATGCTGCGGACGATGAACCCGTCTCCGTACATGTACATGCTTAAGCTTGGCGACGAAGTGATCGTGGGCGCCTCGCCCGAACTGCTCGTCAAGGTCGACGGCGACCGCGTCGAGACCCGGCCGATCGCAGGCACGCGCCCGCGCGGCCGAACGCCGGAGGAGGACGCAGCGCTCGCCAAGGAACTGCTTGCGGACGAAAAGGAACGCGCGGAGCATGTGATGCTGGTCGATCTGGGCCGCAACGACCTGGGGCGCGTCTCCGAATTCGGTTCGGTGCGCTGCGACTCGTACATGGAGATCGAGCGTTACTCGCATGTCATGCACATCGTGTCCAACGTGACGGGCAAGCTCGCGACGGACAAAACGTTTTTCGACGCGTTCTTATCCTGCTTGCCGGCAGGCACCGTGTCGGGC
The DNA here is from genome assembly GCF_042649185.1 of Cohnella sp. GCM10012308. NCBI lineage: Bacteria > Bacillati > Bacillota > Bacilli > Caryophanales > Paenibacillaceae > Cohnella > Cohnella sp. GCM10012308. The sequence goes on from NZ_JBHRYU010000061.1 coordinate 19,003, forward strand.
GCGCCGAAGCTGAGGGCGATGGAGATTATCTCCGAGCTCGAGCGGGAAGCGCGCGGCGCGTATGCGGGCGCGATCGGCTACTTCGGCTTTTCCGGCAACATGGATACGTGCATTACGATCCGCACGATCGTGTTCAAGGGCGGCAAGGCCTACGTGCAAGCCGGCGCCGGCATCGTTTGGGATTCCGTGCCCGAGAGCGAGTACGAGGAGACGGTCAACAAAGCCAAAGGCTGCCTGAAGGCGATCCGCGCCGCGGAAGCGATGTTCCCGCCTGCGGCCAAGCCGAAGCAGGGCAGGCTGATCGTCATGGCGGGGGACCGCAGCACGAATCTGGACTACGATTGATCGGCACTTACTTGAAGCTCGGGAGGATACGACGATGACAGTTATTGATGCGAATATAACGATGCCGCAAGCGATGTCGAAGCTGATGGCCGGTCACGATCTGTTGAAGGAAGAAGCGCACGGCGTCATGAGCTTGATCATGCGGGGCGAAGCGACGCCCGCCCAGATCGGCGCGGCCATGGTCGCACTCCGGCTCAAAGGCGAGACCATTGAAGAAATAACCGGCTTCGCGGAGGCGCTGCGGGACTTCGGGAGCAAGGTGGCGGCCCCTCACGAGGATCTGCTGGATACTTGCGGCACGGGCGGTTCGGGCATTCATAAATTCAACATCTCCACTTCTTCGGCGATCGTCGCAGCTGCGGCGGGGGCGCGGGTGGCGAAGCACGGCAACCGCGCGATGAGCGGAAAAGCAGGCAGCGCGGACGTGCTGGAAGCGCTTGGCGTGAATATTCAGCTCACGGCGGAGCAGGCCGCTTCATGCCTTCGCGATACAGGCATCACGTTCATGTTCGCCCAGCTGTACCATCCGGCCCTGAAGCACGCTGCGGGTCCCCGCCGGGAGATCGGCGTCCGCACGATTTTTAATATGCTCGGTCCGCTCGCGAATCCTGCAGGCGCAGATCGCCAGCTGATGGGCTTGTACGACAGAACCAAGACCGACGTGGTCGCCGCCGTGCTCGGCAGGCTCGGACTGAAGCGCGCGATGGTCGTGGGCAGCCACGACGGACTCGACGAGATTAGCCTGTCGGCGCCGACGCAAGTGTCGGAGCTGAGGGACGGCGTCGTCACGACTTACGACATTACGCCTGAAGACCTGGGGCTTGCGACGCTGCCGCTCGGGGAACTGATCGGAGGGGACGCGACCGAGAACGCCGACATCGTGCGACGCATTCTGGCCGGCGAGCGAGGAGCTTATCGCGATGTCGTTCTGGCCAATGCCGGCGCCTGCATCTATGTAGCCGGACGGGCGGACAGCCTCGCGGACGGCGTCAAACGCGCTGCAGAGACGATCGACTCGGGCAAGGCAGCCGCGAAGCTGGCGGAATGGATCAAGCGGACGGAGGAAATCGGGCATGTTTCTTGATCGCATCGTAGCGACGAAAAAAGAAGAAGCGGCGGCACTGAAGGCGTCGATGAATTTGAACGCCGCCGAGCGCGAGATCGCGAGCCTCCCCGCCTGCCTGGGCTTCGAGGCGGCGCTTCGGGAAGGCCGCCGGCAACGGCCGGTCGGGCTGATCGCCGAGGTGAAGAAGGCGAGTCCGTCCAAAGGTCTAATCCGGCCCGATTTTCACCCGGTCCAGCTTGCCAAAGCCTATGAATCGGCCGGCACGGATTGCATCTCCGTGCTGACGGACGTTCAATATTTTCAAGGCAGCAACGATTATTTGCGTGGCGTCCGCGAAGGCGTGAACGTTCCGCTGCTGCGCAAGGACTTTACGATCGACGAGCGGCAAGTCTACGAAGCGCGCCTCATCGGCGCCGACGCGATCCTGCTCATCGCGGCCATATTGGACAAGCGGCAGCTTGACGCCTACCATCGTCTGGCGCGGGATATCGGACTGGACGTGCTTGTCGAGGTCCACAACCGACCCGAGCTCGAGACGGTGCTCGAAGTGGGACTGGCCACGCTGATCGGCGTGAACAACCGCAACTTGCACACGTTCGAAACCGACCTGTCAGTAACGGAGCAGTTGATCGCGTTAATGCCGCAGGGCGTTACGGCGGTCAGCGAGAGCGCCATCGCCTCGCCGGACGATATCGCGTTTGTCGGCCAGGCAGGCGCGCAAGCGGTGCTCGTCGGCGAGCACTTCATGCGGCAGCCGGACGTGGGCGCTGCGATCGAAGGCTTGCTCGGTCCTGTCGTTAAGTCGGGGGCTGCAGGATGAGCGGGACGGAAGAGCAGGAACGAACGCCGCATAGAGCGATAGCGTCGTCCAGGCGAACCGCGGTGAAAATCTGCGGCATCATGCAGGCCGAAACGCTGCAAGCGATGGACGGCCTGCCCGTCGATTACATCGGCTTCATCTTTGCGCCGAAAAGCCGGCGCTATGTGACGCCGACGCTTGCGGGCGAGCTGATTCGCGCTTCGCGCGAATCCAGGATGGCCGAGGGGCGGCCGCCGCTTGCCGTAGGCGTGTTCGTCGATCCGTCCCTTGAGACGCTCGAGGCCGTACTTGCCGCCGCCCCGCTTGATGTCGTGCAGCTGCATGGCAAAGGGGAGACACCGGAATTTTGCCGGGAGGTCGACCGCCGATTCGGGGTGGAAGTATGGCGCGCGTTATCAGCGGGCGGCGAAGAAGCATCGAGCGACTCCGCCGCGGAAGGCGAAGTTGCGGCAGGCGGTCCTGCGAGGCTTGGCGCCTATGGCGGCGCGGTATCGGCCGTGCTGATCGATACGGCTGGCGGCGGCACGGGACGCGCCTTTCCGTGGGAAGTCATTCCGGCCTACGAGCGCGCAGCCCGGGCTGCCGGCATTCGCCTGTTCGTCGCAGGCGGCCTGGATCCGGACAACGTAGAAGAACTGCTGACGGCGTACAAACCTGACGGCGTAGATATTTCAAGCGGCGTCGAGACGAACGGCGCCAAGGACGCGACCAAAATCGCCGCATTTGCGGAAAGGGTGAAGCAGCAATCATGACGACGACACAAGTGCCGGATACTTACGGCAGATTCGGCAGCTTCGGCGGGCGCTACGTCCCCGAGACGCTGATGAACGCACTGTATGAGCTAGAGGAAGCCTATAACCGTTATAAGGACGATCCTGACTTTCTGGCGGAGGTCCGTTATTTGCTCAAGCAATATTCGGGACGTCCGACGCCGCTTTATTACGCGGAGCGCCTTACCGAGCATCTCGGAGGAGCCAAGATCTATCTGAAGCGCGAGGACCTCAACCATACCGGCGCCCACAAGATCAACAACACGATCGGGCAGGCGGTGCTGGCGAAGCGTATGGGCAAAAAGAAAATCATCGCCGAGACGGGCGCGGGCCAGCACGGCGTCGCTTCCGCGACGGTCGCCGCGCTGCTCGGCCTCGAATGCAAGGTGTTTATGGGCGAAGAGGACACGAAGCGACAAGCGCTCAACGTTTTCCGCATGAAGCTGCTCGGCGCCGAGGTCGTGCCCGTTACTTCGGGCACCCGCACGCTAAAGGATGCCTGCAACGAGACGCTGCGTTATTGGGTCAGCCATGTCGACGACACCTATTATATTCTCGGATCGGTCACGGGGCCGCATCCTTACCCTATGATGGTACGGGACTTCCAGCGCGTCATCGGTCTCGAGACGAAGGATCAGATTCTCGAAGCGGAAGGTAGGCTGCCGGACGTCATCGTCGCGGCGGTCGGCGGCGGCAGCAACGCGATGGGCATTTTCCATCCGTTCGTTGAGGATACGTCCGTGCGCCTGATCGGCGTCGAAGCGGCCGGCCGCGGCGTGGATACGGATAAGCACGCGGCGACGATGACCAAGGGGACGCCGGGCGTGTTCCAGGGATCGATGAGCTACGTCCTCCAGGATGAGGGCGGACAGGTGCAAGAAGCGCACTCGATCTCCGCCGGACTTGACTATCCGGGCATCGGACCGGAGCATGCCTACCTGAAGGATATCAAGCGCGCCGAATACGTGCCGATTACGGACGCTGAGGCGCTCGAAGCGCTCCAGCTGCTGTCCCGCAAGGAAGGGATCATTCCGGCGCTCGAATCGGCGCATGCCGTGGCGCATACGCTGAAGCTGGCGCCGACGCTGCCGAAGGACCAGACGATCGTCATCAATCTGTCCGGACGCGGGGATAAAGACGTCGAGTCGATCATCGGATATTTGGGAGGGGATCTGCCATGAGCACGACCACGGCGAACGCTATCGATACCGTATTTGCAGAACTGGCTGCGAGCGGAGAGACGGCTCTAATTCCATTCCTGACGATGGGCGACCCCGACCTGGATACTTCGGTCAAGCTCATCGCCGCCGCAGAAGCGGCGGGCGCGCACATGATCGAGCTCGGCGTGCCTTATTCGGATCCGCTGGCCGACGGGCCCGTTATCCAGAGGGCCTCCGAGCGGGCGCTCCGCCACCGGATCTCGCTGACCGACTGCATCGGCGTCGCGAGCAAAGCGCGCGCGGCAGGCGTGCGGATGCCGTTCATTCTGTTTACGTATTTCAACCCGGCGCTTCAGCTCGGACTCGAGCACTTTTTTGCCCTGCTGCAGGAACACGGTTTTAGCGGCGTCATCATTCCCGACCTGCCGCTCGAAGAGGACGCGGAGGTGCGGGGCATTGCGGAGCGGACTGGCGTCCACCTCATCCCGCTCGTCGCGCCGACGTCCGATGCGCGCGTCGAACGGATCGCTTCCAAGGCGAAGGGCTTCGTTTACTGCGTTTCCTCGCTTGGCGTGACGGGCGTGCGGTCCGATTTCCACGAGGGCATCGACCGTTTTCTGGCGACGGTCCGCCGCGCGTCCAGCGTGCCGATCTGCGTCGGCTTTGGCATCTCCTCTCGCGAGCAGGCGGAGCGATTCGCGGGCGTCGCCGACGGCGTCATCGTCGGGAGCGCGATCGTGCGCCAGGTCGAAGCGTCGCTGCCGCCGGAAGCATCGGGCGATGCCGATCGGACGCAGGCCGGGCTTGCCGAGGTTCAGGCGTTTATCTCGGCTTTGAAGCCGCGCAAGGCGGGCAAAGTATAGTAAGACAGAGGGCTGCCGCCGATTCCTTGCTGGCTGCTGTCGGACACCGGATGTGCCGGGCGAGCGGAGGGCGCTTGCTTGTTTGAAAGCTTTGCATCTGTACAGCGACATAGAGATATGTCACAATAGAGGCATGTTGTTCTTGGGACGGAGCGGACAATCGCTCCGTCCTTTATGATGAAGCCAGGGAGGAAACCGTCCTATGCAGCCCAAACCGAATATCGTCGATTTGCCCGTCTACCAGCCAGGCAAGCCGATTGAAGAAGTAAAGCGCGAGCTTGGCCTCGACGAGGTCATCAAGCTGGCTTCCAACGAAAATCCGTTCGGCAGCTCCCCCAAGGCGGCGGACGCGATTCGCCGAGAGATCGAGCAAATCAGCATTTATCCGGACGGCGCTGCCGTCGAGCTGACGCAAGCCATCGCAAAGCGTACGGGCGTGAATGCCGACCAGATTATTTTCGGCGCCGGTTCCGACGAGATTATTTTGATGATCGCGCGCGCATACCTGCAACCGGGCGACGAGACGATTATGGCCGTCGAGACTTTTCCGCAGTACAAGCACAACGTTACGATCGAAAACGGCGTCAGCGTCGAAGTCCCGCTCGCGGACGGCAAGCACGATCTGCCGGCGATGCTGGCCAAGGTGAACGATAAGACAAAAATCGTATGGGTGTGCAATCCCAACAATCCGACGGGGACGATCGTCAGCGACGAAGAGCTGACGGCCTTCCTCGACGAGGTGCCGGACCGCGTCCTCGTCGTGTTGGACGAGGCCTACTGCGAATACGTGGAGGATCCGTCCTATTCCGACGGTCTGGCGCTGCTAAAGCGCTACCCCAACCTGATTTTGCTGCGCACATTCTCGAAAATCTATGGCCTTGCCTCGCTTCGCATTGGCTACGGCATCGGGGCGCCAGGCTTGATCCGCTCGATCAACCAGGTTCGCGAGCCGTTCAATACGTCGAGATTCGGCCAGGCGGCTGCGCTCGCTTCGCTTAACGACGACGAATTCCTCGATCGGTGCCGCACGGCCAACCGCGAGGGACTGGCATTTTTGCGCGCCGAGTTCGACAGGCTTGGACTCGACTACTTCCCTGCGCACGGCAACTTTATTATGGTCGACGTGAAGCGTCCTTCCCTGGAAGTATTCGACGCGCTGCTCCGCAAGGGCGTCATCATCCGGGCCGGCCAGCGCGGCTATCCGACGCGCATTCGCATCACGATCGGCAGCGCGGAGCAGAACGCCAAGGTCGCCCAAGCGCTGGAAGCCGTTCTGCAGGAAATCGGGGTGCAAGCGTAGGGTATGATCGAAGGCAAAGCCGTTCACGAAACGTTGCAAACGACTCCAAACGGAAAAGCCCCGCTGCGGATCGCCATCTTCGGCGTCGGGCTGATCGGCGGCTCGCTGGCGCTGTGCTGGAAGGGCAAGCCGGGGCTTACCATCGTCGGCCATTCGGTGAACGCGGCATCGGTCGACAAATATTTGGCGCTCGGCGTCGTGGACGAAGCGACGACGTCGATCGAAGCGGCGGCTGCGGGCGCCGACGTCATCGTGCTGTGCGTCCCGGTCGGCATGCTTGACGATTACTTGCAGCGGCTGTCCGAGCTGCCGCTTAAAGAAGGGTGCATCATCACGGACGTCGGCAGCACCAAGGCGTCTGTCGTAAATTGCGCGGAGCGGCTTAAGCTTAAAGGCGCCGTTTTCATCGGCGGTCATCCGATGGCAGGATCGGAGCGCTCGGGCGTCGAGGCCGCCACGCCGGATTTGTACGAGAATGCTTTTTACGTGCTAACGCCGTCGCCGGGCACGCCGCCCGAGGCGATCGAGCGGCTTGAAGAACTGATTCGCTGGACGCGCGCCAACATCGTCAAGATCGAGGCGGGCCTGCACGACGACATCGTGGGCGCGATCAGCCATCTGCCGCATATTATCGCCGTCGCGCTGGTCAACCAGATCGCCGGCTACAACGAATCGAACGATCTGTACCGGCGTCTGGCAGCCGGGGGCTTCCGCGACATTACGCGGATCGCTTCCAGCGATCCTTACATATGGCGGGACATTTTGCTCGGCAACCGCGACGTGCTGCTCAAGCTGCTCGCGGATTGGCGGGGAGAGATCGCCGCGTTCGAGCGGCTGCTCGAGGAGCGGGAAGGCGCCGGCATCGTCGAGCAATTCAGCAGCGCAGGCCGGTTTCGCGACAATCTGCCCGAGCGACGCAAAGGCATGATCACTTCGCTGCACGAATGTTACGTCGACGTACCCGATCAGCCGGGCATCGTGGGTCGGATCGCGACGGAGCTCGGGCAAGCCCGCATCAATCTCAGCAACCTGCACATCATCGAGAGCAGGGAGGACGTGCCAGGCGTGCTGCGCTTGTCCTTCCGCCACGGCGAGGATCTTGAACGCGCGGTCGAGCTTCTCCGATCTCTTGAGTATTCGGTTTATTTTTAACTTCGAAATGCCGCAGGGTCGCAGAGGACCCTGCGTTTTTATTTTCATTAAAAAATGAAAACGCTTATTGACAATATGAAAACGGATACATATAATAAAAGTACAGTATGGTTTCTCTCCACTCCTATCCTAATCCTGAATGCTTCGTGCATTCGGCACCGCCCATCGTGGCGGTGTTTTTTTTGCAAATAAAGGGAAAGAGCGGGAAGTTTGCTCTTTTTCCTGACTCGGGCGGCTGCTTAACGTGGACAGTTCAGCATGAGTTCGAGGTGCCGGAGATTTTCGGACTTATTGGGGCCGGAAAACCTGCATTTAAAGTCAATTTCATAAACATTTTTTTCCAGTATAAATCCGAACTTTTAATACGAAATAGAATCTCTGAGATTCGGAAATAATCCCAAAACCGAACGTTATTCGCCAAATCTTATGAATAAGTTTGTT
>NZ_JBHRYU010000062.1:0-22407 GCF_042649185.1 Cohnella sp. GCM10012308
TCACGGAGTACGGGGGTAATAGATACCATGAGTTCTCCTTTCTTGGTGGTTCGCACACTTCCACCTTAGGAGAACTCTTCCTTTTTGTAAAGCTACCTACCATGTCAAGTTCTTTGCAAAGCTATTGCCTATTCCGCCAAAATAAGACGCTGCCACATCGTTATTCCTGGCTGTACCGCCGATTCCGTCAAAATAAGACGCTGCCACATCGTTATTCTTCGTGAACCCGCCGAAACCCCCGCTGCCTCTCCAAATGAGACTAAATGGCTTCATTTCATCTTCTATTGCGTGTCCGTGAGCGGCAGGAATAGCGAGAATGCGAGGTAATGGGAATAGTGAGATAGTGGGAATAGCGAGAATAGCGTGGTAGTGGAATAGCGGGAGCGGCGGGAGAAGCGGGGCTATGGCCGTAAATCCGGCTAACGCGGTGCCCAAGCGCCAGCTCCTATCCCATCTCGACCCACAGCAGCGTCCATACGCTTAGCGCGGGCACCTCCACCTCCAGCGTCACTCCTCGCAAACTGTCCGTCAATCGGTACGCAAGCTGCTGCGGCCGGCCGAGCCGGTCGTCCGGCGAGGCGGCGAACACGCCGACAGGCTCGCGCTCGAGCAGCATGCGCACGGCGATGCCGGAGACCGCGACGGGTGATGCCTTACCCTCGTTCCAATAATCCTCCGACTGGCCGGACAGGTTGACGAAGCTGACCGTCTTGAACCGCTCGCTCTCCCGGATGACCGTCCATACTTTGCCGGCCTCTCCGTAGGTACTGTAGTTAAGGCCGTCGAACACGTACTCCAAGTTATCGCCGTCGGCATGCGTCATGGAGACGTCGCGGAGCGAAGCGTCGTACAGCAGGTTCGCGTAGCGGATCTGGAAGTCGCAGTATTTCCTGAGCGCCGCCGCGAAGTCGGCTCCCGCCGGACTGTAATCCGCATAGTAGGCCTGCGTCAGCAGCGACTGCGACTCTCCGGCCAACAGATGATAGGCGCCATGCGCGGCGATGATCGACGTCAACAGCAGCCCGCCCCAATAAGCGCGCGCCGGATCGGCCTCCGTGCGGAACGGCGCCAGATATGCGGCCAGAATGACCGGCTTGCCGCCGCCCGCCAGCTGAGCCTCCCGGATGATCTGCCGGATGTGATGATAGCGTTCATAGGGCTTCCACACCTCGACGTAGACCGCCTCCTGGTTCGCCGCCGCGACTGCTCCGACGGGCCAATTGCCGACATTGTTGAAAATGAGTCCGATGTCGGGCGACACCTTCGACAACGCCGCCTTCGTATCGTCGATGAGCTGCGGGAAATGTTCTTCCAGCCGTACGATGCGAGATTCGCCGTCAAGCCGGGAGTTTCCCGTCTTCGGGAATCCGTACGTGTCCATATGGATGCCGTCGAACCCGACCTCTTCCACCGCGCGCCGGTATTGATCGATGATATGGCCGTGCCAGGGGCTGGAGGCTTCAATGTTCATAATCGTAAAAATACCGATAAAGTCGTAAGGCTTTCCGTCGCTTTGATAGAGCGCCCACTCCGGGTGCCGGGCCGCGAACGGCTTGCTCGCCGCGTAAACCGCGCCGTAGGCAAAAGCCTTCATCCCATATTCGTGGCACAGCGCCGTCTTTTCCCGCACGACGTCCAGACAAAGCTCGCGTCCCATCAGATCGGTATAGGCATTGTTTTCCGGGACCAGCTCGTCGTGCTTGTACATCCAGTCGTAAAATTGAACGAGATTGATATGCAGCTTGTTCAGCCACTTCACGTCCTCCGCGTCGCCGCGGTCGGCATCGGCGAAGTCGCTCAGAAAGCCGTAACGCGTCGATCTGCGCCAATCGTCGACGACATCGAACGCCGTGGAGGACGTATCCAGCAGCAAGCCTTGCTCATCGAGCAGATCGGCATCCACGCCAAAGCCGTCAAAAGCGGCTTCAATACCCGGCAGCTCAATCGTCAGCGTAAAAGGTGCGGCTTCGCCTAAGGCCTCGCCGTTCCTGTGAAATGTCAGATCCTCGTTCATTCTTAGCAGCACGCGGTCCAGCCGACCGACCGCGATCTCCAGCCGAGCGCCGGAAGCGGCCGGTTCCAGCTCGACGGCGATGCGCACGGGCTCGCCGCTTCGGAACTGGGCTTGCAGCGGATAAATATCTTTAATCATGTCTCGTGTCTCTCCCTTATGCGTCGGCGGCCCGGACGGGCCTTATCCCTTGACGGCGCCCGCCGAGATGCCTTTGACGAAATAGCGTTGGAAAATAAAGTAGACGGCGACGGCGGGCAGCATGCCGATCAGCGAAGCGGCGGCCATCTGCGTGTAGTCGGCGCCATAGGTCTGGACGAACCGCCCGATGGCGAGCGGCACCGTCTGCATGTCCTGGCTTTGCAGGAAGAAGACGGATTGGGCGTAGTTGTTCCACGCGCCGATCGCGTTCAGAATGACGAGGGTCGAGGTGATCGGCAGCAGCAGCGGAAACGAGATGCGCCAGAACGCCGTAAACGGCGTGCAGCCGTCGATGACGGCGGACTCCTCGATCTCCTTCGACAACGAGCGGATGAAGTTCGTATACAGAAAAACGGATTGGGGGATGAAGCCCGTCGCGATGAGCAGGATCAGCGCCCAGTGCGTATTGATGCCGCCGATCGACTTCATCAGCCCGTACAGCGGCACGGTGTTGATGATGCCCGGAATCATCATGCTGAACAGCAGCGCGGCGAAAAAGAGGCGGTTGTACCACGTACGGACGCGGGCGAACACATAACCGGCGCCCGCCGACGCGAACACGGACAGCAGCACGCTCCCGGCCATAAGGATGAGGGAGTTGAGCATGGCGTTGCCCAACTTCGACTGTGCCCACGCATGCCGCAGGTTGCTCCATTCTATCGTTCGGAGGAGCAGACGACTGTCCGACATCGTAACCGAAGCGGGCATGAGTGCCGTGTAGACGAGCATATAGAAGGGGACCAGCGAGACGAGGGCGACGATCGCCAGGATGACGTACAGGATGAATTTACGCATGGTGCCCTCCTATGACTCGTGATCGGCCCGGTTCATCAGCCACAACGCGACGGAGACGGGAACCAGAATGACGGCGAACATGATGACGGCGACGGCCGTCGCATAACCTGTGTGCCCGTTGAAGGAATTGCGCATGATGAAAATGCTCATCGACTCCGTCGCGTAGCCCGGGCCGCCGTCGGTCAGCGCGGAGATGACGTCGAAGACGGCAAGCGAGCCGATCAGATTGGTGATGACGTTGATGCGGATCGCGGGCAGCAGCAGCGGCAGCGTGATGTAACGCACGCTTTTCCAATAGCCGGCGCCGTCGATCCTGGCCGCCTCGTTCACCTCGGGCGAGATGCCCTGCAAGCCTGCCAGGTAGACGATCATCGCGTAGCCGACGAACTGCCACAGATTCACGCCGATGATGACGCGCAGCGCCTGATCGGGAGAGCCGAGCCAGTCCCGGTACCAGGATGACAAATGGAGCATGTCGAGCAATTGAAGCAGCGCGCCGTTTTCCGAGTTGAGCAGCAGCAGCCACACATAGCCCATGATGAGCGGGCTGATGATCGCGGGCATATAGACGAACGTGCGGACGAAGCCCTTGCCGGCGAGCTTGTTGTCGAGCAGCAGCGCGTACAGGAGCCCCGCCGCGCAGAGCAGCAGCGGGCTGATCAAGCCGAACGCGAGCGTGACGCGCAGCGCATGGATCGCCCTGTCGTCATGGAAGAAGTCGATGAAATTGCGAAGTCCGATATAACGATAACCGGGGGTCATGCCGTTCCAGTCGGTCAGGCTGATGCGGACGCCTTGGGCGAGCGGGACGACGAAGAAGAAGGAGAACAGGAGCATCGCCGGCACGGCCATGAACAAATGCAGCCGTTCGCTCGCGCCGCGAATGAGTCTGGTCATGCGAATTCACCTCGAATGCCGTCAGGCAGGCCGAACCGCGAACGGCGCCGGGCCTGCCTGACTGGTCGAATCTGACACCTTTATTGCGCTGGCGCGCTGTAGCCTTTATCCCAGTTCTCCTTAAACATCTTGGCGAAGTCGGCCGGCGTCTTGTAGGCGTCGACGAGCAGCTCCTGAACGGAGCGGCCGATGGCGTCCGAGTTGTAGCCGCTCGGCGTCCATGGCCAGCGCGAGGCGACAAATGCCGTCTGCGTGCTGGCTTCGATGTCCTTGCTAAGCACGGACCAGTCGGCGGAGGCGTCCTTGTAGACGCTCGGCGAGTTGCGCAGCAGGGAATAAGATTTCTGCACGTCCGGACTCATCAGAAACTCGACGAATTGCAGCGCGGCTTCCTTGCCCGGCGATTGCGCGGCTACCGAGATCGCGCCGTCCGGACTGCCGATCATATACGGCTTGTCGTCCGCGAGCAGTCCGGGGATCGGCCAGAATCCGAGCTTCGCGTCCGGATTTTTCTTCAGGATGTCGCCGAGCGCCCACATGCCCTGGATGACGAACGCGGCTTTGCCGTTCGCGATGGCGTCGAGTTGATTGTCGTAGGACGCGGACGCGCCGTTCTTGTTGACGAGACCGGTCTTTTTCATGTCCATGATCGCCTTGGCGAACGTCTCGACGACGCCTCCGGTTTGATCCAGGCCCAGCTTCGCGGCGTCGTTGGCGATCAAGGCCTTGTTCGCTTCCTCGATGCCCAGCTTCTGCTGGATGCTGCCGAGCGGCAAATATTGCGCGAGCTGCCCGAGCGTCCACGAATCCTTGCCGCCCAGGTACAGCGGGGTCACGCCGCTCTTCTTGTCCTTCACCGACTGGAGCGCCGCGGTGAATTCCGTCCATGTCTTGGGCTGCTGGATGCCCAGCTCCGCAACGATGTCTTTGTTGTAGTAGAGGCCCGTATACGAGACCGTCATCGGCAGGTAGAACTGCTTGTCGGCCCGCTGCGTATCCGCCACGCTTTGTTTGATCGAAGGGTTGGTCAGCCGGTCCCAGACGGCGGTATCCCCGGCGAAGTCGTAGAACAGGTCCTGGTCGTAAAACTCCTGCGGGACCTGCGCCAATGCCACGATATCCGGTGCGTCTCCGGAGGCGATCTTGACCTTGAGCACGTCCGAAGCGCTCTTCTGGAATTCTTGCTCGATCGTAATGTTGCCGTGCTGGGCGTGGAACGCATTGATCTGTTCGTTCAGCCAATCTACCGCCTCGACCGTTCCGTTCAGCAGCGTGAGCTTGACGTCCTTCGCTTGCTCGGACGGCGATGCGCTCGCGCTTGGTTCGGCGGAGGATGCCGACGAGCTGCCGCTTGGCGAAGCCGAAGCCGGCGAAGCATTGCCGCCGTTGTCGTCGTTGCCGCCGCAGCCGGCAAGCAGCCCCGCCGTCATGACCGCGACGCCTGCGCCTGACCACCATTTCTTGTTCATACGCCATTCACCCCTATAGTCGATTAAAAGCATAAGCGGCTCCGTGGAAGCGCCGAATGTCTGGCGGCCGGATGAACCGCCGCTCTCGCTGCCCGGTATGCCGGTGCCATGGATTAAGCATAGACCGGCTTCGTTTTTTGCGATATTCCGTTTTTTTCGTCTGGAGGATCGATTTTTTCCGGAGGCGCCTGCGGAGCTCGCCGCTTTGCTATAATGCATTTACCGGCGAACCGGGAAGGAGCCCGACGACACGATGTATACCGTATTGATCGTTGACGACGAAGCCGTCCAGCGGGAATATTTGCGCCGGCTGATCCCGGCCCTCGATTCCCGCTTTACCGTGGCAGGGGAGGCGGCCGACGGCGAGGAGGCGCTCGCCTGGCTGGCGGCGCATGCGGCGGACGTGCTCGTGACCGACATCAGGATGCCCGTGATGGACGGTCTCGCCTTATGCAGAATCGCCTATGAGCAGTATCCGCATATGCGCAGGGTCATCCTCTCGGGCCACGAGGAATTTGAATACGTGCGCGAAGCGCTTGTCTATAAGGCAGAGCAATACTTGCTGAAGCCGCCGGGCCGAGAGGCGGTGCGTTTGTTGTTCGCAGGGCTGGCGGATGATCTGGAGCGCGAGCGCGGGGACGCGCGGGCGCTGCGCGGGCTTCAGTCGCTGTCCGAAGAGGGGCGCATGCAGGTCGGGCGCAGGCTGCTTCAGGCCCTGATCGCAGGCGCGGAGGCGGAGATCGGCACGCTCTTTCCGCTGGCCTATCGGATGAAAATTCCATTGTTCGAGGGCGAAGGCATGCTCCTGCTGCTCGCCATCGACGAGAGCTCGATGCGCGAACAGGGCGCAGCGCCCCATGAGCGGTCTTTGTTCGATTACATCCTCAATCAGGTTACGACGGAGCTGGCGCAGTCGACGGCGCTTGCGTGGACGCTGTTCGACGGCCGCGAGCGGACGGCCGTCCTGCTGTCGGGCACCGATCCGCACGCGCTGTCGGCCGGGGCGGAAGCGCTCTACGGCAAAATACGGCAGGCGATGCGGGGCACGGCAGGCTTGACCTTGACCGGCGGCGCCAGCTCCTTGATCGAGGACGTTCAGCAGCTGGATGCCGCGTATGCGGAAGCGCATGCGGCGGTCTGCCGCAAATACAGGGAAGGCGGCGATACGCTGTATGCGTCCGGCACCGGCGCGGCAGCGGCTGCCGGCGCGTTCGATACGCTCGTGCAGGCGGCAGCGGCCGAGCTGACGGATCCGTACGGCGAACGACGCGGCGCCTACGGCCGGCAGGCGTTCGATGCGCTGCTGCCGGACGGCCTCGCGCTCGATGCCGCATGCGCCTACGGTCTCGTCGCCGCGCTGATCGGCGAGCTGCAGCGGCTCGCCGGCGGCAAGCGCCGCGCCGGGCAGTGGGCTGCGGCTTGGCAGGCGCTGGATCGCGCCATTCCGGCCGGCAGTCCCGCCGCATGGCCTGCTGCGACATTGGCTGACGCATGCCGGGCGGCGCTGGCGCCGCTGACGGCAGCCGGCGCCGATCCGGAGCCGCGCCCCGCCTTCGAGGCCGCAGAACGGCAGCTCGCCCTGAACATACGCGCCTACATCGACGAGAATTATGCGGAGCCCATCTCGCTGGCCTTGCTGTCGGATAAGTTCCGGGCGTCGCAGCAGCATATCAGCACCATTTTCCACAAGCACGCCGGCACGCCCTATATCAGGTACATGACGCGCGTCCGCATGGATAACGCGGCTCGCCTGTTGTCCGCTCATCCGGACATGAAGATCTTCGAGGTCGCCGAGCGGACGGGTTACGCCAACGTCAAACACTTCAGCTACGTGTTCAAAAAGCACTTCGGCGTCACGCCCGGCGAGTACGGGGCAAGGGAATAGAGAGGAGGAGGGGCGGCGCATGCGCGAGGAAGTGCGGAAATCGGGGAGAACCGGCGGGTGGGCGGGGCGCCTTCGCGGGCGGCTCAAGCGGCAGAGCCTGAAGCTCAAGCTCGTCGGTACGACCATCTTGCTTTTTCTCGTTACCGTCTCGCTCGTCTCGTTCCTGTCGTACGACCGGTACACGCGCGATTTTCAACGGCAATCCAACGCAAGCACCCGGCAGACGCTCGATCAGCTGTCCCTCAACATCGACAACTACATCGACGACCTCTTCCGCCTCTCGCTGTCGCCCTATAATAACCTGCAGGTGCTGCAGCTGCTCGACGAGCCGCCGCCGGGCACCGATCTTGCCCGTCTGATGCGCGAACGGCAGATCGAGGATTTCCTGGGCCAGATGATCGTCACGCCGCGCCTCGACATCCTCCAGGTGTACATCATCACGGCCACGGACGTGTACATGAACGGCAGAGCTACCCTGGTAGAGCCGCTTGAACCGAATTTCCGCGACGAGGCCTGGTACCGCGACGCGCTGTCGACGCAGAAGGCGGCCTTCCTATCCGCGAACAAGACGATCAAGTCGAATCCGGGCGTCAAAGTATTCTCTATCGTCAAGCAGCTTCGCAGTCTGCGCGATACGACCAAGCCGCTGGCCGTCATCAAGGTGGACGCCAACTATTCGGGTATCGCGAACCTGGCCGACAGAGTCGATCTGGGCGATCGCGGCGGCCTGGTCATCGCCGATCGCGGCGGCAACGTGATCTATTCGAGCTTGCGCGGACCCGACGAAGCAAAGATGGTGTCCGCGGCACTGGCCAGCGGCGCCGGCCAGTTTCACTTGAAGGAAAACGGCGAGAAATATCTCGTCGCGACTTCGCCGATCGAACGCGCGGACTGGTTGGCGATCTCGGTCGGATCCGTCAAGGAAATGAACAAGAGCGCCGCGATTACCCGTAATTTCACGATTCTCATCGCCGCTTTCTGCTCGCTTTTCGCCTGCGTCGTGCTTTATTGGCTCGTGCGCGGCTTTCTGCGTCCGCTGATGCGGCTGGTCGGACTCATGAAGCAAGTCAAGCTGGGCCACCTTTCTCTGCGGTTCGCGGACGCAAGGACAGGGGACGAGATCGGCTATATCGGCGCTTCGTTCAATACGATGCTGGATCGCATCGAGGAGATGATGCAGGAGAACACGCGGCTGACCAAAGAGGTTTTCGAGACGCGCTACCTGCAGAAGGAGGCGCAGATCCATGCGCTTCTGAGCCAGATCAGGCCGCACTTCATCTACAACACGCTCCACACGATCGGCGCGCTGATCCAGATGGGGCGCACGGAACAGGCAACGGACAATCTGGAGAAGCTGAGCCTTATCCTGCGCGGCTTCGCCAGCACCGAACAGACGATTCCGCTCAGGCGGGAGCTCGAGCTGCTGGAAGCGTACCTCGGCATTCAACAAAGCCGGTTTGGCGACAGGCTGCGGACGATCGTCGAGGTGGACGGCTCGCTGCTGGATGCGGCGATTCCCGCCGTGCTGCTGCAGCCCATCGTGGAAAACGCCGTCGTCCACAGCTGCGAGGCGAGACGCGAGCCGACGACGATCCGCGTAGCCGCGCTCGCGGAAGAAGGCGTACTGACGCTGGCCGTCAGCGACGACGGCGTCGGCATCGGGGACGCCAAGCTCGCCGAGCTGCGCGGACGTCTTGCGGACGGCGGCGCGCTCCAGCTGGAGGCGGCGGGCGGCTGGGAGCTGCGGCGGGGCATCGGGCTCGTCAATGTTCACAATCGGCTCCGCATGAGGTGCGGCGAGCCGTACGGATTAACTGTCGACAGCAATCCCGGAGAAGGCACGACGGTTCGCGCGACGCTGCCTCTGCTTGAGACGTTTCGTCCTAAAGCATGAGTCGGCAAGCTGACGAACTCGCAAAAAACAGCTGACGCGCGAACATTGTCGGCCGGACCGTCTGATTCTATGATATTGCTGAAATGGCGGGAAAGGAGATGAAGCGCAAGCAGCCGGAAGGCGACTGCATGATTTGTAAGCGCCTTCAATCATACGGATTTCATTTACTGAGGAGGCTTGAATGATGAAAAGAATGACCAAACCGACGGCCGTCGCCCTGTCGCTTGCCCTGCTCGTGCCCGTCGCATCCGTCGCGGGCAAGGCGGAGGTGGCGAACGCAGACCCGATCGTGGCCGACAGCACCTGGCGGGCGATCGATACGACGATGGCCGTGGCGCCCGGCAGCGCCCTGGACTTGTCGTTTCTGAACGACGCTCCGGCAGGGGACAAGGGCTTCGTTCAGATCGACGCCGACGGCGATTACGTGTTCGAGGACGAACCGACGAAAAAGGTGAAGTTCTACGGCGGCAACCTGAACGGCAGCTACGGCACCGATCCGACGCACGCGGAGATGGTCGTGATCGCCGACCGGCTCGCCGCCATGGGCTACAACGTCGTACGGTATTCCTCCTTGGACCAGAATTATGACTGGGCCAGAGGGCTGATGGCGAAGCCTACCTCCACGACGGTGACGCTGAACGCGGCCAAGCTCGACAATTTCGAGTATTTCAACGCCTTGCTCAAGGCGCGCGGCATTTATCTCGACATGGACATTTTGGCGTATGCCGATTTCTCGGGCGTCTCGACGCTGAACACGTACGGCACGACCGCGTCCAAGTATTTGGCGACGCTCATGCCGGACGGGATCGCCATCTGGAAGTCCTTCGCGAGCCAGCTCCTGTCGCACGTGAATCCGTATACCGGCCTTGCGCTGAAGGACGATCCCCAACTGATGGGCCTTTCGCCGGTCAACGAATCGCTGCTCTACAACGCCAGCTTTTCCGACGCCAATTTTAACAACTGGATCAAGACGGACTTCAACGCGTATCTGACCGGCAAAGGGCTGCCGACGGTGTCGACGTTCCCGACGAGCTTCTGGGGGGCGCCGTCCGGCGTCCGGGACCTCATGACCGCGTACTTTACGGAGAAGCAGTTCGCGGCCAACGGCGACATGAAGTCGTACTTGAAGAATGTTGTAGGCATCCAGGCGCCGATCGGCGGCATCAACTACATTAACGATTCGCTGGCCAACTATTGGCGGACGCAGGCGGACGTTCAGGAGACGCATCTGTACAACGGGCTGGTCAACGGCAGAGGCGTCTTTAGCTACAACCCGCTTACGCATCCGCGCTATAGCACCGTGTTCGATCCTGCGACGGCGGCGAGCTACGTCCCGCAGTACGGTTCGTCCATTATCAAAAATTACATTCCCGCCCTTGCGCTCGGCCAGCTCTACCGCAAGCCCTTCGCGCTGACGGAGTTCAACCAGGAGTTCCCGACAGACGGGCGAGACGAGCTCGGCTTGATCTCGTCCGCGACCGGGGCTTACAACGGCTGGGATATGATGAACCGCTTCGACTTCAGCAGCCGGGTGAACGAGGCGGTCAACGAGACGCCGCTCGGCGGCGCCATCTCCTTCGATTCCGTCTCGGATACGCTGGCGACGATGTCCGAGTATCAGAGTGCGCTGCTGTTCCGCCGGGGACACGTCGCGGAGAGCGAGCCGAAATTCCTCATCGTCCGGGATAAAAATTGGGTGGCGACGCACGGCTCCGCGACCGAAAACCAGGATCAGGAGCGCAATCGCATGATGATTCCGCATCTGTTCAAGACGGTGACGGTATATGCGGACCATCCGGCCGCGCCTTACGCGATCTATAAGATCACGCCAGACTTGACGCCGGCCGATATCGAGGCAGGGGATATCCCGAGCGCCAACGAAATTACGATCACGAACGCGATGACGATGAAGGAGGTCGCGGAGACATTCATCGACGCGCTCGACGACGCGGGGCTCAAGGCGTCCATGCAGGATGCTCTGGACGACAACCTGCTGGTCTCGGATACGGGCGAGCTCGTGTTCGACCTGAATACGAATACGTACCTGATCAACACGCCGTACGCGGCGGCGGCCGTCGGCACGTTGGACGGCAGCGGCTACGAGCTCGGCGCCGTCACGCTGCGCGGCGACCTGGCGCACGGCACGGTGTCCGCTTTGTCGCTCGACGACGAGCCGCTCGACGAGAGCGGCCGGATCCTGCTCACCTATACGACCGACGCCGCCGGGACCGGCGAATACGAAGAGACATCCGGCGGCATTACGACGTACCACCAGGGCACGCTGCCGACGCTCGTGAAGTACGGCCTGGGCGAGTTCAAGCTCGATACGACGCGCGCGCCGTCGGCGTACAAAGCCTACAAGCTCGCGCAGAACGGCGTGCGGCTGGCGGAGGTGCCGGTCGCGGTGTCCGGCACGACGATCACGGTACCGCTGGAAACCGACAAAGGCTACGCGTTCGAGCTGGTGTACGATCCCGTCACAGGCACGGATCTGACCGCGCCGACGGCGCCCTCCGGCGTCGCCGCGGTGTCCGACACGGCCGCCAAGGTGGATCTGTCGTGGACCAAATCCACGGACAACGTCGGCGTGTCCGGCTACAAGGTCTATCGCGACGGTACGCAGATCGCCTCGCTTAACGGCAACGTCACGCATTATACCGATAAGAGCGTTACGGGGCTTACGACGTATCACTATGTCGTGAAGGCGTTCGATCCGTCGGGCAACGTCTCTGCGGGAAGCGGCCCGACAGCCGTCACGACGAGCGATCTGCTGTTCAAGGAGCAGTTCGAGAGCGGCACGGCGACCGGCTGGACGGTGGCCAGCTCCTGGGGCAACTTCAGCGTCGTCGCAAACGGAGGCTCGTACGTCTATCTGGCCGATAACTTCGACAAAGGCGGCTCCAAGTCTACGGCGGGCGACACGGCCTGGACCAATTACAGCGTGGAGGCCAAGATCAAAGCCGACCAGTGGCAGAGCATCTACGGCAGAATCGGACTTGTAGCGCGTTTTGCGGACAAAGACAATTACTATTACGTCTACTACGACAACAATCTGGGACAGCTGACGCTCCGCAAGGTCGTAGGCGGCACGGAGAGCATCGTCGCTTCAGCCTCGTTGACGCTGAGCACGGGCACGCAGCATCTGTTCAAGCTCGAAGTGAACGGGAGCGCGATCAAGGCCTACGTCAACGGAACGCTCAAGATCAACACGACGGATTCGTCCCTCGCAAGCGGGAAGATTGGCGTGTACACGCATGTCGCCCAGGCGTATTTCGACGATGTCGTCGTGAAGCAGGTGATCTGAGCTGTAAGTATCTAATAATCCCAACCTTACAAAATCGCAAAAACGACAGACAAGGCAGCATTGGCGTTCGAGGACCTGCGCTTTAACATAAAGGTCAAGCGATCGAACCGCCGGACGGCTCCCGAAGCGCCGCCCGGCGGTTCCATTGAAACCTTGGAGGTGCACCCTGCATGCAGACTTCGCAAGCGGAGACGCCGGCGCCGGCGGACAAAAAGAGCAAAGCCAAACGTCCCATCATCGACTGCGACATCCACCAGATTTCGGGATTGGAAGAGATCAAGCCGTATTTGCCGCGGCATTACCGGGAGCTGGTCGAGTCTTACGGACCGGCCTACCCGGGAGGCATGCATTTTAACGGCGGAGTCGGCGGACGGATGGCCGACGCCTATCCGGAGGAAGGCGGCCGCGCCGGCAGCGATCTGGCGCTCATGCAGCGGCAGCATCTGGACCGCTACAACGTCGCGTACGGCATTCTGACCGGAGAAGGCTACGGCATTCAGGCGACGATCAACTACGATTACGCGGCTGCGACCTGCAGCGCGATTAACGATTATACGATCGAGCATTGGCTGTCGCAGGACAGCCGGCTGCGGGGCTCGGTCATGATCCCGAAGCAGGAGCCGCGGCTCGCCGCGAAGGAGATCGACCGCGTCGGCGGCCGATCCGATATGGTGCAGGTCATCGTCTGCAACGGCGCGACGCTGCCGTACGGCAACCGGTATTACGATCCGATCTACGAAGCGTGCGTGCGCCACAACCTGCCGTTTACGATTCACGTCGGCCTGGAGGGAGAGGGCATCAACAGCCCGCCGACGGGCGCCGGATACGTGACGAACTACATCGAGACGCGCTGCGCGCGGCCGTCGACGATGGCGGCGCATCTGGCCAGCTTTATTTTCGAAGGCGTGTTCGAGCGCTTCCCCACGCTTAAGGTCGTGCTGCAGGAAGCGGGCGTCCTCTGGCTCGCGCCGCTCTTGTGGAAGATGGATCAGGAGTGGAAAGGGCTGCGCGTGCAGACGCCGTGGGTCCGCAAGCGGCCGAGCGAATACTTCCGCGAGCATGTCCGCGTCACGACGCAGCCGATCGACGAGACGCCAAGCCGGGCCCTGTTCGACTCCCTGCTGGACAGCATCCATGCCGACGAAACGCTGATGTACTGCAGCGATTACCCGCACTGGGACTACGATTCGCCCAAGCAGGCGCTGCCCAAGCTGGCCGACGCGCTGGCTGACCGTGTCTACTACGACAACGCCGCCGAGCTATACGATCTGCCGCCGAGAGAGAAGGAGGCGGAAGGATGAGCGCGGCGGAGCGGCAGCGTCCCGACGTGCGGCAGCCGGATTCGGCCGAGCCGAGACGGCCGGCCGGTTCGTCAGACAAGCGGTTCCGCGCGGCGCGCGTGTCGGAGATCCCGCCCGGCTCGCGCAAGATCGTGGAGGTGGAAGGGCGCAGCATCGGCGTTTACAATATCCGGGGCGCATTTCACGCGCTGCGCAACGTTTGTCCCCACCAGGGAGCGGAGCTGTGCAAGGGACTCGTAACGGCGGCCGTCGTGTCTTCGGGACCGGGCGATTTCCGCTTCGAGCGGGAAGGCGAGATCGTGCGCTGTCCGTGGCATCAGTGGGAGTTCGACATCAAGACGGGCTGCATGATCGTCGACGGGAAAATGAGAACCAAAGCTTACGAGGTGACCGTCGAGAAGTTCGGCGTATCGGTCGACGATGACTACGTGATGATTCATCTATAGCGGCATGAAGACATAAGAAACCTCTCCGGGCGATGAGGTTTTTTATGCTGAAGGCCGATTGACAGCGTTTGGAAAGCGCTTGCTATAATAGGGGGGATTATGCGGAAAGGGGATGCGTCATGCAGGAGGACGCCATCGAGTGGTTCGAATCGCAGTTGTTCATCCCCGACGCCTTGGCCTGCAAAGGGGGCATCTGGCCGCTTCGCATCGGCAGAAACGTGGCCAAGCCGACTTATCGGACGGGCCTGAAGATCCTGGAATACTACAACGTGCACTTTATCACGGAAGGCAAGGTCGAGTTCGATCATGGCGGAGAGCGGGTCGTACTGTCCAAGGGCGATTGCTTCGGCATGTTCCCCGGAGATACGTACCGTTACAGCTTGGCGCGTGGACACCATGAGCTGCAGATGACATGGATCTCGATGGACGGCCCGCACGTCCCCGGGCTATTCGAGCGCGCGGGCCTCAGCCGGCAGAAGCCCTTCCTGACTGGCGTGCTGGGCAAAGAGCTCGAATCCGCGCTGCGGCTGCTTTTCCATCCACGAAAATACGATTTGAAACGGCATCTCGAGCTGTGCGCCATTTTGTACCAGGTATTCGCGCTCCTCGTTCCGCAAGGCGAGGCCGACCGGGCGCGCCAGGGCATCGACAGCTGGATCGCCCGCAGCGTCGCTTATATGGATACCCACTATACGGAGAAAATCTCCGTTCACGACGTGGCGGATTACCTGTCCCTGCACCGCGCCTATTTCTCCAAGCTGTTCACGGAGCGGATGGGGATCTCCCCCATCCACTATTTGCAGAAGCTGCGCATGGACAAGGCGGCCGACCTGCTGCACGGAGGCTACGCCATCGTAGAGATCGCCGCCATGCTGGGCTATTCCGACGCTTATGCGTTTACGCACGCGTTCAGCAAATTTTACGGCATGCCGCCAGGCCATTGGCGAAAGGCCAGACGCGACGAGGCGGGTACGGCCGGGACGGAGGCGACGGATTGAAAAAGACGCAAGGACTGCAGTTCAAGCTGTCGCTCACCTTTATCCTCATCCTGATCCCGCTCGTCGTCGTCAGTCTGTTCGCGAACAACTACTCGCAGCGGATCATGAACGAGCAGATTCGCGAGCGCACGAAGGGCGCCCTGCAGACGACCCTTGCCTACATGGAACAGATGGCGAGCAACATGGATCAGCAGACGCTGCTCATCAGCTCCAACCCCAGCATCGTCAACATCTGGCGGGACAAGCGGGACCCGTTCACCCCGGACAATCTGTACGACGTCCACACCGTGCAGCAGCAGTTGAATTCCCTGACTAACATCAACGGCTCGATCAAGGAGGCCTATATCCTGCACGGCGAGAGCGGCAACGGCGTCTCGACGACGCTCGGCGGCATCCGCTGGCCGCGGATCAAGGAGGAAGCCTGGTTCCGGCAGGCGGTGCGCGGCGTCGGCGCGCTCTTGATGTACGTCCCCGGATCGGGCGGCGGCAACGGCGATGGCAACGGGAATGGCAATGAAGATGGCGAAGGTGCCAACCGGTATCTCAAGGATGACAGCCTTTACTACATCCGGCTGCTCGACGTGCTGAGCGAATCGCCCGAGCCCAACGTGCTTATCTTCGCCGTCCGCAAGACGGCGCTGCAGGACATCATCCAGCATTTGCAGACGTCCGCGGACATGAACATCTCGCTGTTCTACGGCGA
Organism: Cohnella sp. GCM10012308; assembly: GCF_042649185.1. Classification (NCBI taxonomy): domain Bacteria; kingdom Bacillati; phylum Bacillota; class Bacilli; order Caryophanales; family Paenibacillaceae; genus Cohnella; species Cohnella sp. GCM10012308. The sequence goes on from NZ_JBHRYU010000062.1 coordinate 15,905, forward strand.
CAGGCGGATTCTCGAGACGAACGCCGGGGCGGAGCGCGTCCGCGGACAGGAGCTGTTCACGATCCGCGAGTCCGGCGGCGCGTGGTCCATTCAGCTGGAGCAGCCGAAAGCGGAGATCTTCAAGCAATCGCACCGGCTGCAGCTGTTCACGTACCTGACGATTATCCTCAGCATCCTGCTCGCCATGTGGATCGCCTGGCTCGTCTATATCCAGATTTTACGGCCGCTCTATCAGCTGTCCGGCGCGTTCAAGGTGGTCAAAAACGGCAATCTGACGCATCAGATCAAGCACGTCCGTCGCGACGAGCTCGGCCATGTCATGGACGGATTCAATCAGATGGCGGCCGCCCAGCGGATCATGATCGAGGAAAATTACGAGAAGGAGCTGCGCATCGCCAAGTCGGAGTTTAATCTGCTGCAGTCCCAGATCAATCCGCACTTTTTGTACAATACGCTCGACTCGATCTACTCCGTCGCCGTCAAGCACGGCATGCGAGAGATCAGCGACATGGTGCTGAACCTGGCCAAATTTTTCAGGGTCAGCCTCGGCAAGGGCAGGCAGGACTTCACGCTCGCGGAGACGGCGGAGCATCTGATGTATTACATTCGCGTCCAGCAGATGCGCACGGCGCACTTCACCGCGGACATCGAGCTGGCGGAGGAGACGAAGGACATGCCGATGCTGAAGCTGCTGCTGCAGCCGATCGTGGAAAATGCCATTATACACGGGATCGAGAAGGATGCGATGGACTGCGAGCTGCGAATCCGGTCCGGAATGGACGAGCGGGGCCTGATCGTCGAGGTGGAGGATACCGGGGCTGGTATGCCGCCGGCGAGGCTGGAGGAAATTCGCCGGGAGCTGGGCACGATTACGAGCAAGCTGTACCGGCTGCCGCAGGACAGTCCGTCGAGCCGGTTTTTCGGGCTCAAGAACGTCAAGTCCCGGCTCAAGCTTTATTACGGCGAGTCGGCCGATCTGCTCGTGGAGAGCGAGGAATACGTCGGTACGAAGGTAACGTTGATCATTCCGATCCGGACGGAGGAACGCGCATGAATTTGCTGATCGTCGAGGACGAATACCGCGTCCGGGAACGGATCGCGCTCGGCATCCCGTGGGAGGCGCACGGCATCGAGGTGGCGGGCGCTGTAGAGAACGGCAGAGAAGCGATCGGCGCGATGCGCGAGGCGCATATCGATATCGTTATTACGGACATCCACATGCCCGACATCAATGGACTGGAGCTGGCCAAGCTGCTGAAGCGCGATCATGCGCACGCGAAGGTCATCATTTTGACGGGCTACGATCAGTTCGAATACGCCCGCGAGAGCATCGACCAGGGCGTGTTCAAATACTTGGTGAAGCCGGCGGAGAACGAGCTGATCCTGGACACCGTGCTCAAGGCCAAGCAGCTGCGCGAGCAGGAGCTGTACGACCACCACAACCTGTCGCAGCTCGAGCTCAGATGGAGGGAGCATTTGCCCCGCTTGAAGGAGCTTTTCTACAAAAACTGGCTGAACGGCCGTTATTCCGCGTGGGAGCTTGCCAAGCGCAGCGAGGAGATCGGCTTATCCCTGCAAGGAAAAACGCTGTTGTCCGCCGTGGTGGACATGGATCCGACCGTGGGCAACGACGCCAGGTTCCCGTCGGACGAGCGCGCCTTGCTGCAGTTCGCGCTGTTTAATATCGCTAAGGATGTGCTGGCGGAAGCGGATGCCGGCGATGCCGGGTTCGAAGCGATCGTCCTGCAGGACGAAGACGGCTTGACGGCGGTCATTTTTGCCGCTTCGCCCGCGGCCGACGGAGAGGCGCTTCGCCTGTTGGCGGATCAGCAGCTTGGAAGGCTGCTCGGCACGGTCAAGGACTGTCTGAAGCTGACGGCGAGTGTGGGTATCGGCGCCGAGGTGACCGATCCCGCATTGCTGCCGGTCGCGTACAAGCAGTGCCGCATGGCGCTGCAGGAGCGGATCGTGCTCGGCCGCGAGACGATCATCCGCTACCGGCACGACGTACCGGCCGACGCGTCCTGGCTCAACATGAACGACGTGGAAAAGGAGATCGAGATCGCGATCGATACCGGCAGCGAGAGCAAGCGGTCGGAGCTGATCGCGGCGCTTATGGAGAGAGGCTTTTCGCCGGGCCGCCAGCTCGCGGATGCCAAGGAAATGCTGCTGCGGATCACGGCGCTGCTCACCCGGATCGTCCATGCGCACGGCTGGAGCCTGCGGGAGACGCTGGGCGCCGACTACGAGGACTTCATGAACTTTAACCAATTGCTGACGAAGGAGCAGCTGATGACCTGGCTGGAGCGGATGATGGCGCGCATCGGCCGTTCCGTCGCGGAGCGGCGCCGATCCGGCACGCATGTCACCGTAGGCGAGATCATGGCCTACGTCGAGGCGCATCTGGGCGAGGAAGAGCTCAGCCTCTATACCGTCGCGGCCAAGCTGTACATCAATTATTCGTACGCTAGCCGGATCATCAAGGAAGTGACGGGCAGCTCCTTCTCGGAGAGCGTGCTCCGCCTGCGGATGGAGCAGGCGAAGGCGCTGCTTGCGGGAGGCGCGAAGGTATACGAGGCGGCGGAGCAAGTCGGCTATAAGCACGTTAATTATTTCTCCAAGAGCTTCCAGAAGTATTGGGGCGTCAAGCCGAGCGACATGCAAGCTTGACGGTCCAAGGCAGCGACACAGACAATGGAGCTCTAAGGCAGCGGCAATCTAAGGCGGCATTCGACGAACCCGGTCGGATGCCGTTTTTCGCGAACAACCGCAAATATGTTGCGTTTAAAGTAAAACCATTCGTCTACTGCCGCGAACGGGCCCGCGCTATAGTTGATGCAGGGACCCAAACGGCTGACGAAGGAGACGAACATGGCGAAAACGAATACGGGACTGCCGCGTCCCGACTTGGCGGCGACGGGCGGTCCGCTGAGGGCGATTCGCAAGCACTGGGATTTGTACTTGATGGCGCTGCCCGCGATCGCGTTGATCGTGATTTTCAAATATTTTCCGATGTACGGCGTCATTATCGCATTCAAGGATTACAACCCGATGCAAGGGATGCTGGACAGCGAGTGGGTCGGATTCCGGTTTTTCCGCGAGCTGTTCCTGTTCGACGAGTTCCCCCAGGTGGTGCGGAACACGGTGGCGATCAGCTTGATGAAGCTGGCGTTCGGCTTCCCGGTGCCGATTATTCTGGCGCTGCTGCTTAACGAGATGAAATATATCCGGCTCAAGCGGACGATCCAGACGATGACGTATTTGCCCCACTTCATCTCATGGGTCATTATCGGCGGCATCGCGATCGACCTGCTGTCCCCGAGCAGCGGGATGGTTAACAAAGCCATCGAGCTGCTGGGCTTCAAGCCGATTTTTTTCCTCACCGAGGAAGGCTGGTTCCGCTGGATCCTGATCGCGTCGGACATCTGGAAGGAAGCGGGCTGGGGCGCGATCATCTTCCTGGCCGCGCTCATCGGGATCAACGAGGAGCTCTATCAGGCCGCTACCGTGGACGGGGCGAACCGATGGCGGCAGATCTGGCACATCTCGGTGCCGGGGCTTCGCGCGACGATCATCGTGATCCTGCTGCTGCGGATCGGCAATATTTTGGACGCCGGCTTCGAGCAGGTGCTGGTCATGTACAATCCGACCGTCTACGACGTATCCGACATTATCGACACGTACGTGTTCCGCGTCGGGCTCGGCACCATGCAATTCAGCCTGACGGCGGCCGCGGGGCTGTTCAAGTCGATCATCGGCTGCATCCTGCTGGTGCTTGCCAACACGCTGGCGAGACGGATGGGCGAAGAGGGGGTGTACTGACCGTGCAAACGCAAAAGCTTGGCATCAAGGGCATTCGGGGCGATTCGGTTTTTCAGATCCTGAACGCGGCGGTTTTAACGTTGATCTCGGTTTCCATGCTCCTGCCGTTCATTCACATCGCGGCAAAGTCGCTGAGCGATCAATCCTACGTCGTCGCGAAGGACGTGTGGCTGTGGCCGAAGGGGCTGAATTTCTCCTCGTACGACTTCGTGCTCTCGTACAAGCAGTTTTACGTGTCGTTCGGCAACTCGCTGTTCATCACTGTCGTCGGCACGTTGATCAGCATGGCGGTCACGCTGCTTGCGGCGTACCCGCTCGCCAGAAACGGTTTGCCGTACAGACGTTTTCTGATGCTAATCTTCGTCATCACGATGTTTTTCAGCGGCGGCCTCATTCCGACCTACCTGATCGTGAAGGACGTCGGCCTGCTGAACAGCTTGTGGTCGGTCATTCTACCGGGCGCGCTGGCGCCATTCAACCTGATTCTAATCCGCAATTTTTTCAGCGGGCTGCCGGAAGCGATGGAGGAGTCGGCGCGCATGGACGGCGCCTCCAGCCTGCGGATTCTGGCTCAAATCTACGTGCCGCTGTCCATGCCGGCCATCGCGACGATCTCGATGTTCTACGCCGTCGGCTACTGGAACAGCTTCTTTCAGGCGATGATGTATCTCACCGACAGGAGCCTCATGCCGCTGCAAGTGTTCCTGCTGCAGCTGGTATCGAACGACAAGCCGGCCGACATGGTCGTCAACGACGTACTGGGCGGCGTGACGCCGGAGTCGATGCGGTCGGCCGCCATCATCTGCGTCGTCCTGCCGATTCTGTGCGTGTATCCGTTCATCCAGCGTTACTTTGTCAAAGGAATTATGCTCGGCGCGGTGAAAGGGTAGAGAAGCTTCCTTTCCCGGCCTGCATAGAGCAGTCGCAAGTGTAGACATTCCATTTAACGGGAGGCTCTCGCAAGCATGTCGAACACAAAAAGAAGAACGAAAAGAACGGCCGTCGGCATCGGCGTCATGGCATTTATGCTGCTCGCGGCAGGATGCGGCGGCAACGATAATGGCAACAAGAACGCGGACAAGACGGAAGGCCAGTCTACTGCCGCGTCAACGGCGAGCGACAAGGGAGACGCCAAAAGCACGGAGGAAGCGAAGGCGCTCAAGGACCTGAAGATCACCCGCCTCTATCACGGGGCGATGGAGACGTTCAAGGGCTCCGACACGATCAACAGCAACCGGCTGATCGACAAGCTGCGCGAGGAATCCGGCTTCAACATCCAATACGAAGCGCTCCCGCTCGAGAATCCGTCCCAGAAAATCTCGATCATCTTCGCTTCCGGCGACGTGCCCGATATCATGACGATCGCCGGCAAATCCGACTACTTCAAGCTGGCCAAGCAGGGCGCGCTCGAACCGCTCGACGATCTGATCGCCAAGGAGATGCCCAATGTCTCCAACATGGCCGGTGAGGAAGCGCTGAACGCCGTCAAGTTCGACGGCAAGATCTACGCGATCCCGTACCGGCAGGCGCAGAAGGTCGGCAACGGATTGCTGGCGCGAACGGACGTCCTGAAGGAACTGGGCCTCAAGGAGCCGGGGACGCTCGACGAATTCTACGAGACGATGAAGACGATCAAGGAGAAGAAAAACATCGCGCCGCTGTCGATCGCGACGTCCAATCCGGGCTACTTCTTCGACGGCTTCACGCCGTTCGCCGCGGCCTTCGGCGTCGCTACGCCGACGAAGATCAAGGACGGCAAGCTGGTGTTCTCGTGGGTGCAGCCGGAGTACAAGGAATTTTTGGAGACGATGAAAAAATGGTACGACGAAGGCCTGCTCGACCAGGAATTCGCGATCAAGAAGGGCACGCAGGATACGCTTATCAACGGCACCGCGGTCTTTACCCCGATGTACTGGGGGAGCGTCCCCGAGATCGACAATGCGCTCAAGGACAAGAACGAGGGCGGCACCGTGGGCTTCATCGCGCCGCCGGTCGGCAAGAACGGGGAGTCCGGCCTGCAGGACAGCTCGATTTCCACGACCTACATCATTATTCCTAAGCAGGCTAAAAACAAGCTGGGCGCCGCGCAATATTTGAACTTCCTGTACACGCCGGAGACCGACGAGCTCGTCAATTACGGCATCGAAGGCACCGACTACAACAAAAAGGACGGCGTCATCACCCAAACGCCGGAGCAAAGCGCCAACATCCCGTGGCGTTCGATCTACCCGCTCGGCGACACGGACGCCGGGTTCGCGGCGCGGCTGAAGGCCAAGGGACTGCTGCCTTACTACGAGCCGCTGCTTCAATACAAGAAGCTGCGCGAGGAAACGAACTACGCGCCTTCCGTCGAAGCGTACGACGCCAAGTTCACGGAGCTGCGCAACTACATGGAGGAGAACTCCATGAAGTTCATCATGGGCAAGCGCAGCTTGTCGGAGTTCGACAGCTACGTGAAGGACTTCAACGCCAAGGGCGGGCAGGACGCGATCGACGCGATGAACGCGTGGTTCGCGAGCAAGTAAATACAAAGAACGAAGCAAGCAAGCGCCGCGGGGCTGTCCCAAAAGCCCTTTGAAGTTGAAGCAAAAAGCTGAAATGAAGCCGAAATAGCCAAACGGGACGAAGCAGGGGAGTTTCCTGCTTCGTCCCGTTTGCGTTTTTGGTCGATGGCGACTTTT
>NZ_JBHRYU010000063.1:0-20846 GCF_042649185.1 Cohnella sp. GCM10012308
GACTTTTATAACAACCGCAAGATGCACGGCAGTTTAAAGAACATGGCTCCAACAGAATTTGCGGCATGGGTCAAGACATTGGAAGACGCTTCAGACTATTACAGATCGGTGTAATCGCGCGAAATAACGAGCTGCGTTATGAAATTGGAATCATTGTGGGGTATGACTCCAGTTTTAGGGGGCCTAGCCGATAATACATGTATTTTTAACTAACCAAACGCATTCGATGAAATGCCTGCAAATATGCAGGTAATTTCAAAGCACATGCCGGAAATCCGACCGATGCAGGAAAAAACCTGCGTTTTTGCATCTTTTCTGTGCCGATGAGTTGAAATCGGCAAAAAGGATGCATACATGCAGGCATTGCGGCGTAAGCGCGACGCGGGCGGGCGACTCTGCGCTGCTTCCGCCCCGCGCCGGGGAGCGACAGAGAAGCGGCGGGCTATGCTGCAGGCAGTACTCCCTTTGTCGGCTTACTTGTTTTCTTGCTCGTTCTCGTTTTCGCTTTCGTCCAGGCTGCTGAACTTCTTGCGCGGGAAATTCTGGCTCAAAATCTCCTTGGGCGATCCGATAAACGCGTTGCGGACCCGGTTCCAGAACGGATGCGGCCGATAGCGGGCAAAGTGGATTTTCTCCTCGGCGACCCTGCAAATAATCGAACGGACGCCTTGGAAACGCAAGGTCAGATGGTCGACGAGCAGCGAGAGGTCGTCGGAAGGATCGGTCACGATGTCGCAATGATGATGCTTCGGGAGGATCACGGACGACCCGAGCGTACGGTAAATCCGGTTGTTGATGGACGCCAGCTCCGCGATCTGCAGCGCTTCGAGCGACGGGTGGAGGATGGCGCCGTGCACGCTCTTGTTGTAGCCTGTACTGCCCGAAGGCGTGGATACGACGATACCGTCCCCGCGGAACATCTCGAAGGGCTCGTCGTTAATGTTAAGCTGGGCGACCAGCGTGCCGCCGGGCCGTTTGAGCGTGAATTCGTTCAGGGCGAGATAAGACTTGGTCTCCGTATCCGTGACGACCTGAATGTTAAGCAGCGGGTAGCTGACCTTCTGCGGCTCGGTGGAAGCGATCAGCGTGACCAGCTCCTCGAGCTCGTTTTTTTTCCAATCGGCATAAAATCCAAGGTGGCCCGTGTGCACGCCGACGAAAGCCACGTCCTCGATATGGTTAGCGAAGGAATGGAAGGCCTGCAGCAGCGTACCGTCGCCTCCGATCGAGACGATCAGATCCGGATTGCCGGGGTTGGACGTCAGCCCGCGTTCGCGCGCAAGCTTGTGGAACGTCTCCGCAAGTTCGCGGGACAGCGAATCGCCCCGGTCGAGCAGCGCATATTTCAATGTAATGCTCCTTCCCAGCTTAAGCGCTCAATCGTTGTCTGACATAGATGATAAACAATATCCGCGCTTAAGACAATGCCGCCCGGCACTCAGCCTGCGTAAAGCCAGGGCCAGAGCGCATACACGAGCGCGACGCTCAGCCCCGCGTGCAGCAGCCGCGAACGCGCGAACGGGCCGTATCGCCAGCCGGTGCGTCCCATCAGTCCGGCGACCTGCGCGTGCACGGACAGGCCGGCCCACGACAGGACGAACGCTGCGGCCGCCACGCGGTCGATCAAGGCGGCAGGGATGCCGTCCGGCCCGGTGCCGGCCGCTGCCGCCGCGTTGCCCAGCGTTACTTCGAACGCGCCCTGCACGAAGGCGCCGGCGAGGCCGGGCTCGAGGCCGAAGATCTGGAGCATCAGGACGATGGCGTGTTTCAGCGGAAGCAGCAGCCCGCTGTGCAGAAGCAGCTGGAGCGTAGCCGAAAAGCAGACGACCAGTCCGCCGACGACGATCATAAGGGCGAGCGAGGACTTTACGGCATGGTTGAGCACGATGCCGAACGGCCGTCCGTCCGCCATTCGCGCCTGGTGCATCGCCAGGATCGCCTGCTTGATTCTGCCAAGTCCGAGCCTTGACTCTTGAAGCCGATCGCCGGCGGCGGATGAAGGCCTCTCCGCGGCCTTTCGCGATCTCTCCTCCAGCTCCAGATCCGGTTCCGGCTCGTCCTTGCGCCACCGCAGCAGCAGTCCGAGCAGCATCGCTCCGCCGTAGTGCGCCGCGGCCAGAACCGGCACAATGTCGAGCCGTCCGAAAAATCCAAGGCAGACCGCGCCGATGAGAAAAATCGGGTCGCTGGTCGTCGTCATCGCGACCAATCGCTCGCCTTCGCCGCGACTGAGCAGGTTTTGCTCCATGAGCTGGGAGGTCAGACGCGCCCCAATCGGGTAGCCGGCGCCGAAGCTCAGCGCAAGCACGAAGCCGCCGGCCCCCGGGATTCGGAACAGGGGGCGCATAAGCGGATCGAGCAGCGTGGCGGCCAGATGGACGATGCCGAAGCCGAGCAGCACCTCGGACAGCACAAAGAAAGGAAACAAAGCAGGAAATAAGACTTCCCACCAAACGGACAGGCCTTTGAGCGAAGCTTCGAGCGCGACGCCGGGCATAAGCAGCGCGAGCAATCCGATGAGCAGAACGCAGGCGCCTACCCCGGTTAAGGCTGCCAGCCTCAGCCCTCTCCGGATTAAGCCGGCACTGCCTTTTCGCGACAAGATGAAGTCGGACACGAGCGCACTTCCTTCCCTCGACCAAGCTACCCTCTTGTCCGAGTATATGCGCGGCTCGCCGCAAAATTTCATGGGCGGCGCAAATGCGTTTCTCAGGGCCGATGTTGCTTAATGGGAGCGGCTGCTATATATTGCAAGCGTAAGCCTATCGGCGCGGCTTGCCGCGCGGGCATTTTCCGATAACGAATCGACAGCGAGGAGGCTGAAGCGATTGAGCGGCGAGAACGTCCAATCCAGGCTTTATAGGGGCGAATGTCCCGTTATACCATACTTCGAGGCGTTGTCAGCCATACCGCGGAGCTCGGGCCATGAACAGGCTGCGAGCGACTATGTGGCAGCATTCGCGAGGGCGCGCGGCTTTGAAGCCGTGCAGGACGCTTCCTGGAATCTGATTATTCGCAAGCCTGCTACGCAAGGTTACGAGCAAGCGCCGCCGGTCATCGTGCAGGGGCATCTGGACATGGTCGGAGAAAAAAACGAGGGTGTGGCGCACGACTTCCTGAACGATCCGATACGGCTGCGGGTGGACGGCGAATTCATGACGGCCGAAGGCACGACTTTGGGCGGGGACAACGGCTTGGGCGTCGCCTTCGCGATGGCGCTGCTGGACGATCGCGGCGCAGCGCATCCTGCGCTCGAGATCGTGCTGACGACGGAGGAAGAGACGTCGATGAAGGGCGCGAGAAAACTGGATACGGCGCTGCTGCGCGGCCGAATGTTGATCAACCTGGATTCTGACAGAGAAGGCATTCTCTACGTCAGCAGCGCCGGCGGCGCGAGAGCTTACCACACGGTGCCCGTCGCATGGAAGGAGGCGAACGGGGCGGGATGCGCCGGGCGACTCCGCGTATGGGGACTCGTCGGCGGCCACTCGGGCGACGATATCGTCCACGAGCGCGCCAACGCCTGCGAGCTGCTCGGCCGGGTGCTCGACGGCTTGCGCAAGCGGCTGCCTTACACCATCGCGGACGTGCGGGGCGGCTTGGCATCCAATGCGATTCCGCGGGAGGCCGAAGCGTCCTTGTACGTGCCGCCGGCGCAATGGGCGGAAGCCGAAGCGGCCGTAAAGGAATGGGAGGCGCATTTTAGAGCTGAGTATGCGGTCGCCGACCCGGGCGTGAGCGTCTCCTTCGAAGCGGGCGGTCCCGGGACGGCTCAAGCGGATGGAGCAGCGCAGGTCTTTTCCGAAGCCTCGAAAAGCATGCTCGTCGATTCGCTGCTGCTCGTCCCGAACGGCGTCCTCCGCATGGACAAGGCGATTCCGGGTCTGCCGCGCACGTCGACCAACGTCGGTACTGTGAAACTGACTTCCGAAGGCGTGCGGTTCGAGAGTCTGGTGCGAAGCTCGCTAAGGTCGGAGCTCGACGCGGCCATGAGCCGGATGGAGGCGCTCGCCCGCGCGATCGGCTGCGGCTTCGAGGCTGGCGATTACTACCCCGGCTGGCCTTATCGGATGGCATCGCCGCTGCGCGACGTTTTTCTGGACGTCTATGCGCGCGTATACGGAAAGCCGATGGAGGTAAAGGCGGTGCACGCCGGCATCGAATGCGGCATTCTCGCAGACAGGATTCCCGGCTTGGATGCCGTATCCTACGGGCCGGACCTTTTCGACATCCACACGCCAGACGAGCGGTTCAGCATCTCCTCCGTCGAGCGGACGTGGAATTATTTACGCCAGGTACTGCAAGCGTTGAACAATCCGTCCCACTGAGCAACCGTAGAGGCCTCTCCATTCCAGGGGAGGTCTCTTTTGGTACCGCGTTCTCGCAAGAAGAACTGCGATTAGGCATCAATTATTTTTTTTGTAAGCGATTGCAAAAAAGTAATGTCGCTGTTACATTCGTGTGGTACAATAGAACCAAGCTTTCCAGATTGCTTCAGGGAGTGATGAACATGGCAGGAATCGTCGCTGGGCTCCTCATGTGCGCTTTCGTGTATGTCATTCGGGAGTCGCTTAGCGGTCCCGAGGAAGAGATTTAACTCCCGGGTCACCGGTTATCTTACTTCATTCGATCGCCCGCCGAGGGCGATTTTTGTTTTGTGCAAAAACAGCAAAATTAGGATAGAAGTCTTAAGTCTTTGTGGTATAATTGAGGGACCTCAGGAAGTAAGTCCCGATACCCGCAAATGAATCGGGAGGAGATTGCAACCTATGAACTACGGAAGCGTGTATGAAGCGATTGGCGGAGCGGCTACCGTCCGCAAGATGGTCGAAGGATTTTACCCGAAGGTGCTGCAGCATCCGTTGCTCGCACCGTTATTTCCGGAAGACATCACGCCTGTCATGGACAAGCAGTACATGTTTCTCACGCAGTTTTTCGGGGGACCTGCTTTATATTCCGACGCCTATGGACATCCGATGATGCGGGGAAGGCACCTGCCGTTTCCGATCACGCCTGCGAGAGCCGAGGCATGGCTGGATTGCATGCGGCGCTCGCTCGACGAGACGGAGCTGTCCGAGGAACTCAAGGCCTTCGTGCTCGACCGGCTGTCTGGTCCGGCGCATCATTTTGTTAACACCGATGAGTAACTGACCGTCTCGCGCGTTCGCCGGGACGCGTCCCACATGGAGGGATTGGGATGGAACCCCTGTACCAGACCAAGGTTGCATGCGTATGCTGCGAAGCCGAATTCATGACCTCCAGGGTAAGACCGAGCCTGAAGCGCGCGATTCGATCGGATACGGACTTTTGTTCTTATTTCAAATCGGTGAACCCCGATTATTATGTCGTCCGCGTATGCCCGTACTGCGGGTACGCCTCGACGGAAAATTCAAGCCAGCGCCTCGTGGACTGGCAGCGGAACGCTTATCTCGAGCGCATCGGCAAGCATTGGAAGTTGAACGATTACGGCGGGGAGCGCAGCGCGGCGGACGCGCTGGCGTGCTACAAGCTCGCGCTTCTGACAGGACAGACGATCAAGGAAAAGGATCGCGTCGTGGCGGGCATTTTGCATCATATCGCGTGGCTGTACCGCTACGAGGGCAATGGGGAGCAAGAGCGCAGATTCCTGCAGTACGCGCTTGAAGCCTATATCAAGACCTATCAGTCCGAGCGCGAGCTGATGAACAACGCCCGGCTGCTGTACCTGATCGGCGAGCTGAACCGGAGGCTCGGCCATTTTCACGAAGCGGTCAGATGGTTCAGCCGCGTCATCCACGACAAGAGCATCCTGGATTCGGCAATGATACGCGCCTCGCGCGAAGGATGGCAAGCCGTCCGCGAAGAGATGTCGGGCAGAGGCGCCGAGCTGCCGGAAGAGATGCAGCGGATCGGTAGCTGAAGGCGGTCAAGCGCGAAGCGGCTTGTTCGCAAGCAGGTAATCGCTGTCGGCGTCTACGAGCTGAAGTCTCGACCGGCAGCAGGGCATTACGATCGTACGCTTCATGAGACCGCCGCGCAGCTGGTCAAGCTCCTCGGGCTTCATCGGCATTCGAACGTGGGATTGGCCGCAGAACGGGCATTCGGAAGCGTACACCTCGTTCATCTGGATGTCGTAAGGCAAGCTGTTGCGAAATGGAATCATGATCTTCTCCTCTCCTCTCTGGCAAAACCGTGTCCATTAACGATACAATAGTTGGGACGGGCTGACAATGTCCGGGTGCCGGAAGCTAACGGTACGCGGATCGCCGGCAACGCAAGAGAGGACGGGATCGAATATGACGGACAGCTACTCCCTGATTTGGGATCTGGACAAAATTTTCTCCGGGGGTTCCGAATCCCCGGAATTTGCTGCGTTCTCCGATGTGCTGGAAAAGGAAACGGGCGCGCTGCTCGCTGAACTTCAAGCCGCCGGCGAAGGCGAGGCTGCGAAGGAAGAAGCGTTGAACGACTGGACGACGAAGCTTCAAGACTTGATGGCCCGGCTGAGAGAGGCATTTTCCTACGTAGGCTGTCTGTCGGCGCAAAATATGGAGGACCGCAAGGCGACCGCCTGGACGGAGAAGCTCCAGACTTTGTCCGCCAAGCTAGGCCAGGCGCTCGATCTGTACGATGCGGCGCTGGCCCTGATACCGGATGAACGGCTCGAGGCTTGGATCGCCTCGGAAGCCGTTTCGGAGATCGCCTTTGTCATCCGCGAACGCCGGGATTTCGTCAAGGAAAAGCTGCCGCCCGCGCTTGAGGCTCTCGCCAGCGAATTGGCCGTCGACGGCTACCACGGCTGGGGCGAGAATTACCAGACCATCGTCAGCCGGATTGCGATTCCATGGGAGGAAAATGGCGCGGTCAAGACGCTGTCCGCAGGGCAGGCCTTCAACAAGCTGTCGCATCCCAGCCAACAGGTGCGCGACGAGATGGGCGCCAAGTGGGAGGCTGCATGGGCCGGACAGGCGGACTTGGCGGCGGATTCGCTGAACCGGCTTGCCGGCTTCCGCCTCAAGCTGTATCAGGCGCGCGGCTGGCAGGATCCGCTCAAGGAGCCGCTGCTGATCAACCGGATGAGCCGGGATACGCTCGATGCGATGTGGGAGGGCGTCTCGGGCGGGATGGAGCCGCTCAAGCGCTACATGGCTGCCAAAGCCCGTCTTCTGGGCAAGGAACGGCTAGACTGGCACGACGTGTCGGCGCCGGTGGGCGCGGAAGGCGGCGCGATCGGCTACGACGAAGCCGCGGCGCTGATCAAGAATGCTTTCGGCAGCTTCTCTCCTGCGCAAGCCAAGCTTGCCGAGCGTGCGTTCAGCGGGCGCTGGATCGAGGCCGAGGACCGGACGGGCAAGCGGCCGGGCGGCTTCTGCACGGACTTCCCTTTGACGGGGGAAACGCGCATTTTCATGACCTACTCGGGAACGCCTGACAACGTCTCGACGCTGGCTCACGAGCTGGGTCATGCTTATCACGACGTCTGCGTGGACGGTTTGCCGCAGTTCGGACGCAACTACGCGATGAACGTCGCCGAGACGGCGTCCACGTTCGCCGAAGGGCTCGTCAGCGACGCGCTGCTGCGGGCGGCCGGCAGCGACGCGGAGCGACTGTCGCTGCTAGACGAGCGGCTGCAGCGGGCTTCGGCGTTCTGCAACAACATCAGAGCGCGGTTCCTGTTCGAGACGCGATTCTACGAGGCGCGCAAGAATGGGATGCTCGACGTTAATGCGCTCAACGAACTGATGGTAGCGGCGCAGAAGGAAGCGTTCGGGGACGCGCTGTCGTCCTGGCATCCGCACTTCTGGGCGGCCAAGCTGCACTTTTATGCGACCGACGTGCCGTTTTACAATTTCCCGTATACGTTCGGGTACTTGTTCAGCACCGGCATCGCGGCCGTTGCGGAAGCCGAAGGTCCGAGCTTCCACGAGCGCTACGACCGGCTGCTGCGGGATACGGGCCTCATGACGGTCGAGGAACTCGGCCGGCGCCATCTGGGCGTCGAGCTCGACAAGCCGGCGTTCTGGCAGGCTGCCGTTCGTCGCGCAACGGCTGACGTCGAGGCGTTTGAAGCGCTGTGCGCGCGTTGATTGGTCGAGGTGTCGGTCGCGGCCCTAGGTAGTCGCGTGGTATAGTGGAGATATACGCGTTGTATGACGACGCGCTCGCCGGAGATACGAATGATGCCGAGATAGGCTTCGGTAAAGGTAGCGGAAGAACCGCACACATTGAGTGTGCGGTTCTTTGCGTTTTTTCGGGAATGTCGCCTTAGCAAGGGCATTCCGCGGGCATAAAAGAACTCAACGCCTGCCGTATAGCAGGAGATGGTCGGTCTATGGGCATGAATGGGTTCAACGCCTGACGTGGTGCCGGCGTTGGCGAACGTAATCGTTGGCTTCGTCATCTTCCATTGTGAAGAAAAAATGTTACAACATCTCAAAATAATAAAAAAATGCATGATTTAGTCGAATATTCTAAATTTTTTGTTGAAATAGTTCATATACTTGCCTATAATGATGCTTAAGTCGCAGGGAATACATGGCGACAATGGTTTGTATATCCCATATAAGAGGAGGAGAATTATGGTTTATGAGTTTGAAGTCCCGCTCGCGAGGCAAGTGGAGATGGCGATTCGGCAGATGGAAGGCGAGCTGAAGGGCATGACGGCCGGTACGATCGTTCTGCAAGTCCGCAATGACACGGTAGGTAAGTTCGGCATTCGCCATCTGCCTGTCGATCTGGCGGAACGCCGGGCAACTGGAGATGCCAAGCCGGAAGGGCTGACGGATGACTCGATCGGCGAGCTGCGGAAGGCGGCAGTGGAGTCGATCAAGCGCAAGAAGAGCTGGACCCATGGCGAAGTTACATATGATTTTGTGATCAAGCAAGGCAAACTATACTTAAGCGTAATGTTCGAATCCAACTATAATATGGCAAATGTTTTATTTCATGTGAATCATAAAAAAATGGGGAAAAAAGATCGATCCGGCGAGCATTGAACGGGGAGATTAGCGAATAGAAGAGGCAAGCGCCGTAGCGCTTGCCTCTTCTTTGAATGCTTTCATTTCAACCACTGCAGCCGTTCGGCAGCAACCGAACCGGCTAGTACGAGCGCGAAGACGAGCAGCGCAAAGCGGATCACGAATCCTTTTCGGAAGACGGACAGCATGACGGTCAACCCTTTGAGATCGATCATCGGCCCGAATACGAGGAAGGCCAATATTGCGCCAGGATGGAACAGACCATCTAAAGGCGCTGCCACGAAGGCGTCGGATGTAGAGCAAAGAGAAAGCAGGAACGCGAAGCCCATCAAAAAAATATGGGACATCCAGTTATGGCCCGCGGCTGCCTCTAACGTTTGCGCCAGCAGCACGGTTTGGACAAGCGCTGTCAGCGCGGCTCCGATTAGTAAATACTTGCCCATATCGCGAAGATCAATCATGGCGTGCGAGAAAATGGACGAAAGGGCACCCGTCATACGCGCCTGCAAACTCGCCCCTTCACGCACCCCGTGCCCATGTCCGTGCCCGTGCCCATGTCCGTGCCCGTGCCCATGTTCGTGCTCATGCCCATGTCCGTGCCCGTGCTCGTGCCCATGCCCATGTCCATGATCGTGCGAGCAGCCGCCGGCGCTCTCATCCTCCCTGAGCGGGCTGCGCCGCAGGAAAAGCAGCAGGGCCGTCCCGGCGGCGAGCGCGACGGCCAGGGCGAGCAGCAGGCGAGCGAATGCCATCGACGGATCGCCCTTGAAGGCGGCGACAGTGGATACGAAGACGATTGGATTAACGACCGGTCCGGCGATGATGTAGACGATGCCGATATAGGCGGGCAGCCCTTTGCGGATCAGGCGCCGGGCGACGGGGATCATGCCGCATTCGCACAGCGGGAGCGCAAGGCCGAGCAAGCTGCCGAACAGGACGCCGCCCATGCGGCTTTTGGGCGCGACGGCGCGGACGAGCTTGTCGCTGACGAAGGTTTCGAGCGCCGCGGAGACCAGCGCCCCGAGCAGCAGGAAGGGAAAGGCGTCGAGCAGGACGGAGAAGAAGGAACGAAAAAACACGGAAGGCCAATTCGGGTTCAGCTTCCAGACGACGTATAAGCATCCTGCGGCTGCCGCCCAAGTCGCGCCTCGCAGTGCGGTTAAGGTCATGGCTATGCACGCTCCTCTCCGTTCGGACGCGCGCGGGCCATCGCCTTGCGAGGCCGGAGAGCCGCGCCAGCGTCAACGATTACAAATATGCGCGTCTTGTCCCGTTCCAGAACCGCAAATTGACAAGCTGCTCCGACGGCCTTTGCCGACAAATTTAACAGCGCCCATCGATGGTTGACATCTCTCGCGCCTCGCGTATAATGAACGATAACATACGAGGCGTTGATGAGAACAAGTAAGCGTGGCAAGGAACTTCAGAGAGCCGGTGGCTGCTGCGAACCGGCGTTCCTCCAAGGCCGAATGGATCTCGGAGCCGACTGGGAAAAGAACCATTGCTTTACTCGGGCCAGCTTGCTGGCTTGACGTGCAAGGCTTCCCATCCAGTCCGTCCGTTCCCCGTTACCGGAACCAAAGGCTCACGCCGGCGCGCTGTCCTCTATTGGCGGCTATGATCGACGCGAGCGAATTAAGGGTGGCACCACGACTTCTTCGTCCCTTTGACGAAGAGGTCTTTTTGCGTTTCAATGCGAGCTTGCAAGGCAAGCCCCGTATCCTAACGAAGCGAAGGAGCAATGGACAATGAGCGATGCAAACGGAAAGAAACGCGTCCTCTCGGGCATCCAGCCGAGCGGACAGTTGACGCTTGGCAACTACATCGGCGCGATGAAAAACTATGTCTCGCTGCAGCATGAATGCGACAGCTACTTTATGATCGTCGATTTACACGCGATTACCGTGCCCCAAGAACCGGCAGCGCTGCGCGAAAATACCGAATCGGTAGCGGCGCTGTACCTGGCGGCCGGCATCGATCCTGCGAAAGCCGCGATTTTTGTCCAATCCCACGTGCACGAGCATGCCGAACTGGGATGGATGATAACGACGCTCTCCTACATGGGCGAGCTGGAGCGGATGACGCAATTCAAGGACAAATCGGCTGGCAAAGAGGCGGTCGGAGCGGGCTTGTTCGTTTATCCGCCGCTGATGAGCGCGGACATTCTGCTCTACAAAGCGGATCTGGTGCCGGTCGGGGACGATCAGAAGCAGCACTTGGAGTTGACGCGCGATCTGGCGGGACGCTTCAATCACCGTTTTGGCGAGACGCTGGTCGTGCCGGAGCCGTTTATCCCGAAGGTGGGCGCACGCATCATGTCGCTCGACGACGCCACCAAAAAAATGAGCAAGAGCAATCCGAATGCGGGCAGCTACATCGCGCTGCTCGATCCGCCGGACGTGATCCGGAAAAAGCTCTCGCGCGCGAAAACCGACCTCGGCCGCGAGGTCGTCTACGATCCGCAAAACAAGCCGGAGATCAGCAATCTCCTCAGCATATACGCGAACTGCTCGGGAGAGTCGATCGAAGACATTCAGAGCCGGTACGAGGGCAGAGGCTACGGGGACTTCAAAAAAGATCTCGCGGAACAAGTCGTCGGCGTGCTTGAGCCCCTGCAGCGCCGTTATGCCGAGATCCGGTCCTCCGGCGAGATTCACCTCATTCTTAGGCAGGGAGCGGAGAAGGCGAGCGTCGTCGCCGCCAAGACGCTGTCCGAGGTCAAGGAAGCGATGGGCTTCCTGCCGCCGCTAAAATAAACAAAAAAGGCCTGCAATGCCCTCGAAGGAGGCTTGCAGGCTTTTTTGTGCGTCTTCGCGCGATTAGCGTTGCCTGATCTCCTGACGTCTTGCGATCTTGGCCTTCAGCGTAAAGCCCCAGCCGATGAAGCCGAACGCCAGCACGGCCAGGCCCGACGCGAGCCAACCGTTGTAATCGATCGATATCGCGGTACCCAGCAATAGCAGCATCGAGACGACCGCAAACAATAGTCCCAAAGGTTTGTTCAAAATGTGTTCACCTCCGAGTATAGTTTTCTTCAAGCATAGCATAATAACAACGCAAGCTTGCAACCAACACCACTCTAAGCAGGACGAAGGGAGAAATATCAATCATGGCAAGCAATAGCTCCGGTTCCCGTAATCAAGTTCTGGTCCCTCAAGCAAAGGCTGCGCTGCAAAGCATGAAGACGGAAGCCGCTCAATCCCTGGGCGTTCAAATTCCGGCTGACGGCTACTACGGCAACGTAACGTCCCGCGACGCAGGCTCCCTTGGCGGCTATATCACCAAGAAGCTGGTCCAAATGGCCGAGCAACAACTTTCCGGTGGCAGCCGCTAACATCCGTTAGCTCACCGAAAGCCCGAGGCAACCCCTCGGGCTTTTATTGTGCGCTTAACTGGCGCCGAGGTCAACCGTTGCAGGCAAAATTGCACACTGAAAAGCAAAAAACAGACGGCTTGCGGCCGTCTGATCGCGAATCGAGCACATATTCTTTTCCGGTCAATAAGCATTCATGCGAAGCCGCTTCTCCAGGCGATCGTCGCTCAACCAACCGACATAGGATTGAAAGACCTTATAGGAAGCATCCATCATAACCGTCGCGACAAAAGGATACTGCTTGCGGTGGCGATACCGGATATCGATCCAGCGTACTTCGTAGCCCCAAGGCTGCTCTCGGACTTGCGCGCATGGGAAGGGCGTGACATTCAGCAGGGCCTGCACGTCCTTGTTCTTTTTGGATGCCTCGACTGCCGGGTGAATGTCGCACTTCGTATGATCGATCCAGCGCACGGCGCCTTTGTCCCATTCGCCGATGGCGAACGTGCAGTCCGTAGATTGACGAACCAGGTTCCAGCGATGCAAATTCAGCGTAGGCAGGAGCGTGTATTGGTCGCCCTCGCGCCGTTCGGGGTCCAATGCAGGGATGCGTGACGACAAGCGCCGATGCACGACGCTCCGCCAGGCATAATAAATGGCCAGCAAGCCGTACAACACGGGAAATACGACGGTAGGTCTCGCCCAGCCGGTCAACCAGAGCAGAATGGCGACCAGATGCGCGCCGAAGATGAAGGGATCGAAAATATGGATGATATTCCAAGCGATCCATTTGCGCGTCACGGGCCGGAACGCTTGCGTGCCGTAGGAGTTGAATAGGTCGCTCGTCACATGGATCATGACGGCGAGCAGCACCCACAGGCCGATATGCCACCACGACACGCTGCGGAAAATGAGGGAGAGCGCGAGCGTGATCAGCACGGTCCAGCCGGCGACGGCAGGAAAAGAGTGGGACATGCCCCGGTGGTTTTTGATATAATCGGCATTGCTCTTAAAACGCAGCACGGTGTCGAAATCTGGGGCTTGGGAGCCCGCGATCGTGCCGATCAGCACCGCGACGGGTCCGTACGGCTCGGAGGCGACGACGGGATCGATCAAGGCGAGTCCGCCCAGTCCGAGCCCAAAAACGAGATGCGTCCCGGAATCCATGACCATGATCTCCTTTGCCGGCAAATTAGCCGCGTGACGCGGCATCGGCTTAGTATGGGCGCCGCACGATTTAAATATGAGGGGGGAGATACCGGATGACGTTAATCCTGTTTTGCGAATACAGCATTCCGGAAGCGCACAGGGAGCGTTTCCTGGCTTGGGCGCGCGAAGCGCCGTCGAGATGGGAAGGAGCGGAGCTCGCGGAAAACCGGGAGCAGCCCGGCGTATTCGTGGAACTGCGCAGGCCCGCAGACGAGCGGGAAGCGTCCGAAATGAAAAAAGAACGCCTCGAAGGGCGTTCCTGGTCGGAGATGGAGGTCTGGGTAAAAGGGGGACGCGAGGGTCTGAGGATATGGACCTTCGCGCCGGTTGCTGCCGTAACGGCCGATTAGCGGCGGGGAACCGGATTGCTTGCCGTGCCGAAGGGCAAATTATAGTTAAGCGGCTCGTCGAACGTGATGTAATCGAGGTTCAGCGTGAGCAGCAGGAAGCGCATGCCGGTTGCGGGATCGCTGATGATGATGTGATCGCGGCCCGCCGCTTCGAGGACGCCCTTGAAGATTTTCGCGTTCCACTCGCTGTTGTTCTCGTAGGTCATGTAAAGGGTGGCCACTTTGCCGAGGTTCATGCGCAGGATGTTCTCGACGTAGGATTCCTCGCGGCCGGGAGCCGGGATGAATGTGGTGACCGGCAGCGCGGCCGGCGGCGTCATGTTCGCGGGCATCGAGCCCGTCGGAACGGCAACCATGCCGGAAGGCATTGCGGGCATCGCGCCCATATTTGGTTGAGCGGCATTCATTGCGTTCATCGGCATTTGCGGCATGTTTCCTTGGGGCCAAGCCATGCGATTGTACAAGGGAGATCCTCCTTTAATTGGGGGCGCCTGGGCGCGGATTAATAAACGAGTGGGCAATCGGACTGGAGCGGGACGTAGAAATCCATCTGTGTGTCTGAACCGCAGCGTTCCACGGCGAACCCTCGCCTGCCCGGTCGCCTGGGCGAATGTCTCCATACAATGTATTGCGCCCATGGGCAAAGTGTGACAGCCGGCGACAATGCTTTTTGACGCTTTGAAGGCGGTCGAATGTCCAGGGGATGGCGCGCAGGTGGCGATTTGATGAACAGCCGCGCGCGAACATTGTCAAGGTGTGCAGATTTGGTTATCATCTAATAGAAGGAAATAGATAAACGTTTCGGCCGTTCGCGGCTTTTTATGTTTGGAGGAGGCTCACCGTGTTCAAAGATCTTGTGGCCCTGACCAAGCCGCGCATCATTCGTCTTAACCTCGTCGCGGCATTTGGCGGGTTCTGGGTCGCATCAAGGTGGCAAGTCCAGAGTTGGGACTTTTGGCTGGACCTGATCTGGATGCTGATCGGCACGACGCTGACGATGGCCGCGGCTTGCGTCTTCAACAACTACTGGGACAGGGACTTCGATACCAAGATGTCCCGCACGAGCGATCGTGCGCTCCCGCAAGGACGACTATCCCCGGGCTTCGTTCTTGGCTATTCGATCACGCTGGGCGCGCTCGGGATCGCAACGCTGTTTCTCCTCGTCAATCCGCTCTGCGGCTGGCTGGGACTGCTTGGCATGTTCGTCTACGGCGTCGTCTATACGATCTGGCTGAAGCGCACCTCCACCTGGAGTACGTCGATCGGCGGGATCTCCGGCGCGATGCCGCCCGTGATCGGTTACTGCGCTGTGACCGGCCAAGTGGACGCTGGCGCTTGGATTCTGTTCGCGCTCTTGTTCCTCTGGCAGCCTCCGCACTTCTGGTCGCTGACGATTCGTCGCGTGGAGGAATACCGCGCAGCCGGCTTCCCCGTGCTTCCGGTCGTGAAGGGCATTCTTCGCACCAAGTGGCAGATGATTCCTTACATTCTGCTTCTGCTGGTCGCATCGATTTTGCTGTATACGTACGATTACGTCGGCATTTATTATCTCGTGCTGTCGGTCGTCATCGTCGGCGCCTGGCTGATCCACGCCATATCGGGACTCGTGGCGAAGGATACCGAGAAGTGGGCGAAAATGGACTTTCTGTTTTCCGTTAACTACCTGATGATTATGTTTCTAGTGATGATACTCGATACGAACGGAGTGTAGCGTACATGTCTCAAGAGTTCGAAGGACCCGGCGTATCCGGGAATCAAGATCGACCCGGCGCGGGTCCGGCGCCCCTGAACGTCAATCCGAATGGTACGGTTCAGGTCAAGCCGGCGAAGCCTTGGTATGTGCGCTACGGATTTTCGCTGGCATTGTTCGCGCTGCTGCTCGTGCTGATCGCATGGCTGCTCATCCGTCAGCAGCAGGCGGACAAGCTTCCGGACCTGGGGGCCGCGCCCGACTTTACTTACCAGGATATCGACGGCAAAGATGTCAGCATGAGCTCGCTCGACGGCAAGGTGCGACTGGTTTACTTCTTCTTCACCAATTGCCCGGACGTATGCCCGCCGACAACGTTCATGCTCTCCCAGGTTCAGGACAAGTTTAAGGCAGAGGGAGAGTTCGGCAAAAACGTCGATATCGTCTCCGTAACGATCGATCCGGTCCGCGATACGCCCGAAGCGCTGCGCGTGTTCGGAGATAAGTTCCACGCCGACTACACCGGCTGGAAGTTCCTGCGCGGCGACGAAGCAGAGACGGCGGATCTCGCTTCCAAGTATGGCTTGCTTGCGGTCAAGGATGCGGACGGATTTTTCTCCCACGCCAACCTGATCGTCCTCGTCGACAAGAAGGGACGCATGCGCGATCAGATCTTGCCCGAATCGTCTCAGGTTCCGAACTCGGCGACGGCTGACGATGTGTACGCGAAGGTCAAAAAGTTGATGTAAAACCGAAAAAGCACCCCTTAGCGCGCCGTTCGCGGCGCCGAGGGGTGCTTTGTTTTGCGATGACGTTTCTCATGGGGCAAGGGGCAGCGTGGCGACGCGAATTGTCATTCCCGCCACTTGTCGGTATCGGGAGCCGGGTACAATATGAACTCCTCGAGTCCCGCCTTTTCCAGCTGCTGGATCAGGTACTCTTCGGGCGTACCTTCGACGCCGGCATACCCGCGCCTTGTGTAGATATGATCGGCATCCGGGAATATGTCGCGGAGGACGCCCCGGATGCGCCGGCCGGAAGAATCGTTGTCCATGTACAGGTACACATGCCGGCGGCCGATCGCCTTGCGCAGCGCCTCGATCCGGCTCGTGCTGAGCGTGCCGAACGTGCAGTGGATCGGCACTTCCGGGGACAGGACGCGCGCGAGCCGGCTTCTGTCGTTTTTTCCTTCGACGATGATGGCAATGTCCAACGCGGTGGCGCCTCCTCGTGTCGCGAACAACCGTGTCGGCACCGGTTTCCGCCGTCTGTATTTGTTTTATTGTACCACAGGGTCCGGGTATTCTAAGCGTAGGACGGGACAGGCATGTTTGAGACCGCTGTCAAAAAGTTTTAGAATAGGGCCTATACGAAGAACCATCTCTCACCGGGAAGTGATGCAGGTTGAAGCCAAAGCGGATGCTCAGGGATTACATCAAGTCGAAATGGCATGTGTACGGGTTCGCCATCCTGCTCATCGCGGCGGGCAATGCGATCCAATCTTACTACCCCAAGCTGCTCGGGAGCTTCACCGACCGGCTGCAGCAGGGAAGTCTGTCGCACGATACCATCGTCGATTACAGCCTGCGGCTGCTGGCTGTCGGCGTCGCGTTCGGCGTATTGGCCGGAGCGGGGCAGTATGTCGTCATGCGGCTAGGCAGATTGTACGAGTTCGACATGCGCAAAAAGCTGTTTGCCCACTTCACGACGCTTAGCGAGCGGTTCTACTCGAGGAACGGCGTCGGCAAGCTGCTCAGCTACGTGATGAACGACGTGACCGCCGTCCGGGAATCGATCTCCATGGGCATCAACCAGACGACGAACGCGACGGTCCTGATCCTGTCTGCGATGGTCATGATGACGCTCAGCGACATTCCGCTGTATCTCGTGCTCGTCTGCGTGCTCCCGCTGCTGCTGATTCCCTGGATCGTGACGCGGTTCGGGCCGGTTATCCGCAAGCGTTCGCTGAATGTCCAGGACTCGCTCGGCAAAATGACGGAGTCGGCGGAGGAGCAGTTCGGCGGGATTCGCGTGACGAAAAAGTTCGCGGCCGAGGAGACGATGAACCGCCGCTTCGGGGAGACGGTCGATCGTATTCGCGACAATCAGCTGCGGCTGGTTCGCGTTTCATCGCTGTTTCAGGCGATAATTCCGTTTCTGGGCGCGCTCTCCATGATTGTGACGATCGCCTACGGCGGTTACCTGACGATCCGCCATACGATCACGCTGGGCAACTTCGTCGAGCTCACGCTGTATATCCGCATGATGGTCGCGCCGCTGCAGTCGATCGGCAACGTCATCAACACGATGCAGCGGTCGCGCGCCTCGCTCGAGCGGATCGGCGACCTGATGACAGTGGAGCCTGATATCAAGGAAACGGAAGGGGCCCGCCATCGCAGTCTCGATCAGGCTGCAATCAGCATTAGGCAACTCAGCTTCGCATATCCCGAAGCGGAGCGGCCGTCGCTGCGCGATATCAGCCTCGACATCGCGCCGGGCCGGACGCTCGGCATACTGGGCAAGACGGGCAGCGGCAAGACGACGCTCGTCAAGCTGCTGCTGCGCGCGTACGATCCGCCGCCCGGCACGATTCGCTTCGGGGGCGCGGACATTCGGGATCTTACCCTTGAGAGTCTGCGGGCTCAGATCGCTTACGTGCCCCAGGAAGGATTCCTGTTCAGCACGACGATTCGCGACAACATCGCTTTTTACAAACGGGATACGGAGCTGCCCACGGTTGAAAAAGCCGCCAGGCAGGCGCAGATCTACGGCTCGATCGCCGAGCTGCCGGAGAGCTTCGACACGAGATTGGGCGAGCGGGGCGTCACGCTCTCCGGCGGTCAGCGCCAACGGACCGGACTTGCCCGCGGTCTAATCAAAGACGCGCCGGTGCTCATCATGGACGACAGCGTCAGCGCCGTCGACGCGGTCACGGAGAAGCGGATCATCGACGGCATCCGCAAGGCCCGCAAGGGCAAGACGAGGATCATTATCGCGCACCGGATCAGCGCGCTCAAGCATGCCGACGAGATCGTCGTCATGGACGAAGGTCGTATCGTGCAGCGGGGCACGCACCTGGAGCTGCTGGCGCAAGCGGGCTTGTACGCGACCTTGCACGCCATTCAGGAGGAGGGAGGCCGCGAAGATGCAGAACCGACCGCCCGCTGACAAGAGACCGTCTGCTGATCAGAGACCGTCTGCTGGCCAGAGACAGTCCGAAGATCAGCGACAATCCGCTGACAAAAGGCCGTCTGCGGACAGTAAGCCCCCCGTGGACCAGAAGGCCGCTTTCCGCGCTTTTTTCGGATACGTTCGCCCGCACCGGTTTTCGTTTCTACTTGTTTTCTGCTGTACGGTGCTGGCCATTGCGGCCGATCTGGCGCAGCCGTATCTCGTCAAAGTCGCCATCGACGACAACATTTTGAAGGGACGCGACGACTTCGGGACGCTGCTCGTAATCTGCGCGATCTACCTGGGACTAGCGCTGTCCGGCTTTCTTTTTACGTACTTGCAGAACAATCTGCTGCAGTATCTCGGGCAGAACATCATCGGGCGCATCCGCAAGGATCTGTTCGCGCATATCGGCAAGCAGTCGATGTCTTTTTTTGACCGGATGCCGGCGGGCAGCCTGATCACGAACGTGTCGGGCGACACGGAGACGCTGAACCAGTTTTTTTCCCAGGTGCTCCTCAGCCTCGTGCGCGACGGACTGACGCTTGTCTTTATTATCGTCATTATGTTCCAGCTTGACGTCACGCTTACGCTGTACTGTCTCATCCTGCTGCCTGTCATTGCTTGTATCGCAATCGGATTCCGGACTTATATGAGAAAAACGTACCAGATCTCGCGCGCGGCGCTGTCGCGTCTGATCGCGTTCGCGGCGGAAAATCTGGCGGGCATGAACCTGATCCAGGCGTTCCACCAGGAGCGGGAGCAGCAGAACCGGTTCACCGACAACAACCGGACCTATCTGCGTGCCAATCTGCGCGAGATCCGCACTAACGTGCTGTTCAACCGGTCGTTCGATATTCTGGGCAGCCTGTCCATCGCGCTTGTCACCTGGCTGGGCGGCGTAGCGGTATTTAACAGCGCGATCGAGTTCGGCGTATTGTACGCGTTCATTACGTACATTCGCCAGTTTTTCCAGCCGATCAGCACGATTACGTCGCAGTGGAACACGCTGCAGTCGACCACCGTGTCCGTCGGCCGCATCTGGAGTCTGTTCGCCGTCAAGCCGGAGATCGAGGACGCGAAGCAGACGCGGGCGCTCGCGCATGATCAGGTAGCCGGACGGATCGACTTTAACCATGTCCGCTTCGGCTATCGACAGGGCGTGCCGGTCCTGCACGATCTGGATCTGCATATCGCGCCCGGCGAGATGATCGGCATCGTCGGCACGACCGGCGCGGGCAAAAGCTCGCTGATCAGCCTGTTGTGCCGTTTCTACGACGTATGGGATGGAGATATCCGCATCGACGGCACCGACGTCAGGACGCTGCCGCAAGCGTCGCTCCACCGTCTCGTCGGGCTCGTGCAGCAGGAGCCGTACTTGTATTCGGGCAGCATCGTCGACAACATCCGCATGTTCGACGAAGAGATCACGCGCGAGGAAGTGATCCGCGCCTGCCGGTTCGTCGGGGCTGACGATCTGATCGGCCGGCTCAAGGACGGCTACGACACGATGCTGTCGGAGCGCGGGAGCGGGCTGTCCGCGGGTGAGCGGCAGATGATCTCGTTCGCGCGGATCATCGTGTTCAAGCCGAAGATCCTCATTCTCGACGAAGCGACGGCGAACCTGGATTCGTACACCGAGCACCTGATCCAGCGCGCGCTGCGGGTCGTATCGCGGGAGCGGACGACGCTCGTCATCGCGCACCGGCTGTCGACGGTCATGCGGGCGAACCGCATCATCGTCATGAGCGGCGGCCGCATCGTCGAATCGGGCAGCCATGCGGAGCTGCTCGAGCAGCATGGATACTATGAGGAGCTGTACCTGCATTCGCAGGGCAAGGAGGAGCTCGGGACGGGGTAAGGAGGCGCGCCGGATAAAGGTAGGTTGCAGCCGGGGGCGAAGTCTGATTGGAAATAAGGATGTGGCACATCGCTATTGTGAGGTAGAGCCCGGATTTTTGCGAAATAAGGATGTGGCACATCGTTATACCGAGGTAGCGCGTCTGATTTTGCGAAATAAGAATGTGGCTGCAGCTAGAATAAAAAGTGGACACCTACTCAAGCGAATTATGATAATAGAAATATCGAGGAGGTGTTCACTTTGGGTGAACAGCGGCAACGGTTTAACGAAGAGTTCAAACAGCGTACAGTGAAGT
>NZ_JBHRYU010000064.1:0-19297 GCF_042649185.1 Cohnella sp. GCM10012308
CTGCTGGTTTACCTTGGCCATGTTGCAACAAAATGGACCACCACTTTCAGCATAATATTATCTATTATACCAAATTAACGCGGTGACGTATTAATTGAATAATGCAGGGGACTTTCTCAACAGCCTGGAATATGCAGTTATTTTTCGAGGCTAGGGGCGGCAACCGCAAGAAATAACGAAATGGATGTATTTTTGCAGGCATTTGCTTTGAAAGGGGCCACACAGGCAAAAAAAGATGTATTTTTGCAGGAATTTCGGCCAAACAGCCAAACAACCAAACAGTCAAACAGTAGCCCGTTAGGCGCCAACATGTCGGAGTTGACCATAATCAATATTATTTTATATTGACATAATACAAATTAAAAAGATATATTTTGTTATGTAATGATATATGTCGGTATTGAATTTATCCTCCGGAGGTGTGTAATGAAGAAAAAGATGTTGAGTTTTTTGGTAGCGCTAACAATGGTGGGGGCTATACCTGCGTATGCGGCAGCGGATCCCATGACCGACCCGCCGGTCGTGCGTACGACATTTCAGACGGGAGCGGCAGGGGACAATGAGAGCGCCCACGTGTTGGCGGATTCGGTGATGGTCTATGTAGGCGAGCCTACGTCGATCCAATCTAAAATTTCGGCATGGACGAATCGCGGATATCAAGTGGACGTGATGATGGCTTTAAATCGGGACATGAATTATTACAAGCGGGGACTCTATGACGGCGTAGAACACGTAGATGAGATACAAAAAGATAAGAGCGGGAATTTGATTACCCACTCGACCAGCGTCGATGTCCCGTATATGGTGCCTACCGAGAATTGGAACAACTTCATCTACTCCATGGCCAAGTCCAGCATCGATGCCGGCGCCAGACGGATCGTGTTCGAGGAGCCGGACGTATTTATCAAATCCGGCTATTCCGACGCGTTTAAACGAGAGTGGCTGGCTTATTACGGGGAAGCCTGGGTGGACCCTTCTTCCTCGAAGGAAGCGGAATTCAAATCGCAAAAGCTTAAAGTGTATTTGTGCTATCGTGCGCTCAAAGATATATCCGAACGAATCAAGGCGTACGATCCGGACGTCAAAGTATTGGTGGCCTCGCATACGGCGATCAGCTACCTCATGTACGGGATCACGACGTCGAACTATGACTATTACAACATTCCGACGATCGACGGTTATATTGCGCAGGTATGGAGCGATACCGCGCTTGTGCCGGTGCCGACGAACGGGACGAGCGAACGGCGGGTTTTTGAATCCGCTTACATCGATTACTCCTCTTTTGCCCATTTAAAATTGGACGACGACGGCAAGCAGCTGTACGCGTTGGCCGACCCGAAAGCCGATACGCCGGGGTATAGCTGGACGGAGTACGAGCAGTTTTATAAAACGACCATTGCCGCGCAGCTGATGCAGCCGCAATTCAAGCAGTTTGAAGTCGTGCCGTGGTCGGAGCGCGGATTCACGCAGGCGCCGGGGACTTATAAGACGATTCAAACCAATGTCTACCGGGCGCTGCAGGACATGTACGACAAATCGGTAACGATCGAGGCAGGCACGCAGGGGATCGGCATTTTGTACTCGGATACGATTTCGCAAATGTCGACCGTCGGCGCAGTCACGTCATTCTACGGCCCGATGGTTCCCTTGGTGGCCAAGGGCATACCGCTTCAGGTAATTCCGGCGGAAAACTTGACCAAGTCGCATGCTTTGGCCGATACGAAGGTGTTGTTCGTCGGCTATGACGATTGGAAAGCGATCGAAGGCAACGCGGGTGCCGGAAATGGCACGGGCGCCAAGGTGAACGACGCCTTGCGCGACTGGGTAAAGGCCGGCGGCGTTCTGGTGTACACCGGGGGCTCCGGCAGTACGGACCAATTAAACGAGTGGTGGACGGAAAAGAACCTGTCTTCGCCGAAGCAGGACCTCTGGAACAAGCTTGCGTTAAACGTAACGGGCGAGCGGACTTCCGACGGTACGAACGATGTCGTGCTGCAAGCTTCGGGCGGGACAGGCGCATTCGGCGGACGTTCCTCGATTAGCGTGTCGAAGCGGTATACGGTGACCTCGGCCGAGCTGGGGGCCGGCGCGACTTCGCTGTACGCGGCGAACGGTCGGTCCGTTGCTTATGAGCAAGCGGTCGAGCAAGGCAAGGTCATCGTCGTGGGCGTAGCGCCCGATTACTTTGCTTCCAGCCCGGCGGCTTCCCAGCTCATCCGCGATATTGCGAAATATGCGGTGGAGCAAGCGGGCGGGACGTACGCCGAGGCGAATCTGTTGAAGTCCGTCCGCGGACCGTATACGACGATTCAAGTGATGGATCAGCCGGAGCAATTGCAATTGCAAGGCTCCTATATCGATCTGTTCGACGATCGACTGCAGGTCGTGTCAGGCATGACGGAGATGCAGCCCCGTACCAATGCGATGCTGTACGACATCAATGACAGAGATACGGTTAAGCCCGAGGTGTTGTTCGCAAGCGGCGACCTGACGGATGTCGTGGAAGGCGCGACCGAAACCGGCTACAAGCTGGCCGGTACGCCGGGTTCCCGTGCGAGCGCCAGACTGGGGGCGCCTGCGGGGCTGTATCCGGAGACGGTGACGGCAACGGATGCCGCGAACGAACCCGTAACCGTATCGACGGAATGGGAGAACGGCTCGAGGACGCTGCTGATCCGGCACGATCATCAGAAGCAAGGCGTGACGATCCGCGTGCAGTGGTCGAGTACGCCGGTTCCCGATTCGGCGCCGGTCGACTTCGTAGAGAAGCGCGTGGAGACGAATCAGAACGATAATGACGCCGCCTATAAAGTCCGTTATACCGGCGGACAGCATCCCGATTTTAGATATACGGATCACGGCCAGGAGCTTGTTTATAAATTCGATGTCCGTCAATATCCGCAAGCCAGCCTGATGCTGGAGATCGCGAACAACTACGTCATCAGCGTCTCCGGCGACGATGCGGCTTGGACGGAGCTTTTCCGGGCGGACCTGGATGCCAACGGAGAACCGGTCACCGGAGGCGCGAATAAAGGGATACACAGAATCGGCAATCTGGCCGAATACGCGAATGCCGACGGCGAAGTCTACGTGAAAATGACAAACGCGGACCCTACAAGGGGTTACGGTCCCGTTATGTACGGCTTCACGCTTAGTTACGAAGAGCGCATTGCGCCGTTTGCCGTGCGTGCGAACGACACCTTGAACATTCAGCCGGGAGAGTCAAAAACGCTGGAGCTGGCCGTGACGAATCGCGATTCGGCAGCCCATCGGGTCGAGATGTCTATGCTTCCTACCGTGAAGGATGCTTTGTCTTTCGTTCCGGAATCGGCTGCAGAGGGAGACTATCTGGTCGATAACGCGGGCTCGGCGATATCCGGCGGGGCGCGTTATGCGGATGGAACCAACTACTTCGTATACAAGATCCCCGTGCCGCAGGACCTGGACAATCCTGAATTAAAATTGGCTTTGTCCAACCGCTTCGAAGTGTCATTGTCGGCCGACGGAGCGAATTGGACCGTCGTGGATTACGAACCGGACAGCGCCGTAGAGGGAAGCACGAACAACGGGGAGCGAAGCTATCCGGTTGGCGGCTACCAGGGCGATGCCGGATCGGTCTACGTCAAAATCGGCGATCATTATGGACAAGGCTGGGGCGGCATGCTCCACAGGCTGACGCTATCCGGCGACAGCGAACCGGAGATGGCGATCGATTTCCCGGACAATAACCTGGAGATCCAGCCGCATCAGACGCGAACGATTCGCGTCCAGGTGACGACGAATACGGATATTGCGTCTTCTTCGCCGCAGCAGCCGATCCGTCTGTCCGCAGGCGCGATCGGAACCGACTATATGCTGCCGATCAAGATCAACTTCGTTAAACCGGTCTATGCTGGCAATTGGGCGTCCTCGCCGATCGCGGTAGACGGCGTCGCGAATGAAAGCGAATGGAGCGACGCGAAGGACATCGCCATTAATCAGCGCGACCCGGATCTGCTGCGCTATGGCGCGTTGTGGGGGAATACGGGGACCGTAAACGCCAAATATCGGCTGAAGTGGGACGACAAAAATCTGTACGTGCTGGAGCAGCGGGAAGACAGCGAGTTCCTGTTTACCGAGACGGGCGCCAATATGTTCAGCTCGACAGCGTCGATGCTCTTCCTCGATATCGACCGCAACAAATCGGGGGCGGCCTACCGGTCGGGCGATTATGCGGTCCTGTTCACGGCCGGCGGACCGGATTCGCAGCCGCATGTCTTTATGAGGCAGGGAGATGACGGAGGGGTGCAAGAATATCCGTTAACCGATGCGGTTATTAAATCTACGATTGATCCGGAGGCGCACAAGTACGTGCTCGAGATGGCGATCCCTTGGAACGCTTTGCAAACGACGCCTTTCGTTCCGGGCAATGACCGGCTCGTGGGGATGAGCATGCTCGCGACCCGCAAGCTAAGCGGCGACGTATGGGGACAGCTCATGTGGATGGGCAATGGCGACGACCAGGCGAATTGGGCCGATATGAAGCTGGTCGGCAAGCCTGCGCCGGAGATCCCGCCGACGGTGCCTGTAGACGCAAGCAAACAACAAGCGGTGATAGAGGCAGATCTCAAAAATGCAAAAGATGGCCTTATCAGCATTCAAGTGATGGGAAATAAGGATTCCGTGCTGCTTCCGACCAACATAGTCGACCTTATTGGTTCGAATCGTTTGCTAATCGCGCAAAACAAGATGACGGTCGCGTTCTCCAAGGCGCAACTGCAAAGCATCCAGGGCGCCGCCACCGGCGCGCAAGCCAACGGTGCGCAGATCCGTTTTTCTGCAGCCAGCGTTCCGGACGAGAAGGTTGCGACGATCATTCAAGGTTTGAATAAGGGGTCCGTTTCTGTAACGGCGGCCAGCGACGTCCTTGATTTTCAGCTGAATGTCGTTGCCGGGGACGGTTCGGTCCTGCCGGTAACCGCCTTGGCGGAGCCGTTAACGCTCACGTTGAAGGTCGATCCGGATGCGAATCCGGGCTTGTTAGGCGTATACGAGGCGGCTGCGGACGGAACGATGAAGTACATCGGCGGAACGTTAAGCGACGGCGTTATGACTTTTAAAGTCGATCATGCAGCCCAATATGCGGTGCTTGCATACGATAAGTCGTTTTCGGATGTGAGCGAGGGCTTCTGGGCAGGCGAAGTGATTAAAAATATGGTGGCGAGGCATGTGATCGAAGGGGTGTCCGATACGCGGTTCGATCCGCAAGGCAGCATCACGAGAGCGGAATTCGCGGCCATGATCGCGCGCGCATTGGCGTTAAAGGCCGAAAATAACGCGACATTTAACGATGTCGACGCCGCGAAGTGGTATGCGGACAGCGTCGCCGCCGTATACGAGACCGGCATCGTGCTTGGACGCAGCGCGGATTTATTCGCGCCGAACGATACGATCACGCGCGAGGAGATGGCGGCGATATCGATTCGCGCTTACGAGTACCAACAGGGTAAAGAGGATGCAAGCACGAAGACGGAGCCATTCAGCGACCTGGCTCAAATCAGCTTGTGGGCGCAGGATGCGGTGAGCAAAGCGCGGGAACTCGGCTTCCTTGACGGACGCGGAAATAATCGCTTCGCGCCCAAAGAAAAGCTGACCCGCGCGGAAGGCGCGCAGGTTCTGGCCAAATTGCTGGCTGGCCTCCAATCCTAGCCAAGCAAAAAACCACCCTGCCGCAGCGCTTGAACGCTCGGCGGGGTGGTTCCTTTGTTCCGCGATGATTTAGGTCGTTCTTCCTTCGTTCAATTTAACGGGAATGACGATTTGCCGGCTGATGGCGGGATCCTCGATGGCCGCCATCAGCAAGCCGATCGCTTCTTCGCCCATTTTATCTTCTTGCTGCTCGATATAGCTGAACAGGCTCCCCTGAAAGTCGCGGATCGGAGGCGCGTCGAAGGAAAGAATGGCGAGCTCCTCGGGCACCTTTCTGCCGATTCCCGCCGCTACGTCCGCTACATAAAGCGCGATCGCGCTGGAAAAAGCAAAAATGGCCGTAATCTCGGGCTGGGACTCCAGCCACTTTCGAATCATGTCACGACCTATAATAGGGTCCATATAGGTGACCTCGTCAATACGGGTCAGCCAGTGCGCGGGTTCGATCTTGAGCCCGGCTTTTTTGGCCATGTCCAGATAGCCGGAGAAGCGGTCTTCGGAGCTGGACGTTTTTGATTTGGTGCCCGATATAATCCCGATCTGGCGATGCCCTTTTTGAACCAAAAATTCGGTTCCCATGCTTCCGCCGGCAAAATTGTCGGAGTAGACGGCATTCGTCTTGATGCCCGGCAGATAGCGGTCGATGAGGACAAAAGGGAAGCCCTCCGTCTTTAAATTCAATACGGCCTCGCTGTACGCTTCCCCGTCTACCGGGAAAATGAGCAGTCCGTCCACGCCCGCGGCGCGCAGGAAGCGAATGCCTTCTTGTTCCTCGAACTGCGTCGATGCGGACCGGACGATAAGGATCAAGTTCTGTTCCTTGCATGCTTCCTGCACGCCGAGCAGCAGCTTCATCGAAAACTCGTCGTTGGCGAGCGGACTTAGAAAGCCCACTTTTTTGTAGGGGGCGTTCAAATCGATCGGGAGGGGCTCGGAAGAATCGGGGTCGGACACAAACGTGCCTTTCCCTGCGATCCGGTAGATCAGCCCGTCTTCGACTAGCATCTTCAGCGCGCTCTTGATCGTAATGCGGCTGACGCCGTGCTGCAGGACAAGCTCCGACTCGGTTGGAATCTGATCCCCGGGCTTCAACTCGCCCAGATTGATCTTTTCTCTAAGCATATCTCTGATCTGTAGGTATAAAGGCTGATTATCGGAGGTCAAGGACATATTCCTCTCGTCAAAAGGTATTATAAAGTATTATAACATTATGATATTCCCGAAGCAATGAGAATAAACTGATCTGATCGTTCAACATAAATTGTATGATATAAATATAACATAATTAATATTGACATAAGACAATATGTGTTTTATGATGTTGCTGAAAGAAAGCGGATACATATTTCGAGTCTGGGGGAAGGCATTTGCGGACGATTTGGAAATGGCGATACTTTTACTTATTGCTGACGCCCACGCTGCTGTATTTTATCTTGTTCAGCTATATTCCGTTTTACGGCGTCGTTATTGCCTTCAAAAACTTTCAACCGTTTTTGGGCATAGGAGATAGCCCCTGGGTCGGGTGGAAAAATTTCGAGACGATGTTCTCCTCCGTGAAGTTCCCCGAGCTGATCCGCAATACGGTATTGATCAGCTTTTACAGAATTATTTTCGGTTTTCCCGTTCCGATCCTCTTCGCCTTGCTGCTGAATGAAGTGCGCGTCATGTGGTTCAAGCGAAGCATTCAGACGATCGCCTATTTTCCTCACTTTCTGTCGTGGGTCATATTCGGAGGCATTATCTACAATGTCGTCGGCCCGTCCGGCATTATCAATCTGCTGCTGGAGAAGGTCGGCATCGAATCGATCAATCTGTCGGCCAACCCGGATCTGTTCCGCCCGCTGGTCGTCGTCACCGGAATCCTGAAGGAGTTCGGATGGGCCGCGATCATCTACCTGGCTGCGCTGACCGGCATCGATCCCCATCTGTATGAAGCCGCGAAAATAGACGGGGCGAGCAAGCTCCGGCAGATTTGGCATATTACGCTGACGGGAATTCGGCCGATGATCGCGATGCTGCTGATTCTCCAGCTGGGCAGCATTCTGGATGCCGGCTTCGAGCAGATCCTGATCCTGTCCAACCCGGTTGTCTATAGCGTCGGGGACATTATCGATACTTACGTGTACCGCGTCGGACTGCTGGAAGCGAATTATGGATTAGCCACGGCAGTAGGCCTCTTTAAAGGCGTGATCGCCGCCATCTTGATCGTGTCGGCCAATCATATCATTCGACGGACAGGAGAGAAGTCGCTGTGGTAAATCCGCCGGTTCAAGCTGAAACGAACGAGTTAGCGCTGATCAACCGCCCCAAAAGCTTGGACCGCAATCCGGTTTGGGTGCAGACCTTGATCTATCTCGCATTGACCGCGATGGCGCTCGTAACCTTGCTGCCGATTCTGAATGTGTTCGCCATGTCGTTCAGCGAGGCGGACGCGATTTTTAAGCACCCGCTCATGATTATGCCTTACAGCTTTACCTTTGCGGCCTATGAGTATATTTTCTCGACCTCCATCTTGCTGAAGTCGTTTTCCGTCACCGTCTTTGCCACGGTCGCTGGCACGCTCTGCAATCTGGCCTTTACGATAACCGGCGCCTACGCGCTGTCCAAAACGGCGCTGCCGGGCAACAAATTTCTGCTGTGGATCTGCATCTTCCCCATGCTGTTCGGGGCGGGACTGATCCCGACCTACATGCTGCTCAAGGAGCTGCACCTGCTCAATAACATCTGGGTGCTGGTCGTATCGGGCATGGTCGTTCCTTTTAACCTGATCCTGATGCGCAATTTCTTCTGGAGCATCCCGGAGGAGCTCGAGGAGGCTATGCGGATCGACGGGGCTTCCGATATGGGCATCTTGTGGAAAATGATCATTCCGCTCTCAAAGCCGGCAATCGCGACGATCGGCCTCTTTTACGCGGTGGGCCACTGGAACGACTTTTTTACCGGCCTGTTTTTTCTGAACGATAATACGAAATGGCCGCTTCAGGTGCTGCTTCGTTCCATCGTCATCGATATGAACGCCCTCAATACGCGAGGGGTGACGGCCGTGATCGGGCAAGATGCGACCAAGATTATGCTGACGCCCGAAAATATCAAGGCGGCGGCCATCATTTTCTCGATCGTACCGATCCTGCTGGTCTATCCGTTTCTCCAGAAGTATTTCGTAAAAGGCATCATGCTGGGCTCCGTGAAAGGTTAAGCGCGTTGGGAGATCCGACAGGATTTTTCATATAAAACAATTGGCGAAGGGGTGTCGTGCAACATGCGTAAGCGCGGAACTATTCTGCTTGTCTTGACGATGATTGCGACAATGCTGGCGGCTTGCTCGGGCAACAAAGAAAACGGGAAAGCAAGCGAATCGAGCTCGGCTCAGGGAGGCAGTCAGACGGCAAGCGCGTCTGCGGGAAGCAAAGAGGAGACGGCCAAGTTCAGTTATGTCCGGCCGGTGTGGGGAGCCGCCACCTATACGAAAGGCGGAGCCTACGAGAAAGAGATGTTCGAGAAAGCCAATGCGAAAATCGACGTACAGATCATTCCCGTAACCGAATACGACCAGAAAATCATGACCGTCATCGCATCCGGCGATATTCCCGACGTGTTCTGGGCAGCGGGGCCGACGGACAAGAAGTTCAAGGATATGCAGGACCAGGGCGCCTTCTTGAGAATTAACGAGTACCTCGATAAATACCCGGCCATCAAGGAAGCCGTGCCGCAATCGGTATGGGATACGCTTACGGACGACAAAGGCAATATTTATTTTATTCCCAACGTATCCAATCCGCTCATCCCGATCTTTATGTACTATCGCCAGGACATCTTCGAGAAGCTCGGCATTCCGGAACCGAAGACGGTTAAAGAGCTGGAGGACGCCTTGGCCAAAATCAAGCAAAGCGATGCCAAGATGATCCCGCTGACCGCCCAGGATACGATCTGGGGACTCGGCGCGCTGTCGACCTCCTTCGGCTTCACGCATTTCGGCTGGGGACCGGCGACAGGAGAAGACAAAGAAAACCCGAATACGATCGTTCCTTTCTATCTGACGAAAGAGATGAAGGAATACTATTTTTACTTGAAAGACTTAAGAGCCAAGGGACTGCTGGACAAGGAATTTCTGATGGCGAAAAACTGGGATCACGCCAAGCAAAAATTTACTTCCGGCCAGGCGGCGGTACTCGGCATCAACTGGGGTTACGGTCCTGAGATCTACTCGACCTTGAAGAAGACGCATCCGGAAGCGAAGATCGGCGTGCTCCCGCCGCTGGAAGGCCCCGACGGCGCGATGGGCGGCATTCGTCCGTTCGGCGCTTGGGACAGAGGCATGTACGTGAACGCTAAAATGTCCGATCCCGACGGATTCTTCCGCGTGCTCAACTGGACGCTTACGGAAGGCAGCGACTTTAGAAGATACGGCGTCGAAGGCAAGACCTACAACGTGGTGGACGGCAAGAAGGTGCTGCTGGGAGAAGACGAGAAGGAAGCGGATTATAAAACCGGTCAGATCGAACCGCTGAAGTTCCTGCAGCCGATGTCCGAAGCGCTGGATTGGGACACGATCGAAGCGACCTATGAAGGCTCCGGGGTCGGCGATGCCTTCGCTGACGCCAAAGCCAAGTTCGAGGCGTACAACGCCGTTCAATATCCGGAATACCGCAATCCGACCGTCTTTTCTCCGCTTGAAGTCGAGCAAGGCGCGCAGTTGTACACCGACTACCTGCAATCGGTCATCGACGGCGCGATCATTAACGACAAAGTGACGGAGCAGGAATGGGATACGGCCATCGACAAGTATCTGAAGGCCGGCGGACAGAAGATCGTCGATGAAGTAAACGAGCTTCAGAAAAATAAAACGAAGCCCAAGTATTAAAACAGCGGATAGGAGAACGGAGAAATGACCCTACAGCAGCAGCGCAAACAGCTAGGCCAAATATTCGTCGTCTCTCATACGCACTGGGACAGGGAGTGGTACCAGGACTTCCAAAGCTTCCGGACGCGGCTCGTCCATATGATGGATGAATTGCTGGACCGTCTGCGGGAGGACGCCTCTTATCGTCACTTCATGCTGGACGGCCAGACGATCATGATCGAGGATTACCTGCAAATACGTCCGGAGCGGAAAGAAGAGCTGTTGAAGCATTTGCAGGAGGGCAGATTGACCGCGGGCCCCTGGTACGTGATGCCGGACGAATTTCTGGTGAGCGGAGAGTCGCTGGTCCGTAACCTGCTGACCGGCTTCCGGCAATCGAGAAAAATGGGGTTTGAACCGATGAAGTCCGGCTACGTGAACGATATATTCGGTCACAACAGCCAGATGCCGCAAATTTTCCAAGGGTTCGGCATCGATAATGCGGTTTTGTTCCGCGGCTTTTACGGAAACGGGGATCCTGCGGAATTGTGGTGGGAAGGCGCCGACGGAAGCCAATTGCTTGGCCTGAAGCTGGACGAAGACCGGTCTTACAGCGACTTCTACTTCTTCCTGCGCTGGCCGTTCGTGGACCGGGGGTTTCAGTACGAGGAGGAAGAGCTGATCGAGCGCGCCGAGGCGATGCTAGACTACAAAGCCAAACGCGCTACGACGGACATTGCGCTTAGTCTCGACGGCTGCGATCATATCGAGATCGAACCGAATCTGGGCTGGATGCTGGAGCGGTTAAACGACAGGACGCCGGGCGCGGCGTGGGCGCATAGCACGATCGAAGCTTATGTCGCAGCGCTGCGTACCCGGATCGGCGAGCTTGAAGTGTTCAAGGGCGAGCAACGCATGCCCGGCTATAACGGCGTCAATAACATGGTGCTGGCGAACGTGCTCTCGTCCCGCGTTCATCTCAAACAGCACAATCAGCACTGCGAGAACTTGCTGACCGGGTGGGCGGAGCCGTGGAGCTCGTTCGCATCGCGGGAGGGCCGCCCTTACCCGAAAGCTTTCCTCGATCAGGCCTGGAAGCATCTGCTGGAGAATCACCCGCACGACTCGATATGCGGATGCTCGATCACGCCGGTGCACGAGGATATGCTGTATCGCTTCGCCCAGAGCCGTTCGCTCGGGGAAGGCATGCTGGCCGAAGCGTTCAATTATGTGTCGGGGCATATCGCGGAGACCGCATTGGAGGGCAGGCATGCCGTCGTGCTGTTCAATTCGTCGCAGCGCCCGGTCGACGGCGTGGTTCAAGTCGAATTGGAGCTGCCGCTGAATTCGGCCGTGCCTGCCATCTCTCCGCAGATCGGCGGCACGAACTTCCGCTTGCTGGATTCGGAAGGCGAAGCGGTGCCTTTCCAGGTCGTCGGCGTGAAGAAGCAGAGCATGAAAAGATGGCGACCCTACCGCGATCTTCCGCGCGGGGAGCAGATCGACAGGGTTACGGTCGCGCTGAAGGGCGACATTCCCGCGTTCGGCTATACGACCTACACCGTCGATATGCAAGCATCCGAGCTGCCGGGCAAAGGAGAATACGCATTCCGCCGGGCTGCGGAGCCCGTACGTTACGTCGGCAGTCAGCAGACAGCGCCGAACGTATGGGAGAACGGCAAGCTGCGCTTGGAATTCGCGGCGAACGGCACGCTGTTGCTGCGCGACTTGGAGACCGGCTATGAAACGGAGGGCTTGCTTGCCCTCGAGGATCAGGCCGATATCGGGGACGGCTGGCAGTATATCGCGCCGGTCGGCAACGAGACGGTAAGCTCGACGGTCGGCCGCGCGTCGGTGTCCGTCGTGCACGACGGGCCGCTGGAAACCTGTCTGCGCCTTGCGCTGCAGCTGGAAGTGCCGGAAGAGATCGCTTCGGACAGAACGAAGCGTTCGGACAAGCGGATCGTCCTGCCGGTCACGACCTATATCACGCTGCGCAAGGACGACCCGGTCATCCGCTGCCGCACGGTCGTCGATAACGGCGTGCGCGACCACCGCCTCAAGCTGCTGTTCCCGACGCGCGTCGACAGCGACCGTTATTATACGGGCACCCCGTTCGATCTCGTGGAGCGAAGCGTCCAGCTTCCGGATTATAGCCGCCATATCGAGAAGGACAGCGGGATCGTGCCTTCGAACGGGCTGCTGGCCATTCGGGGCGAGCGCCATGGATTCGCCGTTTACAGCAAGGGGCTTTACGAAGCGCAGCTGCGCAATGACCGGACGCGGACGGCGGCGCTTACGCTGTACCGGAGCACGAGGGACGAGGTGCTGAGCGACGGCGGCGACGGCGGACAGCTGCTGGGACGATTGGAATTCGAGTATGCGTTCCGGCCGTTTAACCCCGCCGACACCTCATGGGGCGACTTGCTCGCCGATCAGCAGCAATTTTCGCTTGGCATTCGGACCGTCAATCGCAAGCCGGGACCGGTCGCCTTCGAGACGCTGCACAGGAGAGAAAGCAACCTGCCTGCCCGGCACGCTTACCTGAACCTGACGGGCTCCGATCTGATCGTCAGCGCCTGCAAGCAGGCCGAAGACGATGCCGGCGCCTGGATCGTCCGGTTGTGGAACAGCGCGAATCGCGAGTCGAGCGGCAGCATTCAACCGGCGGATGCGGTGATTAAGGCGGAGCGGACGAATCTGGATGAGCAGACCGTCGGTACGATCCGGGTCGAGCAAGGGAACATCCTGCGCGTTACGGCTAAGCCCAAGGAAATCGTAACCTTGAAGCTATGGTTTGGTCTGCAGAAGGAGCGTTAACCGATGCGCATCGATCTGACGGAAAATTGGGAATTGACCGGATCGTATCCCGGCTTCTGGGCATTCGGACGGAGCATGGAAGTGGGCGTGCAGCTCAAGGGGATCGTCCCTTGGATTCCGGCAGAAGTGCCCGGAAGCGTACATTGGGATTTGCACCGCGCGGGCTATTTGCCCGACCCGTATTATGGCGCGAACGCGCC
This sequence comes from Cohnella sp. GCM10012308, assembly GCF_042649185.1. Lineage (NCBI taxonomy): Bacteria > Bacillati > Bacillota > Bacilli > Caryophanales > Paenibacillaceae > Cohnella > Cohnella sp. GCM10012308. Next base: position 13,549 of record NZ_JBHRYU010000064.1, read on the forward strand.
GGCTTGCGAATGGGTGAACCAGCGGGACTGGTTGTACAGAACCGCATTTACCGCCGAAGCGTCTTGGAAAGGCAAACGGATCGCGCTGTTGCTCGAGGGCGCCGATCATTCGGCGCAGGTGCTGCTGAACGGCGAGCGAATCGGCAGTCATACAGGGATGTTCGTTCCCGGCGAATTCGATCTGTCGGCATCGCTGCGGTACGGCGAGCGCAATACGCTTGTCATAGTGGTGGAGCGATCGCCCGACGGGGTGGCGCAGCTTGGCTATACCCAGCAGGTGGACCATTTGAAAAGCAGGTTCGGCTACAGGTGGGATTTCTGCCCGAGGCTGGTGCATATCGGACTCTGGCAGGGCGTCAGCCTGCAACTATCGGAATGGAGCCGGTTCGACAATGTCAGGGTCGAAGCGGTTCCCGGGGCGGACGGAAGCGGCGAAGCGACGGTAAGCGCCGCGATCGACAGCATGCGGGCGGGGCGATACCGGCTAACGGCCGAGCTGTACGAACCTGGCGGCCGGCTTGCCGGCGCGGCAAGCTATGAGGGCGACGCGGTTCCCGGCTTGCAGACGGTCAGGCAGCGAATCTCGGTTCCGGACGCGCGGCCGTGGTGGCCCAACGGATATGGAGAGCAGCCGCTGTACCAATTGAAGCTGCGGCTTGAGGTCGCCGATTCGGCAGGCGGGTATGGCCCTTCAGACGATTATGCGTGCGGCATCGGCTTCCGTACGTTGTCGTTCCGCGCCAATCCCGGCGCGCCCTCCGATGCGCTGGCCTTCACGGTGGCCGTGAACGGAGAGCCGATCTATATCAAGGGATGGAACTGGGTGCCCGCCGATCAGCTGTACGGCAGGGACCGCGAAGACCAGGTTCGGCACCTGATCGCGCTGTCCAGACGGGCCAACGTCAACATGCTTCGCGTATGGGGCGGCGGCCTGATCGAGAAGGACTTCTTTTACAGGCTGTGCGACGAAGCGGGCATTCTCGTCTGGCAGGAGATGATGCAATCCAGCTCGGGCTTCAATAACGAGCCGTCCGCAAGCCCCGCCTTTCTCCATACCGTCTCGCATACGATGCGGCAGGTCATTCGCGACAAACGCAATCATCCGTCCCTGGCCATCTGGTGCGGCGGCAACGAGCTGACGGAGGGCGGGCATCTCGATAGCCAGATGGTGCCGCTCACCGACAGGCAGACGAACCTGCGCCTGCTTCGGGATCTGGTATCCGATCTCGACGAGACCAAGCTGTACCTGCCCACCTCGCCTTCAGGCCCGACTTTTTTCCTGGAAGAGGCGCATGCCGGCAAAGGCAAGATGTACGACGTGCACGGACCGTGGAAATATGCGGGGGAGACCGGGCATTACCGGCTGTATAACCGGAGCGATGCGCTGCTGCACAGCGAATACGGCGGGGACGGCTTTGCTTCTATCGAAAGCATAGAACGCTTCATGCCGGCGTATCGGATGGAAGCCGGGCATGCCGGGTCGGTCGAGTGGCTGTTGCATGGCTATGAATACTGGAATATGGACGACCAGCTGCAAAGTCTGTTCGGCGCCTCCTTCGGCACGTTCGAACGGATGGTCATGGCGTCGCAGTGGCTGCAAGCGGAAGGCATCCGGTACGCCGTCGAAGCGAACCGCAGGCGGGCGCCGCACTGCAGCGGAAGCCTGCTATGGCAGCTTAACGAACCGTATCCGAACGTATCCTGCACGAGCGCGATCGACTACTACGGCAACCCGAAGCTGGCCTATAGCTGGGTGGCGAAGGCGAATCGCAATTTGCACGTCTCGCTGCAGTATGACGGCGTTTCCTATCGGCTAGGCGATGCTTTTAGAGGATCGGTCTACGTAACGGCGGACGGCATGAAGGCAGGCGATCTGACGGTGGAATGGGCGGCAAAGGACGAGAAAGGCGGCATCCTTGCGCAAGGCTCCTATTCGCTGCGCGAGGCTGTGCGCGATATGGCGAATCCAACCGCTTTTGCAGGCACCGTTGAATTTCAGGTTCCCCGGGCTGCCGCCGTATTCGTCACGCTTGGCGTGATCGACGCCGCGGAAGGGCGAGCGCTGGCGGACAACGAATATACCTTCGCCGTCAAGGAGCGGGAAGAAGAGCCGCCGCTCCAAGCCTTTCTTTCTCTGCCTGCGACTTCCATGGAGTGGGAGACGAAGGAGGAAGACGGCGGAACGACTGTCGCGGTCCGCAATACGGGAGAGACGGTCGCTCTATGGGTGAGGGTTAGCGGCACGGCGCATGAAGACGGCGGCAATCTCCCGGTTGTCCGGCCGCTGGAAGACGGATTTCTGATTTTTCCCGGCGAGACCGTTAAGCGTCGCTTCGCGGATATTTTGCCTCAGGACCGGCGCTGGAGCGTTAAAGCGATGAATACCCCTACCGAGTGAGGTGGCCGTGAATGAAAAAGTCCATTCGTAAGCTGGCGACAGCCGCGGTCGCAGTCGCGGCGCTGTCGCAGAGCGCCGTCGCCGCGCAGGCGAGCGCCTACACTTTTTTTCAGACCGGGCAAGACTATCGAACCAATCTGCATCTGCCGGTCGACGCTGCGGCTCCTTATTTGATCAGCAACAAGGAGCCTTACGAAAATGCGATTACGAACTACGGCAACGCCGGCTACGAAAAGATGGCGATGATTTCATTCACCCACGATTTTGACAACCGGTATGTCGGCGGCTTCTACGACGGCTCGACGCACTACGATATTGTACAGAAGGACGCCGCAGGCAACTTGAAGCAGCATCTGGGCACGCACAGCTACGTGACGCCGACCGCCGGCTGGAACAATTACGTCCGCGACCAAGCGGTCAAAGCGATCGGCAAGGGCGCGACGACGATCATTCTGGAGGAGCCGGAGATCTTCGGCGACGCGGGCTACGAGGACGCGTTCAAGGCCGAATGGCTCGCCTATTACGGCACGGCGTGGGCCGACCCGGCCGGCAGCGCAGCCAATTTCCTCAAAGCCTCGAAGCTGCGGAATTACTTGCTGCAGCGGGAGATCAACGCCGTCCTCGGCCATATCAAGACCAATTATCCGGCCGTCAAAACGTATATTGCGGCGCACAGCCAGCTCTCCTACTTTCAATGGAAAAATCCGTACGCGGGACAGGAAGGATTGGCGAACGCCGGCGTCGACGGCATCGTCGGGCAAGCGTGGTCCAATACGATGGAAGGCGGCGTGCTGTACGAGGGCTCGTCCGTATCGCTGCCCTTCGAGAACGGCTATCTGGATTACAGCTACTTCGCGCAGCTCGGCCGAGCGAATCCGGGCAAAGACGTCGCGCTCATCATCGACCCGAAGGGCGACGGCTACGCGGCCAAGTCATGGGATTGGCTCGCGGACATGAACGCCCACCAGCTGGCGGCCGCCGTATCGCAGCCGAATGCGTACCGGTTCGAGATCCCGATCTGGCCGGAACGGATTATGGGCATCGACGAGAACGAAGCGCCGGACGGCTTCAAGACCGCGATGGCGAACGAGATTACGGTGTTGAACGACATGCATAATTACACAAGCGCGATCGCGACGTCCAACCGTCCGCTGAAGGCCGGCATCCTGATCTCGGATACGACGAATTGGCAGGCGGGCGGCCCGGGCAATACGGCCAATCAGGACAGCGTTTATTCGCTCGCGATGCCGCTGCTGCACCGCGGCTTTCTGATCGACGGCGTGCCGCTCGAAGGGATTACGGCCGCTGCGAACCCGCTCAGTCAATACGACGTCGTCTACGTGAGCTACGATCTGATGAAGCCGCAAAGCAGCGCCTACAATATCAAGCTGCGGGATTATGTGAACGGCGGCGGCATCGTCGTTTACTTCGGCGGGCGCACGCCGTACGAGAATACGCCGAACCAGTGGTGGAACTCGGGCGGCAGCAGCTACGCAAGTCCCCAGGATCACTTGCTCAGCTTGTTCGGCATCGGCGCGACCGGCCGCACGGCCGGCACGCTGTCCAGTGCGACGCTGTCGGCGGAAGCCGGATCGGCGCTGGCTGCCGGCATCGGCTCGCTGCCTTCGACGTCCGGCATCGGTTATATCGGCTACACGGGCGGCAGCTTCACGCCGATGTATAAGCAGGGGACGACGACGATCGCGTTCGAGAAAAGCTACGGAACCGGGAAGTTCGTGTACTTTGGCATCGATCCGTATTATTTCGGGAACAGCGCCAGCGGCAGCTCCAAGATGTTTAACATCATGCAAAATATCGGCTCCGTCTACAAGAGCGCGTCGGTGAGCGTCCAAAACGCGATTGCCTATACGAGAGGCCCGTACAAAGGCATTTATTCGATCAGCGGCACGGCCGTGGAGACGGGCAAATACATCGACGTGCTCGACCCGGATCTTCAGGTCGTCACGACGCGCAAAGTCGCGCAGGGCAAGTCGGCGCTGCTGAAGGACGTCTCGGGCATCGCGGTGACGACGATCCCCCGCGTGCTGTTCGCGCAAGGCAACAATCCGGCGGTCAGCGAGAGCGCTTCGAGCACCGTCGTTACGGCCAAAGGCGCGTCGAATTCGCTTGGCGCGATCCGTATCTTAAGCAAGGACGGCCTCGTGCCGCAGCTCGCGACGGCGGTGAACGGCAGCGGCCGCAGCACGCTGTATTCGCAGGAATGGGATGACGAGAGCAAGTCGGCGCTGATTAAATACTGGAATGCGCCCAGCGGCGTGACGGTGACGGTGAACTGGAGCGCCGCGGGCGCGCCGGCGAAGCTGCAGACCAAATACGCCGACGATCGGGACGCTGCCGTCACCTATAGCGGAGCATGGAACAACTGGGACGGCGACAAGCTCGACCATGCCGCGACCGAGAAGTTCAACTACACGGCGGGCGGTTATGCGCAATTCTCGTTCACCGGCAGCCAGATCCGGGTCATCGGCAAGTACGGCGGCAACCAGGGCAAAGCCGACTTCTACGTCGACGGCGCGCTGCAAGCGTCCGACGTCGATTTGTACGCGCCGGACGCGCTTTACCGCCAGGTGCTGTTTGCGAAAACGGGGCTGACGGACGCCGCGCATACGGTCAAGGTGATCGTCAAAGGGACCAAAAACGTCGCGGCCACGAATACGAACGTCGTCATCGACCGGTTCGAGTACGGCACGTCGCTCGCGACCAAGCTGGACGACCGCCATGCATCCGTCGCGTACACCGGCGGCTGGGGGCAGTGGTCGGACGCGTCGGACTACGCGGGAACGGAGACGTTCGGCAGCGCCGGCGGCAACGGCGCGCAGCTGACGTTCACCGGCACGGCCGTTCGCGTGATCAGCAACTTTGGCTCGAACCAAGGCCGGGCCAACATTTATGTGGACGGCAAGCTGGTCCGCACGGTCGATCTGTACAGCGCCGTCAAGAAATATCAGCAGATCATCTACAGCACGGCCGATCTGGCGCCCGGCTCGCACAACGTCAAGGTGGAAGTCGACCGGACAAAGAACGCTGCGGCGAGCGATTATAACGTCGTGATCGATGCGTTCGAGTACGGTTGAGTTTATGATCGTTTGTATGAAGAGAACGTCCTTTATAGGGCGTTCTTTTTTTGATATCGAATGTCGCGCACGGCGCGAATACCTGCATTTGTGCATTTATTTTCTACCGGCAGCGGCGCTTGATAAAACGCCTGCAAATATCAGGCTGTTGAGAAAGTCCCCTGCATTATTCAATTAATACGTCACCGCGTTAATTTGGTATAATAGATAATATTATGCTGAAAGTGGTGGTCCATTTTGTTGCAACATGGCCAAG
>NZ_JBHRYU010000065.1:0-17161 GCF_042649185.1 Cohnella sp. GCM10012308
GCTCATGCAATGGAAAAAGCGGAATAGAACTCCCGCGCCTTCGCTTGGGCTGCGTCCCCCAACTTCTCGACATCTACATGCGTATAACGATGAGATGCCTTACTTACACAAACTTCTTGACGCTACCTGGTCGGCAGAAAATAACTGTATAAATGCAGGTTTTCGACCCGCAAACACCTGAAAAGCTCCGGCACGTCGAAAGTGCACTTCCCTGTCCACCAGTCGCCCCAGCCCGCGTCAGGCACTTCCCTGTCCACCAATCGCCCCAGCCCGCGTCAGGCACTTCCCTGTCATCGAATCGCCGCAGCCCGCGTCAGGAGTAAAACATCATAGCAATGACAAAAAGACCGGCAGGCACAAGGCCCAGCCGATCGGATGCATTTTTCTTCTGGCGTTTAAACTCACCTAAAGCGTTACAACCGCTTTGATCACTTTTGACTCGGGCTTCAGCCAATCCTCGAATCGCCCGATCATATCGCCGAAGTCTGCGCGGTGCGTGATATAACGGTCGACATCGATCGCCCCGGAAGCCATGACCTCCATTACGCGCTCAAAGTCTTCCCGGGTCGCGTTGCGGCTCCCCATCAGCGTCAGCTCGCGCTTGTGGAATTCGGGGTCGTGGAATTGGATATCGGCGCTGACCAAGCCGACGTAGACCAACCTGCCTCCATGCGCCGTGTACGCGAATGCCGCGCTCATCGACTGCGCATTGCCCGTGGCGTCGAATACGACGCTTGGCAGCTCGCCGCCGTTTACAGCGAGCAACCTGCCGAGCGGATCCGATAGCGCATCTACCGTATCGTCGATTCCGGCCCAGTCGCGGCTAAAGGCAAGCCGGTCCTCGTTGACGTCCATCGCGACGACCTTGGCGCCCCGCGACTTGGCGAACGCCATGACGCCCAGCCCGATGGGACCGCCGCCGATCACAAGCGCGGTTTCGCCCGCCGCCAGCCCTGACCGGCGCACCGCGTGCGCGCCGATCGCGAACGGCTCCAGCATCGCAGCCTGGTCGAGCATCAGCTCGTTCGCTGCGATCAGATGCGAGACCGGCACGGAGATCCGCTCCCGCATGCCGCCGTCGATGTGGACGCCTAGCACCTTCATATCCGTGCAGCAGTTGGTCTTGCCGCCGCGGCAGGCGATGCAGGTCCCGCAGTGCATATACGGAATGACGCCGACCCGATCGCCGACCCGAAGCCCTTCCTCGTTCGGACCGATCTTTTCGATAATGCCGGACAGCTCATGCCCCAGTATGCGGGGATAAGTAAAAAACGGTTGTCTGCCTCTGTAGGCATGGAGGTCGGTTCCGCAAATGCCGATTCGCTTAATGGTTACGACGGCACAACCGGCGGCCGGCGCCGGCTCAGGCAGATCGTGCATAAACGCAAAACGTCCGATCTCCGCGCATACGATGCCTCTCATTTTTTAGCGCCTCCGATCCCCGCGTTATACTCGTCGCGTCCGCTGACCCATGTCCGGTCGCGAACGGGCGCAAGGATCGCGAGAACCTCGGCCAGGAGGCTCTCGTCCATCGGTTCGTCTGTCCAGGAAACGTTCTTCCGAATGTTGTCCGGATTGGCCGTGCTGACGAGCGTCGTCGGGATTCGGGCGTTCGAGGTGGAAAACTGGATCGCCAGCCTGGCGATATCCGCTCCCTGCGCTTCGCAATGCAGCGCTGCCGCACGACAAGCAGCCTTGATCTCCCGCGAAGCAGGATGCCAGTCGGGCGCGCCGCGCGTGCCGAGCAGACCCATGGAGAGCGGCGAAGCGTTGACCAGGCCGATGCCGTTCTCTTCAAGACGGGGCAGCAATCCGGACAAGCTGGTATCGTTTAACGAATAATGGCAGTAGGAAATGATGCAATCGACATCTTCAAGAGGAATAAAGGTCTCGAACAGCGCGAGCGGAAGGCCGCAGATCCCGCCGAACCGGATCTTGCCGAGGTCCTTCAGCCGCCGCAGCGCCGGAATCGCTTCTTTTAAAATGATGTCTGCCGGCACGAATTCGATATCATGCAAATACAAAACATCGAGCTCGTCTACGTTCAGCCTTGCAAGGCTCTCGTCCACGCTTGCCACGATCCGGTCAAAGGAAAAATCGAACGTATCGGCGCCATAGCGGCCCGCCTTCGTCGACAGGATAAACTTGTCGCGCGGAATATTCTGAAGCGCTTTGCCGAGCACGGTCTCCGCTTTGGTCAATCCGTAGTAGGGAGAGACATCGATATAATTGATCCCGGCATCGATCGCCGCGTGAACGGTTCTTACGCTCTCTCCTTCATCCGTCTCCCGAAACACCGAGCCCAGCGAAGAAGCGCCGAAGCTTAATACGGAGACGTCGAGGTCCGTATTCCCTAATTTACGGTACTTCATTTTCGCCAATTCACCTCGTTGTCCATAATCGCTCGCGCCGCATCACAGCCGGTAAAAGGCCTTGGCATTCAGTCCGAACAGCTTCTCCCGCTCTTCGTCTCCCCACGTGTCCGGCAGCGCGCGCTCTAAAATATCGACCACCTCGTCGTAGCCGGCCGCCAGCAAGCAGACAGGCCAATCGCTGCCGAACATGACCCGATCCGGTCCGAAGCACGCCAAGACATGACGGACGTAGGGAATAAACTGTTCGGCCTTCCAGCGTTCGTGGTCCGCTTCGGTCACCATGCCCGACAGCTTGCAGTACAAGTTCGCGTGCGAAGCCAGCTCCGCGATCTGGTCCGCCCAAGGCTCCATCGCGCCTTCGGCGATACGGGGCTTGGCGATATGGTCGATCACGCCGTGCAAGCCCGGCACTTGCTTCACAAGCTCGATCAGCGGCTCAAGTTGATCGGACTTCACGAGCAAATCGACAGCAATGCCTTGCACCGCATAGCTTCGCAGCGCCTCGACATACGCCGGATCGACAATAACGCGGGCATCGGGCATATCCTGGATCGTGATCCGGAATCCGACGAACTTCGGATGCCGGGCGAAGCGTTCGAAATGGACCGGATGGCTCGCATCCGCCAGATCCAGAAAGCCCACGACGCCTTTAATCGAATCGTCTGTCGCGGCGAGCGACAAGAGGAATTCCGTCTCCTCGGGCGTCGGCGCGGCTTGTACGACAATCGACCCGTCCAACCGGTGCGCGTCCAGATGAGACTTCAGATCAGGCGGCAAAAAGTCCCTATTCAAAACCGGGATGTCCGGCGTGAGCCAGCCATAATCGCCCCGTTCGATCTGCCAATAATGCTGATGCGCATCGATTCTCATACCGCAACTCCCTTATGGCGAAATATTGTAACCGTTCTCTCTTTATTCTAGCATCTCAGATTCATTATAAAATTGCGTCAGCTTGCAATTTTATATCCTTTTTTGATATTTTGATAAGAAATCGCCGATCGCAGGTGCCGACCGTATGAAGCCTATTTTTAAACCCTTTAATGCCTCGCCGGATTTTCCTTTTTCGTTCGTATACAGAGACACAAAGACGAAGCAGCGCGAGCTGCCCGACCATTTGCACGACTGGTACGAGATGGTGTACGTTCACGGCGGCAAAGGAACCTTTTTTATCGACCGTACCTTTTACGACATGAACGCCGGCAGCCTGTTTCTCATCCCGGGCAACACGATCCATCGCGCATTTCCGGATCATGAAGACCCGGTCACGTCCACCGCGCTCTTTTTCAATCCGGCGCTGGTGCAGGCACAGTCGCTCGGAGAGCCGTTTTCCTATTTGCAGGGCTTCGATTGGAGCAAGCTGAACCGCATCTACAGATTGCTTTGCGGCCCGGACCTGGCGGCGGGATTCGAGCAAGGCTTGCGGGAGATCGACGAAGAACTGCGGGCTTCGAAAACGGGAATGCGGCATGCCGTATCCTTGCTGCTGCAGCGGATTCTGCTATCCGTCAATCGGGAGCTGGGCACGGGAGGACGCGGCCAGACTGCGCAGGCGCCGGCAATCGGCCCGCTCTGGATGCGCGACACGCTGCTATTTATCGATACGCATTACGCAGACGATATCGGGCTCCGCGAGCTGAGCAAGCGGGCGTCCGTCAGCCCTGCCCACTTCAGCCGGGTCTTCAAGCAGATGACCGGCATGAACGTCACTGGCTTTATCGCCGCGAAGCGCATCGTCAAAGCCAAGGAGATGCTGCTGGCGACGGATCGCGGCGTGGCCCAGATCGCCGCCGAATGCGGCTTCGAGAGCCTGCCTCACTTCCATCGGCTGTTCAAGCGCATCGTCGGCGTTACGCCGGCCGCCTATCGCCGCCGGCCGTCGCTGGATTAATCGCTCTTCGTCTCTGTCAACCGCCCATCACCTTTAGCACATCGTGGATCTTGCGGCTATGGGAGAGCACGCCGTAATTCATCCAGGCCATAAAATCTACCTCGTATACGCGATTTGCTCTGACGGCCCGCAAGCTTTTCCACGCGCTGGAATCGAGCAGCTCCCGGCCGTCCTGACCTTCGAACGTAACGAACAGGTGATCGGCGTCAAGCATCTCCAGCTGCTCCGGGGTCAGATCGATTCGCCGGGTGCCCGGCGCCATGCTCCGCACGATGTCAGGCTCGGAGAGTCCGAGCCCTCGGTAGAGCAGCGGCCCTGTATAACCCGAGCTGCTCCCTCCGTACAGCGCGACCGAGCGACCCGAGATTCGCAGCACGGCTACGGACTGCCCGCCCGACAAACGTCCGAGCCGGTGCCGCGCGTCCGCGATCTGGCGCTCGAGCGTCTCGATGGCCTCCGACGCTTGTTGCTGCCTGCCTAACACATTGCCGATCGATCTCAGCATAAATCTCCAATCTTCGCCGTTGAAGGGAATTTTGAATACCGGGGAAATCCGGCTGTATCGTTCCAGACCCCACCTTCGGTATCCATCGTCCAAGATGATAAATTCGGGCCGATGGCCGGAGAGAACCGTCCAATCGTCCGATGCGATATCAAAATCGGGTACGCCGCGGAGCCCCAGATAATCCTGCCTGCCCCACGGACGATGGGTGCACTGCAAGATCGGCGTTACGCCGAGCGCGACCAAATAATCCTCCAGAAATGGAGCGAAAATGCGCGTTCTCCCGCTATTGCGGGTGCGATATTGTCCAGGCGTGACCCCGATTTTTTGCTTGAATTTCCGGTTGAAATAATATTCGTTGCTGTACCCGACCGCATGCGCGATCTCTTTGAGCTTGTCCTCGGTCAGCAGCAGCAGTTCTTGCGCTTTGTCGATCCGGACGGTGTTCAAAAAATCGATCGGAAGCTGTCCCGTCTCTTCTTTGAATAGCTGTGTATAACGCCAGCGATGGGTCGCAGCCATGTCGGCAAGCCGTCCGATCGTCAGCGGCTCAGCGTAATGGTCTCTTACGTATTCGACCGATTGGGTCACGGCTTGCCGCACCGTATGGTCGCAGACCGCAGCGCCGCGATAGTCCCTCAGCAGCGACAGCAACAGTCTCTGGAAACGAACTTGCCGGTCCCATTGATCCAGCTCGTCGCGTTCGGCGCGGCTCCGATGCAAATGCTCCGCCTCCGGCAGCGTGCCGGCCGCGGCCGCTCCGAACGCATGCGTCCATGATGCGAGCCAGGCATCGAGCGCCGTCACGCCGGTCATGCCATCCGGCCTGCTCTGCCGCCCGGCCGCCTCAAAGTCGATTCGATAGCCCGTCGCGCCACCCGCTCCGGCTTCAAGCCTGCAGATCGCGTGAGGACGCAGCATCAGGCCGGTACCCCTTTCAAGCATCGTTTGTTTATTTTCCAACAGCGCCTCTCCGCCGCCGCCTGCGATCAACAATAGCATATAGTCGCCCGAAGACATTGCCATCCCTTGTCCCGCTTCGACTGTGAAAGACTCGGATTTGACCATGCGAAAAAGAATCGTCTCTCTTGCTGTCTCCATGTCGCTTTGCCCGTTGTTTGCCATGGTGTCCCCCACTCGCTGATAACCGTTCTCATTTACCCATAAGCGTAGTTTAAATAAAAAAAGAAAGCTCTTCAATCCTCAAATTGAAAAGCTTTCCGTATTCGAGTATGCGAGTAAGCGAGTAAGCGAGTAAGCGAGTAAGGGACATCTTGTTACTTGACCATCAGCTTCAGGAGATCGTCGATCTTCATGCCGTTGGCCGTAATGGCCCCGCTCTGCCAGTAGCTGCGGTCGACCTTGTACACATGCCCGTTTTTAAACGCCGGCACCGATTTCCACATCGGACTGTCCAGCAGCGTAAACGCATCCTGGTTTTCCGCGGTCTGCCAATCCCCGTTGGAAGGAATGACGATGATGTGGTCCGCATCAAGCATCGAAAACGCCTCTTCGGATAAAATTTCCTGGAATTCGGTCATTTTTTCTACCATCGGATGAGGCGTAAGCCCCAATTCGTCAAATAGGATGCTGCCCGCATACCGATTCTTGGCGCCGAACAGCGCGATCGTCCGATCGCCGACATTGACGCGGATGACCGCCACCGTCTCTTGGCCTACGGCTTGCGCCAGTTTGGCTTTGGCATCCGCTACTTTGGCTTCGTATGCTGCAGCCACGCTCTCGGCCTTTTCAGGAACGCCTACGACATCGGCGATCGTTTTCAAAATCTGATCCGGACTTTGCAAGATAGCCTCGGGCAGCCTGAAGGTCGGCGCTACTTTGGAATATTGATCGTAAGCCGCGCGATCGACGGCGCCGTCGAGAATGATCAGATCGGGCGTTTGCGCCAGCAGCGCCTCGATGCTGCCCGAGTTATCGAATAACGGCACGTCCAGATTCAAGTAATCCTGTTTGCCCCACATCGGGTTGTACCACTGGACGACAGGCGTGATGTCAAGCGCCTTCAAGTAATCCTCCAGATAGATGGCCGCGATCCGCTTCGGATGCGCCGGCACGGTAACCTCGCCGAACTCGTCCCTGACGGTGCGCGTCTGCGCATTCGTCGCCGCGCCCGCTTCCGTCGATGCCTGCGCGTTTTCCCCAGCCGTGGACGCCGACGCCGACTGCGTCGAAGCTCCGTTCTGCTTGTTCGCCTCGGAGCCGCAAGCTGCGAGCAAACCTAAACCTAACACCGCAACCATCGTGGTCGCCGTTTTTTGAATCCATCCAGACATAACGATCTTCTCCCCCGGTTTCTTTATCACTGATATTCATTCTCAGTGGATAAACCTAGGTTAGCGCAGCGGGGGAACGGAAACAATGCACTTTTTATCGCGGATTTTTTATACATATGGGGCGTTTATCGGGACAGTTAACCGTGTCTCACCGATCCTCGAACCCCCAACCGGCCGAGGATCTCTTCATTGCCTTGATATCCTGCAGCGGCGGCAGGCCGAACAACCTGCGGTATTCCCGATTGAACTGCGACGGACTTTCGTAGCCGACCGCCATCGCAGCCGTCGTCGCGCCTACCGGTCCGCTCAGCATCATGCGCCTCGCTTCCTGGAGGCGAAGCTGCTTCTGATATTGTAGGGGTCCGATGGTCGTAATCGCTTTAAACTTGTGATGGAGACCCGAAGTGCTCATATTGCAGGATTTGGCCAGCTCCTCGACGGTAAAGGAGCGCGCATAGTTCTCCTTGATCCACTGAATTGCCTTGCCTACGCCGTCCGCCCGTTGATCGAACAAAACCTTTTGAAAAAACAAGTGGCCGAAATCGCCCGACAGCAGATTAAAAATCATTTCTCGTTTGAGCAGCTCCGACAGAAAACGCGACTCGTGAGGCTTGTCGATCAGCTTCAACAGCCGCGCAAAGATGTCCAGCAGCGCGGCATCCGACTTGCCGATAAAAGCGCCCGCGTTCAAACCTTTCTCCTTCGGCTCCGCATCGATTCCCGCCTCCATGACCACGGAAGCGATCTCCTGCGTCGTAAAGTCGATTCGCAAACCGATATAAGGCGATTGCTCCGAAACGCCGACGACTTGCGAGGAGGCCGGTATATCGATCAGCGATGCCAAGTAATCGCCCGCCGCATAATGGTACACTTCCTGGCCTAGATAGAGCTTCTTCGCGCCTTGAAGAATCAGACAAAAAGAAGGCGTCAGAACGCCGGGACTTCGCTGCGTCTCGCGGCTGTGCTTGACGATCGAAAAGTACGGAACGGCGGTTGACGTCCGTCCTTCTGGCAGCGGCATCCGATTCGTTGAGGCTATAAGCTGGTCCAGCGCCTTCTTATGAATGGAAACCGGCTTTTCAAGCGTCGCATGAGGATCCGATCTTAACTCCGGCATATCGCTCGACCTCCTTCATTCCTCCAACTATCATATTGCAGCTTTAGGCAATTTTCAAGCAGGAACGGTCTACTTCCCGCTCCCGCTTCCATCCATAATACAGATCAGAGCCATACATTCTATCGGGAAAGGAACATGCTTACATGTTGCAATCAAAAGGCATTATATTAACGATTATCATTGCATGCCAGCTGCTCGTCGTACTGGACGCCTCCGTTATGGTGACGTCGATCCCCGAGATCGGCCGTTCGCTGCATATGTCGACCGTCAGCCTAACATGGGTTCAAAACAGCTATATTTTAGCCTTCGGCGGATTTCTGCTGTTAGGCGCCCGGGCGGGAGACCTGCTGGGCCGAAGAAGGATGCTCGGGGCGGGGATCGGGCTATTCACCTTGACCTCGCTGCTCGCAGGCTTAGCGCCGACAGCCGAAGTGCTGCTCGTGTCCCGCGCTTTCCAGGGCTTTGCGGCCGCGCTGGCTACGCCGGCTGCGCTGGCTCTGTTGTCAGCGACGTTTACGGAGGAAAAGGAGCGGTCCGGGGCGATCGCGATGTACAGCGCGGTTGCAGGTGCAGGCGGCGGGATCGGGCTGCTGCTCGGCGGATTTTTTACCGATTTTATTTCATGGCGCGTCGGCATGTTTATCAATGTACCCATCGGCATCGTTTTAATGTATCTGGTGTGGCGTTACGTGACGGAATCAGAGACGAGGACCGGCCGGTTCGATCTGTGGGGCGCGCTGACGTCCGTCGTCGGCATGACCGGGTTGGTTTACGGCTTTGTCCAAGCCGCGGGTCAAGGCTGGGGTTCGGCGGGGACCTGGATCTGGCTCGTCGTCGGAATCGTGTCGCTGACCGCCTTCGTGCTTGTCGAAAAGCGTGCGGTCGAGCCGATCGTGCCGCTGCGGTTGTTCGCGAGCCGTCAGCGCTCGGGGGCCTATCTGGGTCGGTTTCTGCTGGTCGGCGGCAACTTTTCGCTCTTTTTCTTTATCCCGCAATATTTGCAAAATGTGCTTGGCTTCGGTTCTCTTGAAGCGGGCTTAGCCTTTCTTCCGTTTTCCGCGGCGCAATTCGGCATGATGTTCGTCATGCAAAGCCTTGTTCGCCGTTACGGCAACCGGAAATTGTTGATCGTCGGTCTGCTGCTGGCAGTCCTCGGGACGCTGTGGATGAGCCGGACGATCGCCGCGCAAACGGGGTATTTCCCGCAAATGTTTTTCCTGATGGCCATCATGGGCATCGGGTCCGGCTTGATGTTCCAGCCGCTCACCGCGCTTGGGCTCTCGAACGTCGACGCTCGCGATTCAGGCGCGGCCTCGGGCCTGATCAATGTCGCGCATCAGAGCGGCGCCTCGCTGGGCCTCGCGATTCTCGTCACGGTATTTAACATGTCGGTGCATGCCGATCAGCCTTCCAAAGTCCAATTCGCGCATGCCGTATCGCATAGCTTGCTCGGCTCGGCCGTCTTTCAGGCATCCGCCCTGGCGGCGTCGCTTCTCCTGCTGATGTCTGTGCGCACATGGGCCCAAAAACCGAAGCGTCTCTCGGCTCGCCGGCGTTAAGACTTAAAGACCGAACTTCGTCGAACAAGCCAACCGTGCCACGACTTCAACTAGGGATTCGTCCTTGGCCGCGGTACGGTTGGCGCTGCTCAAAACTGATCCGTTACGTCCTCCCATCCCGACAAATCGGGCAGCTTCTGCATTCCCCAATAATCGAGACACATGCGAATCGCTTCATCCTTGTCCGTCGTCGAATAACTGTAATGACTAAAGGTTCCGTCAGCGTGCTCCAAGCGCAGTTCAACGCTGAATCCTCCGTCTTCATCGGGAGTAGGAATGGCTTGCATATAGACGCTTCCGCCAATCGGAGCGCTCGGCTCTAGTACAATAAAGTCATCGGGGTCGGTTTCGAATCCCACGAGGATGTCGATAATGACGGAGGCCTCGATCGCATCGTTTTGATAAGTGGCCCCCTGCGTCGTGATGGTGTAGGTCAGATCATTTTGGCCTGCAAAAGCCTGATTCTCCAATGAAGACATTTTTTCATCTCCTCGTTAACTATTCGGATGACCTGAAAAGCTTGCATTAAAATCGCGCAGCCTCACTCAGTAGCGATCGTCGATCCTCCTAAAGTCGTCGGTTGCGAACGCGCTCCATTCCTCAATATGTAAAATAACGATCGATCGTCTCATTTAACCGTTCATTCAGGGTAAGCTCGCCGCTACGTTCGACGATAACCTCTTTTTTCGAAGATTCAGTATTTATACTGCATCCGCAAAGAATAATAAACGACGCAACAAAAAAACAGGACAAAACCAATCTTGTTCTCATCGCTTCACCGCCTCTTCCTACTGAAGCAGAAGGTTGTTGATATTGTAAATATACCCTATAATCTGTAATTTCGCTTCCTGGCCGCTCTAGTGAGCAGCTTTTTTTCCGTTATCTCATAAACATTCAATTATTAACTTACTAATATTGAGTTGCAGTAATATTTAAAGTATAATGAACTTATCTGGAAGGGAGCGATTCATCATGTCCGATCTTACGACCTCTAAAATGGAAATAGGAATCAGCACTTTTCTCGAGGCAGCACCGAGAGACGGCGGCGTTACGCATGCAGAGCGGCTGCGACAGGCGGTCGAAGAAATCAATCTGGCCGAACAGGTCGGCCTTGACGTTTATGCGATCGGCGAGCATCATCGCGCAGATTACGCGAGCTCCGCACCTGCCGTCATTCTCGCCGCCGCCGCGGCGACGACCAAGCGAATCCGGCTGTCGAGCGCCGTGACCGTCCTGTCCTCCGACGACCCGGTCCGCGTGTACCAAGCGTTCTCGACGCTGGACGGCCTGTCGGGCGGCCGGGCGGAGATTATGGCGGGCCGCGGCTCGTTTATCGAATCGTTTCCTTTGTTCGGGTACGATCTGAATCACTACGACAGCCTGTTCGACGAAAAGCTGGAGCTGTTGCTCGCGATTCGCGATTCGGAGAAGGTCAACTGGCGCGGCGGCCATCGCCCGGCCATCAAGAATCTCGGCGTCTATCCGCGCGCCGTGCAGGAGCCGCTGCCCGTATGGATCGGTACCGGCGGCAATCCGGAGTCCGCGGTTCGCGCCGGTACGCTTGGGCTTCCGGTCGTGTTCGCCATCATCGGCGGCATGCCCGAGCGGTTCGCGCCGCTCGTAGCCCTCTATAAAGAGGCGGCCGCGAAGGCCGGTCACGACGTGAGCAAGCTGCAGATCTCGACGCATTCGCACGGCTTCATCTCGGATACGACCGAGAAGGCCGCAGATTTGTTCTATCCTTCGACCGCGGCCCAGATGAACACCATCGGGCGCGAGCGCGGCTGGCCGCCCTATACCCGCGATTCGTTCGACGCAGCCCGCAGCCTGCGCGGCGCGCTCTACGTCGGCGATCCCGAGTATGTCGCCGAGAAAATCGTGCTGCTGCGCCAGAATCTGGGCCTGACACGATTCCTTTTGCACGTGGACGTCAGCACCTTGCCCCACCGCGAGCTGCTCCGCACGATCGAGCTGCTCGGCACAAAGGTCGCTCCGATCGTTCACAAGGAGCTTGCCAAGGAAGCCGCGCAAAAGTAAGGCCCCCCTGCTATCCCTCATATGCGCGAAGACAGACGAAGACCGGGCGGCGGCTGCCCGGTCTTTGTCGTCCTATTCTAACGCCCTCCCGGTCAAGTTGACAACCCTTCTATGTGTGCCTACTATTTAGATCACAGGACATCGACTGCCGAAATGCGTGATAAGGAATGATGAAATGAGCGAAGAACAGGTACGGCCTGCTGTCAAAGCCACGACCTTAAAGGATATTGCCGAGCAAACCGGCTTTACGGTCAATACGGTTTCTCGCGCGCTTAAAAATAAAGGAGATATCTCCGCGGCCACCAGCAAGCTGATTCAACAAAAGGCGCAGGAGCTCGGTTATATCGGCAATCTGATGGCCAGCTCTCTTCGTTCGGGCATCACCAAGACGATCGCCGTCATCGTCGCCGACGTCTCGAATCCCCACTTCTCCATTGCCGTCAAAGAGATCGAGCGGGCTGCGAGAATGCAGGATTATACGACGTTCATTTTAAATGCTTATGAAGACCAGGAAGCCGAGCAGAAGGCGATACAATCCGCCTTGTCCAAAAACGTGGACGGCATCATTATTTGCCCTTCCCAAGGCAACGCCAACAATCTGGCGTTTCTTGCGCGTACGGGTACCCCCTTCGTTTTGCTTGGGCGTCATATGGACGACGATACGATGGATTATGTCGTAAGCGATGACGAGAAAGGCGGGTACCTGGCCACTATGCACCTTTTGGAACGCGGGCATCGGGATATCCTGTTTCTCAATGCGCATCGTTCGATTTCCAGCTCGCGCGAGCGCCTCGAAGGCTACACCCGCGCGATGAAGGAAGCGGGCATTGCCGTGAATCCCGAGCTGATCCGCGAGGTGTCGCAGCTCTCCGGCGGCGTCCGGATCGAGCTTAGCGAAGTCATCAAATCCAAGCTGCCTTTCTCCGCGCTGTTCGCCTTTAACGATATGATGGCATGGGAGTCCATTTTTATCCTGAACAAGCATCAGATCCAGGTTCCCGATCAGATTAGCGTCGTCGGCTTCGACAATATCCAATCGCGTTTATTCATCCCTTTTCCGCTCACGAGCGTCAGCAATTCCAAAGGGAAAACCTCGCGCAAAGCGTTTGAGATTTTGCTGAAAAAAATCTATAAGCAAAATCCCGGCAAACGATATCACGAAGTCGTCGATACGCGGCTCGTCGTCCGGGATAGTACGAGATCGCTTTTGTAGCGCATCCCCTATCGATCGATAAGTGTTGGCACAGGGACCGATCCCCTGTTGGACCAGCACTTTTTTTTATGCATTGACAGCGATTCCAATCTGCTTTAATGTTTACATTATCGTTAATGTTAACGTTAATGCTACTTTATCAAAGAGGAGAATCCCTACATGGCGCTCGATTTGAAGCTTGGAATCAACATGGGCTTTGCGAATAACAAATACCCCGAGCCTCAGGTTTGGACCCGCATCGTCGCGGAAGAAATGGGACTCAAATACGTACAGTTCGTCGCCGATCTGCTTAACGTTTACCTGCCTGACGATATCGTCGAGGAGCAGACCGAGCAGATTATCGAAAATGCGGATAAATATGGCTTGTCGATTACCAGCAGCTTTCTCAGCTCGTTCACCCGGGTGAATCATTTCATGCATCCCGATGCCAAACAACGGCAAGCCTGGCTGGCCTGGTTCAAAAAGTTTGCGGTTATCTCCGCAAGAATGGGCGCCAAAATGACGGGCGGCCATCCCGGCATTCTTACTTTTTCCGACTATGACAGCCCTGCGACCCGGGAAGAACGAACGGCTGAAGGCATCAAATATTGGCAGGAGCTCAGCTGGTTCTGCAAGGAGCTTGGGATGGCCTGCATGATCTTCGAGCCGATGTCCATTCCCCGGGAGTACGCCAACACCGTCGAGGAAACGCGAGAGCTGCTCGCCAGGCTGAACGATGGCGCAGGCATCCCCTTCAAGCTTTGTCTGGATCCGGGTCACGCGCCGCATCCTAACGATCGCGATCCGTATCGCTGGATCCGCGAGCTCGGCAACGTATCCCCCATCATCCACTTGCAGCAGACCGAAGCCGGACATAGCCGGCATTGGCCGTTCACGAAGGCTTACAACGACATCGGCATCATCCACGCGGACAAGGTCATCGAAGCGCTTGAGGCATCCGGCGCCACCGAGGCGGAGCTTATTTTCGAAATTTATCATCGCGAGGCTTGGTCGTCGGAGTTCAGCATTATTCCCGATCATCAGGAATCGGTTGCTTACTGGCGGCCATATGTAAAGCAATAACGGAAGCGGCCGAAGGAGATAAACTATGACGAAAAATGGCAGTGGGGTGTCGGAGATGGCGGATGTGCTGGTATGCGGACATATCTCGGTCGACATTATCCCCAGGTTCCTCCCTGGCGAAGCGGATAGCAGCCGGATGACGCCGGGCGCTCTGATCGAGGTCGGCGAAGCGGAATTTTGCACCGGAGGCGCCGTATCGAATACGGGGATTGCCCTGCACCGGCTCGGCACGCACGTACGCTTAGTCGGGAAGGTCAGCGACGATTTCTTCGGCAGCCTGACGCTTAACCTGCTCAGGGAAGTCCATCCTGCGCTGACCGAGGGCATCGCCCAAGCTGCGGGAGAAACCAGCTCGTATACGCTGGTGGTCAATCCGCCCGGAACGGACCGCACTTTTATTCATTGCCCCGGCACCAACGATACGTTCTCGATGCAAGATATCGCTTGGGACAAGTGTCATGCGGCCCGCCACTTCCATTTCGGCTATCCGCCGCTCATGAAGGGCATGTACGACGACGGCGGCGATCGGCTGACCGCTATTCTGAAGAGCGCCAGGGAGAAAGGGATGACCGTCTCGCTGGACATGGCCATGCCCGGCAAAGGAACGGCGGCTTACGAAGCGGACTGGACCGGTCTATTATCCAAGGCGCTCCCTAACGTCGACGTGTTCATGCCCAGTCTCGAAGAGATGCTGATGATGGTCAATCGCGACCTGTATGAGCAATTGGCGCTATCCGGGGATGAGCTCTGCGAATCGGTATCCGTCGAGACGATCCGGGCGCTCGCCGCAAGCCTGCTAGCCATGGGCTGCAGCATCGTCGTGCTCAAGCTCGGCGCCTCGGGCTTGTATATGCGCAGCGCTTCGCAATTGTCGACCGTCCTTGCAGGCCGGCTGCCGCCGACAACGGTCGAAGCTTGGAGCGACAGAGAGTTGTGGGCGCCCTGCTTTCGTACAACCGTTGCGGGAACTACGGGCGCCGGCGACTGTACGATCGCAGGGTTCATTCAGGGCCTCCTCTTGCAGTTCGGACCCGAGGATACGATGACGAGCGCCGTGGCGGTCGGCGCCTGCAGCGTCGAGCATCTCGGGGCGACGAGCGGGATCGTGCCGTGGGATCGGGTGCAGGAAAGAATACGCTCGGGCTGGGAGCGGCTCCCCGTCGGCAGACCGCTTGCGGACTGGCGCCGGGAAGATCAAGCGGGCATATGGACGGGACCGGAAGATCGCCGTCGCAACGCATAAAGGAAAGCATTCATATTCTGGGGACTTAACCATCGGAGGGACGATCTATGGCGCAAAAACAGATCAAACGCGCAAAGCTGGGCGTTATCGTAGGCAACCGTGGCTTTTTTCCCGATCATCTGTGCGAATCGGGGCGCACGCAAATTCTCCGCGTGCTGGAGGAAGAAGGCATCGACGCTGTCATTCTGGATGTCGCGGATACGAAATACGGCGCTGTCATGACGCTGGACGACGCCAAAGCCTGCGGAAATTTATTTAAGGCGAACCGCGATCATATTGACGGCATCCTCGTCACGCTGCCCAACTTCGGCGACGAGAAGGCTATCGCCAATACGATTCGCTACTCGGGGCTGAACGTACCCGTACTCGTCCATGCCTTTAACGACGACATGACCAAGATGGGCATCCGGGACCGGCGCGACAGCTTCTGCGGGAAAATGTCCGTCTGCAACAACCTCCATCAATACGGCATTCCGTTCTCCCTGACCACGCTCCATACCGTCGATCCGACGAGTGAGAGCTTCCGCAAGGATCTGCGCCGTTTCGCGGGCACTTGCCGCGTCGTCCGGTCGCTCCGCAACGCCCGTCTGGGCTCGATCGGCGCACGTCCGGCATCGTTCAATACGGTCCGCTACAGCGAGAAACTCCTGGAGCGCTCCGGCATCACGATCGAGACGCTGGATCTGTCCGAAGTGTTCGGCCGCGCGAACAAACGCAAAGAAAGCGATGCAGCCGTTAAACGCAAGCTCGAGGAAATTGCGGCGTACGTGGACGTAAAGGGTTTTCCCCGGGAGAATCTCGTTCGCATGGCGTCGCTCGGCGTCGTCGTCGAGGAATGGATGAACGAAAACGACCTCGCGGGCACTGCGCTGCAATGCTGGACGTCGATGGAGGAGTACTTTGGCATCGTGCCGTGCACGATCATGAGCATGCTGAGCAGCAGCCTGATTCCGAGCGCCTGCGAGGTCGACATCACCGGCCTGGTCGGCATGTACGCGCTCCAACAGGCATCGGGCAGGCCAAGCGCGCTGCTCGATTGGAACAACAATTACGGAGAGGATCCGGACAAGGGCGTCGTGTTCCACTGCAGCAACCTGCCGAAGGAAGTATTCGAAGAAATCCGTATGGACTATCATGAGATTTTATCCGGCACCGTGGGCAGGGAAAATACGCTCGGCACGATTCAGGGGCGAATTAAAGCGAGTCCCTTCACGTACTGCGGCATTACGACCGACGATTTGAACGGCGGCATCGCGGCTTATACGGGCGAAGGACTGTTCACGCGCGATCCGCTGCTGACGTTCGGCGGGTACGGCGTCGTGCAGGTGCCGAAGTTTCAGAAGCTGCTTCGGTATATTTGCGAGAGCGGCTTCGAGCATCACGTATCCTCCAACATGTCGTCGGTCGCGGATTCCCTGGAGGAAGCGTTCGGCAAATATATGGGCTGGCAAACCTATCGTCATGAAGCGGAGAGCCCTTACTGAGCGGAGAACTCATACTGAGCGGATAGCCCTTACTGAGCGGAGAACCCTTACTGAGCGGACGGAACTCCTCGCGATGGTTATCGCGCACCCGTTCCGTTAGGCTGGCCGATACCGCACACGCGACGTTCTTTTGCCGTAATGCCTGCAAATATACATCTATTTTCGCCGTTGTCGACCCTTTTGAGAAGAAAAGATGCAGAAATGCATGTATTTCCCTCCATCAAACCGATTTCCGGCTAGTCTGCGAGAATTACCTGCACATTCTCCTAGGCCCCCTAATCAAATTGGAGTCCCTCCCTACAATGTTTTAAACTAGGGATAAGGGAGATGAGCGGGATGGGAAAAAGGTTAAAGGAAGAAACACGGCTTAGAATTGTTAAGGAAGCA
>NZ_JBHRYU010000066.1:0-16504 GCF_042649185.1 Cohnella sp. GCM10012308
CAATGCTTCCTTAACAATTCTAAGCCGTGCTTCTTCCTTTAACCTTTTTCCCATCCCGCTCATCTCCCTCATCCCTAGTTTAAAACATTGTAGGGGGGGACTCCAATTTGATTAGGGGGCCTAGGAGCATTTGCAGGCTTTACATCAAGTATCGCCGGTCGACAGAAAATACATGTACATATGCAGGCTTTGCGACCCGTTAACATCGAAAAGCATCAGCACGCCAAAAGCGCGCTTACCTGTCACGAATCGCCGCCGAATTTGCGATGTCTGAACTATATATAAAAGCGAAAGAGCAGCCCGACGGGCTGCTCCCTCACTTTCTATACGGTGCTCCGCAGTTCCCGCGAGGGAATCAGTGCGCCACCATATTGTACTTCATGATCCAGATGGAGCCTGCCACGATCGTCACGACGATGACGAGACCGAGCAGCAGCGTCATCAGGTTGTAGCGCGGCTTCTTCTCTTCCTTCAAGTGCATGAAGAAGAACAGCTGCACGACGAATTGCAGGACGGCCGTCACGAGCAGGACGACGTCGGCGGCGTTGCCGGTGACGATATCGTTCAGCACGAGGATCAGCGGAATCGCCGTCAGAATGAGCGACAGGACGAAGCCGAGCACGTACGACTTGAGCGAGCCGTGGGACTCGTGCGCGTCCGCGCCGTGCGAGGCGTGCGTGTCATGATGCTGCGCCATCTTACCTCACCCCCATCATGTACACGATCGTGAAGACGAAGATCCAGACGACGTCGAGAAAGTGCCAATACAAGCTGATGTTGCCGATCTTGCGCTTGGTCACCGGCGTGATGCCGCGCTTGGCCACCTGCAGCATCAGCGCGATCATCCAGATCAGGCCGATGGAGACGTGGATGCCGTGCGTGCCGACGAGTGTGTAAAAGGCGGACAGGAAGGCGCTAGTCGAGATCTTGGCGCCCTCGTCGATCATCTTGAGGAATTCGGTTACTTCGAGCGTGATAAAGGATGCGCCCAGCAGCGCGGTGACGATCAGCCAGCCGATCAGGCCCTTCTTGTCGCCCCGGTTCATGGACAACACGGCCAGACCGCTGGTGAAGCTGCTGGTCAGCAGGATAAACGTCTCGGCGATAACGCCCGGCATCTCGAACAGCTCGGCGCCGGTCGGGCCGCCCGCCGTGCTGTTCATGAGTACGGCATACGTAGCGAACAGCGTGCCGAAGATAATACAGTCGGTAATGATGAAGATCCAGAAGCCCATCGTCCGAAGCGCTTCGAGGTCGTGATGGCCGTCATGGCCGTGATCGTGGTCGTGCGATGATTGATTAGCCGCGACATGCGCCATTAGACAACCCTCCCCGCTTGGGCTTCGGTCTTCTTAATCTCGTCGACCGTTACGTAGTAATCCGTGTCGTAGTTAAACGAGTGATACAGCATCGTAGCCGCGATTCCGATCGCGCCAGGCACGATCAGCCACAGCCAGTCAAATACGAAGCCGAAGCCCAGGATAAACCAGAAGAGGGACATGACGATCGGCGTACCCGAATTTTTCGGCATGTGGATCGGCTCGTACTTCGGCGGCGGATCCTGGACGCCCTTGGCGGCCAACTCCTTGCGGCGCCACCAGTCGTCTCTGCCTTCGACCTTCGGCGTGATCGCGAAGTTGTAGAACGGCGCCGGCGAAGGAATCGACCACTCGAGCGTACGGCCGCCCCACGGATCGCCCTTGACGCGCTCCATGAATTTGATGCTGTGCAGAATCTGCCACACCTGGAACAGGAACCCGATCCCCATCAGGAAGCCGCCGATCGTGGAGACGAAGTTCCAGCTCCACCAACCGGTGTCCCAGCTGTATGAGCTGACGCGGCGCGTCATGCCCATGAGGCCGAGCACGTATTGCGGCATGAAGCAGACATAGAAGCCGATGTTCCACAGCCAGAACGCCCATTTCCCAAGCTTATCGTTAAGCTTGAAGCCGAACACCTTCGGCCACCAGTAGTACAGGCCCGCGAAGTAACCGAACACGACGCCGCCGATGAGCACTTGGTGGAAGTGCGCGATCAGGAAGTAGCTGTTGTGGAACTGGAAGTCGGCCGGCGCGACGGATAGCATGACGCCGGTCATGCCGCCTACGACGAAGCAAGGAATGAAGGCCATCGTCCACAGCATAGGCAGCTCGAACGTAATTTTCCCCTTGTACATCGTAAACAGCCAGTTGAATATTTTGACCCCTGTCGGGATCGCGATGATCATCGTCGTGACGGCGAAAAACGCGTTGACGTTCGCGCCCGAGCCCATGGTGAAGAAGTGGTGGGCCCACGTGAAGAACGAGAATATGCTGATGCTCATCAGCGCGAACACCATGGAGCCGTAGCCGAACAGCCGCTTCTTGGAGAAGGTGGCTACGATCTCCGAGAATATGCCGAACGCCGGCAGTACGACGATGTAAACTTCGGGGTGACCCCACATCCAGATGAGGTTGATGTACATCATCGGATTGCCGCCCATGTCGAGCGTGAAGAAGTGGGCGCCGAAGTAACGGTCGATGAAGAGCAGCGCCAGCGTCACCGTCAGAATCGGGAACGCCAGGATAATCGTCACGCAGCTCGAGAGCACCGACCAGGTGAACATCGGCATCTTCATGAGCTTCATGCCCGGCGCGCGCATCTTCAGAATCGTGACGATAAAGTTGATACCGGTCATCAGGGAGCCGATACCCGAGATTTGAATGCCCCAGATATAGAAGTCCTGCCCTACGCCGGGACTGAACATCTTCTCGGACAATGGCGGATAGGCCAACCAGCCGGCCTCCGGCGAACCGCCGATGACGAACGAGACGTTAAACAGCATCGCGCCCATGAAGAACAGCCAGAAGCTCAGGGAGTTCAGCAGCGGAAACGCGACATCGCGTGCCCCAATCTGCAGCGGTACGGTCAGGTTAAAAAGACCGAACATCAGCGGCATCGCCATAAACAAAATCATAATGACGCCGTGCGTCGTGAAAATATCGTTATAGTGATCGGGCTTCAGGAACTCCATGCTGTCTGGCAGCGCCAGCTGCGTCCGCATGAGCAGGGCGTCGACGCCCCCGCGGAACAGCATGAGCAGCGAAGCGATGACGTACATAATGCCGATCCGCTTGTGATCGACGGTCGTCAGCCATTCGCGCCATAGCCATCCCCAGCGCTTGAACGCGGTGAGCGCGACGACGATGGCGACCATCGTCAGTCCGATCGCGACGTCGGCGCCGTAGATGAGCGGGTCCCCAGTCACGAAGAAATCGGATAGCTTGGTAATCTTCAATCGGGTCCCCTCCTTAATGTTGATGCGCGGCGCCGCTATTGCCCGCGTCGGACATATCCATATCGCTCATGTCCATCTTGCTCGTATCTTGGCTGGCCTGGTTGTCCGCGGCGGCGGCTTCGTCCTTGGACGAAGCCGCTTCGCCGCCGTGATGATGGCCGGATTCGCCTGCCACGACGTATTTGTTGACGATATTATCGAACATGCCGCTCGGGAAGGCGGAGAACGAACGCACCAGCGAGGTCGCCGGCTGCGCGAGCTCGTTGTAGCCTTCTTGGCTCATCGCCGGATACGATTGCTTGACGTCCTGCACCCACTTGTCGAAGTCGGCCTGCGACGTCGCCTTGGCGTTGAAGGTCATCTTGCCGAAGTATTCGCCGCTGAAGTTCGCGCCCGTGCCGAAGTAATCGCCCGGTTCGTCCGCGATCAGATGCAGCTTCATCGCCATGCCGGACATCGTATAGATCTGGCCGCCCAGCTGCGGAATCCAGAACGAGTTCATCGGCGCGTCCGCGGTCAGTTGGAACTGAACCGGAACCTTCTCCGGGAATTGCACGTAGTTAACCGTAGCGATGCCTTGTTCCGGATAGAGGAACAGCCACTTCCAGTCCAGCGCGACGACCTGGATCGTGATCGGCTTCTCGTCGGAAGCGAGCGCCTTGGAAGGCTCCAGCTTATAGCTGTATTGAACGGTGACGATCGCGATCAGCAGAATGATCAGGATCGGAATGCCCCACCAGACGGCTTCCAGCTTCGTGCTGTGATCCCACTCCGGCTGGTACGCTTCTTTCTTTCTGCTCTTCGCCCGGTATTTCCAGGCGATCCAGAACGTCAATATAAGGACGGGCACGATAATGATGAGACACAGCCCCGTCGTGATGTAGATGAGATCAAGCTGATGCTTGGCGATCTCCCCTTTGGGATTAAGAACGACTACGTCCGCACATCCCGACAGCAGGAACGTCATCAGCGCCAGCGGCAGGAACGCCGCCGCCCGCAGGAACCACCCTTTATACTTCATTTGCTCACACTCCTTGATTGCGGCTTGGCGCCGGGCCTGCGGCTGCTCTCGTCAGAGCTCCGCGCTATGTCATTAACATATCAAAATCCGGAGGCCACGGCGCTGCTGTTAACAAATGCGTCAATGTTTGTTTGATATTTAGCAATAAATTGTTCACCATTTCGACCTTTGTTCAAACAATTGCAACAAAAAAACTGCCTCGCGCGGAGAAGTCTCTCTGCGCAGGCAGTCTTTGGGTTGTATTCGATCCTAGAAGCGATCTCGTATCAGGCGAGATCCTCGACCTTATCAAGCCCTTCGGGCTCGAGATCCGACTTCTTCATCATCAGCGGCGCGGCTACGCCGAACAGCAGAATCTGCAGGCCGCCTACAAGGAACCCGATGCCGATCATCAGTCCGAGGTTGCCGTCGTTAAATTCGTTCATATTCAATGCGCTGCAAATCACGCCAAATGCAATAATAACAGCTGCCGTCCATTTCAACGCGATCGTCATGTCTTTTCTCATCAAGAACAGCTCCCTTCACTGGAAACGCTATCTGTGAACATTCTATCACAGAATTGTGACAAAATATAGTCTAAAACCGCCTAGTTTATAATTTCTCCTGCGCAGGCCGGCTTCGATTCAACTTTCAAGCTGCATCACGCTCGTCTCCCTTTTTACCCGGCCGAAAAGGCTTCCAAACGAATGTCCCCCGCCAGGTCTCGCAGATGCCAACTCTCCCCTGGACCTGAGGCGGAGCCGCGGTCCAACCGGCGTCTGTTTCCTGACGCGCGCGTTCAATTTATAATGAAGCGGCAGGCTTGGAATTATGCAGGCCGCTTAACGTACAGAAATGGGGAACAAATGTGAACGACAACAGATCGGCCAATCCGGCGGCGGTCCTGCTGCTCTGGCTGCTTGGCATCTTTGCCGTCCCGCTCGGGCTCGCGCTGTGGGCCGTACTATCCGCCCTGGCCGCGGCCAACATCGCGCTGATCGCCGCTCCGGCTGCAGTGCTGCTGGATTGGACGATTAACGGCGACCGCTACCCCGCTGCCTTGTTCGCAAGCTTGGCGGTGACGGGCCTCGGCATGCTCGCCGCGCTCGGCACGATCGCTGCATTTAAAACCGGCATTCGCTTAACGGCCGGCGGGCTGGCCTGGTCCGCCCGCATTAGGAAAGGAAGGGCATCATTATGAAAAAGGTATCCTGGGTGACGATCGCGATCGGCCTCATTCTCATTGGCTTGGGCGGCGCGGCCTATTACAAGTTCCACTTCGCGGAGCCGCTGGCGGCTCATTCGCAGACGTGGACGTTCGACGAAGGGGAGCTCCGGGCACTCGAGATCGACGGGGAAGCGAAAAGCCTGGACGTACGCTTCGTCGCGAGCGCGGACGGCAAGAATACCGTCACCCTGAACGGCGACGAAGAACAAGACGTTATCGACAGGCTGTCGGACGCGACCGTGCAGAACGGCAAGCTCAAGCTCGACCTCAATGCCAAGAGCAGATGGTTTAACCTGGACTTCGACTTTGGCAGCCACAAGCAGACGATCGTCGTCGCGCTGAGCGGGACCGGCCGGCTGGACGACGTCACGATCAAGTCGGACGCCGGTTCCGTGACCGTGGACGGCCCCCAAGCGCAGGAGATCGGTATCCGTTCGGACTCGGGCTCGCTTCGGGTCTCCAATATCTCGGCAGGATCGGTCGACCTCAAGTCCGATTCCGGTTCGGTTAAGCTCAGCGCCATTCAGGCGGAGCAGTTGAAGGTAAAGACGGACTCGGGCAGCATCCAGGCCGACGGCGTGAGTGCCGACTCGACGGTCTCCTCGGACTCCGGCTCGGTCAAGATCGCTTCCTTGACCGGCTCGGCAACGATCAAGACCGATTCCGGCAGCGTCCGGTTGTCCAAGAACGATACCGCCTCGGCCGATGTCTCCACGGACTCCGGCAGCGTGCGCGTCGAGCTGCCCGCCGCCTTTGCCGGCCACTATGATCTTCGCTCGGACTCCGGTTCGATCCACGCCCCGGATTCCCCCGGCCAGACTACCGACACCATTAAGGTGCGTACGGATAGCGGCAGCATACGGGTAGAAACCGCTGAATAAAGCAATAAACGATAAAAGCTGCACGCCAGTCATGATTAGGACTGGAAGTGCAGCTTTTATTTGCAATCAAGAGATCGGTGCAACAAGCGCGGCATGAACGCTGTCGGCATCAGGCCGTATACGGCTGCGACGGCGACGATGCAGACGCCAGCGCTTCCTCGGTAATCTTGCGAATGTCGACGGGGGACATCGACTCCTCGCTGACGAGGTCCGGCAAAATGCTGTCGAAGAAATAGTCCACGCATTTGAGCGGTATGCTGCGAATCTTAAGGAGCGCATGGCGGTACATCGAGACGAATTCCTTTTCCGTGTTGCCCCGCTGAAGCTCGGAGAACGCCTCGTACACCTGGTCAAGCTTGTCGGCCGCCTCCAGAATCAGTCCCTCGATCGACTGGTCTTTGCCTTCCCGCAGCTGTTCCTGGAAGATCGCCTTGAACTCGCGCGGAATATGCTCCTCGATAAAATTATGAATCATGCCCTCCTCGACGCGCTGCAGCAGCGTGCGCAGCTGCATGGAGGAATGCTTGACGGGCGTCTTGATGTCTCCGATAAAAATTTCTCCGTAATCGTGGCTGCTCGTAATCCGGTATAGCTTTTTCCAATCGATGACCGCGCCCTGCTGCTCCTCGATATCCGCGAAGGTTTTGGCATACTGAACGACCTTCCAAGAGTGCGCAGCGACGCTATGTTCCTCGAACTTGAATTTGCCGGGGCAGCGAATGATCCGATCGAGCACGTCCAGCGATCTGAAGTAGGCATGAATTCCCATAGCGGGCTCTCCTTTTGTGATCGGCGATTGTCCGGCTTTGCGTAAATAATATCGGGCCGCAACTCTATTGTAGCCGGACGTTGTAAAGCCTGAATTAACGGAGCGTTAAAACGCCGGTTCGTTTATGAACGCAGCATGCGAAGACGGGCCAAAAACATAAAAAACCGCGATGCGTCGGCGCATTCGCGGTAACTCGGTTGGTTCATGCAGGCGTCAACTCCGTCAACGGGACGGGAGACGCATTCTTTTTGTCAGTGCATGGCCGTCTGGTGGCCTTCGCCCCATTCCTTCAGCATCAGGATGACGGGCACCAGCGTGCGGCCGTAATCGGTAAGCCGGTAGCCGATCTTGGGCGGGGTCTCCTGATAGACGATGCGCTGAACGAGGCCTTCGCGCTCCAAATCCCGCAGCTGCAGCACCAACATACGCTGCGTAATGCCGGGAATCATCCGGCGAAGCTGATTAAACCGGGCTTCCTGCTGGATGAGCTGATAAAGAATGACGCCCTTCCACTTGCCTCCGATGACGCTCATAGCCGTGCCGACGGGGTTGGTTGCCGTTTCGTTCGCTTCGAATTTAACTGTTTGCAGCATGATGGTGCCTCCTATTTTCGGTGCTCGGCAATTTATATACTCCTTTTATATCAGATGTTACTGAACAAATTCTGAAAAAGCCTGCGGATGCGAAGATTGGCTTCGTTGCATACTATTGACAACAATTCGCGGAAAAGGAGGCGGCGACACCCGCATGCTCAAACGTCTGATTCGGGCCTGGCTCCAGCATTCGCTCCATGGACGACCGTCCGGAGGCGCGCCGGGCGGCTTCGGCACGCGAACTGCCGCGCGAGGCGGCGTCCGCGGCGCTTCGGGAGACCCGCTCGCCGCCCTCCTGGACGCATTCAAGCACTCCGAGGACCTGGTATGCCAGCCCGTCTCGGCGGGCGGCGTAGCCTGCACGCTCGTGTACTTCGATACGATCGTGGATAAAACTACGTTGTTCGCGCACCTGATCCGGCCGCTCCGGGAGCAGTCCTCCCTCGGAGCGAACGACTTGCTGGACGGCCTGCTGGGCGGCGCGCTCGTCTCTATTCAAGCCACCCGCTGCCGGGATGTCGATCAGGCCGTCTCGGCGCTGCTCGAGGGGCAGGCCGCGCTGATGATCGAAGGCGGACGGAAAGGCGCATGCCTGTTTCCCGTCACGCAGTACAACGACCGCGCCGTCACCGAATCCCAGCACGAGACGGTTATCGTAGGGCCGCAGGAAGCGTTTGTAGAGAACATCCGCACCAATCTGGCGCTCGTGCGCCACAAGCTGAAGCATCCCGATTTCAAAGTCGAGAAATATACGTTCGGACGGTTCACGAAAACGGAAACTTATCTCGTCTATATTGAAGGACTCTGCAATGGTGACGTGCTGACCGAGGTTAAAAAGAAGCTCGCCGCCATCGACGTGAGCAGTATACTCGGCGCCAGTTACGTCGCGGAGCGGATGCAGGACATGCCGTTGACGCCTTTTCCCACGGTCCAGTATTCCGAGCGCCCCGACACGCTTGCCGCCGCGCTGATGGAAGGACGCATTGGCATGATGATCGACGGCACGCCGCAATCGCTGATCGTCCCCGTCACCTTTTTTTCGCTGATGCAATCGGCTGAAGATTACTATCAGAATTTCTTGGCATCGACCTGGATCCGGTGGATCCGCCTGTTTTTCGTGGCGATGTCCTTCCTTGTGCCGTCGGTGTATGTCGCGGTCACGACGTTCCACCCCGAGATCGTTCCGGCCAACCTGCTTCAGACGATCACGGCGGCCAGAGAAAATATTCCGTTCCCCGCGCTGGCCGAGGTGCTCATCATGGAACTGATCTTCGAAGGGCTGCGGGAGGCCGGCATCCGGATCCCGAGGCCGCTCGGACAGACCGTGTCGATCATCGGCGCCATCGTCATCGGGCAGGCGACCGTGCAGGCGGGCATCGTATCCGCCCCGACCGTCATCGTCGTTTCCATCACGGGCATCGCCTCCTTCGTCATTCCGCACTTCGAGCTGGGCCTCGCGTTCCGCCTGCTCCGGTTCCCGCTGCTGCTGCTCGGTGGACTGCTCGGCATGGCCGGCCTCGTGACAGGAGTGTTCCTCCTCTTCTGGCATCTGGTATCGCTGTCCTCGTTTGGCGTGCCGTATATGCATCCCGTCGCGCCGCTGTCCGTGCGGGACTGGAAAGACACGTTCATTCGGATTAATTGGACGCGAATGAACTCGCGCCCCGAAGCTTACCGCAAAGTGGATGCAGCGGAAAGGCAGCGCGCCCATGAATAGGGCCGCTCGCACGATACTCGCCGTCGCACTGCTTGCCCTGCCGCTCTCCGGCTGCTGGTCCAAGATCGAGTTAAACGACCGCAGCTTCATCACAAGCGCCTATCTCGATCTGGGCGAGCGCCAGGGCGAGATCATGTTAACTGTCGGCTCGCCGCTGCCTAACCGGCTGGGATCGATCGGCAATACCGAATCCACTGCGCAGCAGGGGAAATCCTACACTTCCGTCACCGCCTCCGCACATACGATTCCGGAGGCGCTCGACAAAATCCAGAACGATCTGACGCGCAAGCTCACTTGGGGACAGACCCGCGCCGTCGTCGTCAGCGCGGACTATGCCACGCAAGTTGGCTTGCAGGATGTGCTCGAATGGGCGGCCCGCAACCCTTCCTTTCCGTTTCGAACGTTCGTCTTCGTATCGGAGGGAGACGCGCGGGATGTCATGGAACTGACGCCCGTCTACGAGAGAGCGCCGGCGGAGGTACTGCGCAAGTACGGCAATCGCAAGTTTGTCGGACAGACGACGATCAAGGACTTGGCCGTCGCCACCGCCTCCGGCGTCGGAACGTCTGTCCCGCTGCTAAGAACCGGAAAAAAACCGTTAATCAGCGAAAACAACAAAATCAGCCCGTGGACCGGCATCTCGGGTGCCGCCATGATTCAGGATTTGCATATGAAAGGCAGACTCGGAATCAGCGAGGCCAAAGTGATCAGCTGGGCGGAAGGCAATCTGGCCGGGCCGATGTACGATGTGCTGTCGGGCCAAGAGAAATTCGACTATAAGCTGAACCGGCTAAAAGCCAGCATATCGCCCGTCGTCACGTCGGCAGGCGACATTATATGCCGGATTCGACTCAGCGCAGAAGCCACGCTGGAATCGGCGGTAAGTCCCAGGGACGTCACCGATTCCGCCGAGCTGCACAAGCTGGAGGGTCAAATGAATGCGGCGATCGTCGCCGATATGCAGAACGCGCTGGAAAATTCCCAGAAGGCGAGCGCGGATATTCTGGAGTTGGGCCGCCGGCTGGAATGGCGCTATCCCCGCTTTTGGTCCCGCATTAAAAATAGTTGGGCAAACGTGTATACCAAAGACGTTCGTTTCAAAATAAAAGCCGACATTCGCGTCACCCATCTGGATGGGGAAAACCAACCGTTGTGGACCATTCGTGAGGTGAAATCGAAATGAAGGCGGCATGGCTGATCATGGCAGGCATCGCGGCGCTCGAGCTGTACCGGATTCCTTCAGGCGATAAAAAGACTCGCATTGTAACGATAGCCGTATGGGTGTTGAGCCTCGGCTACACAGGAACCGCGGTATTCGCCGATTGGTCTCCCCTGCCGGTATGGATCGTTCGAGGACTATTCGGGTGGGCCGATACAATGTTGAAGTGAAATAAAAACTAAGCTAAGGAGCTGGGAGTTGAACGAAACATGAAACCTCTTAAATTCGTTCATCTATGGCGAATATTCGCGCTGCACCTGATCGCGGCGCCGATTGTCTTTATGCTGAGCCCCATGTATGCGCTAGGCGGATATTTGGGCTGGGTCGCCATCCCGTGCGGCGGCCTTCTCAGCATGATATTCGCCTTCTTCCCCCTCCGCCTCGCCTATGGTTTTAAGGGACGGGAGTGGGCCGAGTATGGCGGCGGCATCGTCGGCCGCTTGCCCCATCTATTCTTTTCCGCAGTTGTGCTCCTTTACTGCCTGATGGTCGCTTCAATGTGCGCATCCGCCTATTCGGATCTTTTCATCTCGGTCTATCTGGAGGGGACGCCCACGCCGGTCATGCTGGGATGCTTCCTCCTATGCGCCGCGCTTGCCGCCCGGTCCGGCATTCGATCGATCGCGCTGCTTAGCGACGGCTTTTTCCTTTCCGTATTTGCGACGATGGTTCCGGTTCTGTTCGTCCTGCTATTTAAGATGAATTACGGCATGACGATCGCCCTATTTACGCATTGGGCTGCAAGCAAGCTGGTTGGCTCTACTTTTTTTGCGCTCGGCTGGCTGAACGATCTGTCGCTGCTTTTTCTGCTCGCGCCCTTCTTCGAATCCGCGCCAAAGCCCCTGCGCAAGCTCGCTTCCATGCAGATGCTGATCGTGATCGTCCTGGTCGCCTACTGGCTGTCCAGCTTGCTGCTGTTCGGCCCCAAGCTCGCAGGGAACATGGCGTATCCGCTGCTTGAAGCCGTCCGCTTTATTTCCTTTGGGGAAGTCCTGGAAAATCTCGATCCGCTCCTGATCGGCATCTGGTCCGCCACGCTCCTCATTAAGACGGCCGTCCTGCTGTTCATGGCAAGCCGTATCGCCATGCGGTATGCGCGCATCCGATCGCATCGGCCGCTGACGTTCGCCTTGACGGCTTTCGTTTTCGCTTGCGCGTTTCAGTTCTCCCGATTCCCGGCTGAATTCGGGAAGTTGCCGATGATGCCTTCGTTCCAGATGTTCACCTGGATCGTATTTTTAACACCTACGATTTATTGGACGGTGGCCAAGCTTAGGGGCAAGCTCGGCCAGGGAAAAGGGAATGCGAACGGGAGCGGCGCGGAGGGCAAGGTACGCGAGGGGAATCAGAACCGGGACCAGCAGAGTCAAGATCAGCAGGGTCAGGATCAGCAGAGTCAGGACCAGCAGAATCAGGACCAGCAGAGTCAGGACCAGCAGAGTCAGGACCAGCAGAGTCAGGACCAGCAGAGTCAGGACCGGCAGAGTCAGGACCGGCAGAATCAGGACCGGCAGAGTCAGGGTAAGGAAGACCAGAAAGAGCAGAGCCAGGAAGAACAGGACCAGGGCGAGCACCTAAACCAAGATATTGGAAATTGAAAAAGCCCCTGCCATGCCGCGAACTCGCGGCACAGCAGAGGCTTTTGTAAGAAAAGTCCGTTTATTCGCGTTCGAGCCCCAGCTTGCCGAGCGCCTCGGCAGCCCGCGAACGCGCCTCGAGCACGGTATCCGCGGCGGCCAGCGCCACGGCCATTCGGCGTCCGGGCTTGGTCACCGGCTTGCCGAAGGCGCGCAGCTGCGTATCCGGTACGGCGAGCGCCTCCGCGGCACCCGTGAGGCGATAGTCCTCCCAGGCTTCCAGCGCCTTGAGCGGACGGCTCGCGCCAGGCGACGCCAGCTTGATCTCCGGGATCGGGAGGCCGAGGATCGCACGCACGTGCAGCGCGAACTCGGACAGGTTCTGGCTGACGAGCGTGACGAGACCCGTATCGTGCGGACGCGGAGATACTTCGCTGAAGTAAACCTTGTCCTCGGCCAGGAACAGCTCGACGCCGAACAGGCCGACGCCGCCGAGGGCGTCCGTGATCGCGAGTGCGATGCGCCGCGACTCTTCCAGCTGCGGGACGGTCATCTCATGCGGCTGCCACGACTCGATGTAGTCGCCGCCCTGCTGGACGTGGCCGATGGGCGGGCAGAACTGCGTCCCTTGAGCGGTTCGGACGGTCAGCAGCGTGATCTCCGACTCAAAACGGATGAATTCCTCCACGATGACCCGCCCCTGCTGTACCCGGCCGCCTTCCATGGCGATCCGCCAGCTCTCAGCCAGCTCCGCCTCGGAGCGGCAAACGCTCTGGCCTTTGCCCGACGAACTCATGAGCGGCTTGACCACGCAAGGGAAGCCCATCGCGCGCGCAGCCTCGGCGAATTCGTCGAAAGTGTCGGCGAAGCGGTACTTGGCCGTCGGCAGGCCCAGCGTCTCGGCGGCCAGCCGGCGGATGCCCTCGCGGTCCATCGTCAGCTGCGCGGCGCGCGCCGTCGGGATGACCGTGAAGCCTTCCTCCTCCAGCTTCACAAGCTCGGCCGTCGCGATCGCTTCGATCTCCGGCACGATCAGATCGGGCTTCTCGCGCAGGATCAGCTCCCGCAGCGCTTGCTTGTCCAGCATGTCGATGACATAGCTGCGGTCGGCCACATGCATGGCCGGCGCGCCTTCGTACCGGTCGACGGCGATCGTCTCGGCACCAAGGCGTTGCGCCTCCAGAATGACCTCTTTGCCCAGTTCGCCCGAACCGAGCAGCAGCAGCTTTTTCGTATGGAACATCTTCTTCATCCAGCTCCTCGCACCCTCAGATGTGCCCATTATACAACAAAATGAAGGACGGGATGAACGAATGCCGACGGCTGAAACGAGCTGTACGGCATCCGTGGTCGGCAGCCTGGCTCGAACCGGATTCGGTGCGATCTCGCATCAAACCTCGTCGATTGTACGGAGCACGATGACCGCATTGTGCCCGCCGAAGCCGAAGGAGTTGGAAAGGCCGACCTGCAGATGCTGCCCCCGGCGCGCTTCGTTCGGCACATAGTCCAGATCGCAGGCCGGATCGGCGCGATCGAGATTGATCGTCGGCGGAATAATGCCCTCGCGCAGCGTCTGCACGAGCGCGATCGCCTGCGCGCCGCCGGAGGCGCCCAGCATATGGCCGGTCATCGACTTGTTGGCCGTGACGGGCACCTCGCCGGCGCGCTCGCCGAACACTTGCTTGATCGCGAGCGTCTCCGTCGCGTCGCCGAGCTCGGTGCTCGTCGCGTGCGCGCTGACGATGTCGACGTCCGCCGGCGCGATGCCCGCGCTGCGCAGTGCGGCGCGCATCGCCTGGACCGCTCCCCTGCCTTCGGGATGGGTAGCGACCTGGTGGTAGGCGTCGGAGCTCGCGCCGTAGCCGATCACCTCGGCGAGCGGACGCGCGCCGCGCGCCAGCGCGTGCTCGAGCGATTCGAGCACGACGATGCCTGCGCCTTCGGCGAGCACGAACCCGTCGCGGTCAGCGTCGAACGGGCGGCTCGCCCGCTCGGGCTCGTCGTTGCGGCGGGACAGCGCCGTCGCGTTGGCGAAGCTCGCAAGCGACAGCTCCGTCACGGCCGCTTCGGCGCCGCCGGCGATGACGACGTCGGCTTCTCCGGCGCGGATGAGCCGGAACGCCTCGCCGATGGCCGTGTTGCCGATCGAGCAGGCCGTCACCGGCGACATTGTCGGTCCGTACGTGCCGTACCGGATGCTGATCTGCGCGGCGGCCATGTTGGCGATCATCATCGGCACGAGCAGCGGACTAACCCGGTCTGGACCGCGCTCGCGCAGCAGCGACTCGTTGTCGCTCAGCGTCCGGAGGCCTCCCGTGCCGGAGCCGACGTAGACGGCGACCCGCTCGCGGTCGGTTTTTTCCATATCCAGCCCCGCCTGGGTTATCGCCTGATCCGCCGCCGCGAGCGCGAACTGGGTGAAGCGGTCCATCCGCCTCGCTTCCTTGCGACCGAACATCGCCTCCGCATCGAAATCCTGCACAAGCCCCGCGATCCGCGTTTTGTACCCTGACACATCCATATGTTCAATCGTCCGGACGCCGGAGCGTCCCTCTGCGAGTCCCTTCCAAAACGAAGCCACGTCCGCGCCCAGCGGCGACACGACGCCCATTCCCGTAATGACCGCTCTTGCCATGCCGATCTCCTCCATCCTGTGTGCGTTGCGATAGTCCTATCATTTCACAAGCGAATATCCTAGTACAAGTTATAGGTTATACTGGTATAAGGAATACCTGAATAAAGCTTATTAGCGGTAGCTGCGACCGGATATAGCAAGATTGACATGGGGGCCAGGGCTGTCGATAAAGCAGAAAATGGTCAGACGGACGGTTACTGGGGGCTGCTAACGGAACGTTCGTGCGAAAGGACGGATCAGAATGAACAAACAGGCGCGGTTGCAGGCGTTGTCGGCCTTTTTGAAGGCGCGGAGGGCGAAGCTGTCCCCTGGGGAAGTGGGCTTGCCGGATATCGGAAGACGGCGGACGCCGGGACTGCGGCGGGAGGAGGTAGCGCAGCTGGCGGGCGTGAGCAGCACGTGGTATACCTGGCTGGAGCAAGGCCGTGACATCCAGGCTTCGCATGCCGTGCTGGAGTGCGTGGCGGAGGCGCTGCGGCTGACGGCCGACGAGCGCAGATACTTTTATTCGCTGGCCGAAAGCGGAGGCTCGTCCGCCGGGGTCGACTACGAGCGGGAAGCCCCGCCGGTCATGACGCCCTCGCTGTCGCGCGTCGTGGACGAGCTGCGGCAATGCCCGACCATCGTGTCGGACAGGCGCTGCCAGATCGTCGGGTGGAACGAGGCGGCCGTCCGCGTCTTCGCGGATTTCAGCCGGATCGCGCCCGAGGATCGCAATATGATCAGGCTCGTATTCACGCGCAAGGAGTTTCGCAGACTGGCCGTCAACTGGGAGTCGTTCGCCAGCGGCTTCCTCGCGATCTTCCGGGCCTATTACGGACAGTATGTGGAGGATGAGTGGTACGAGGCTTTTCTGGCGGAAATGAAAGCCGCCCATCCCGACTTCGAGCGCCTCTGGAACGACAGCCGGGTCAGCAGCGCGCCCGAGGTCGCCCTGGAATTCAGGCATGCCAAAGCAGGCAAGATGCTGTTCCATCTCACCTCGCTTCAGGCGCACGGCAGCGCCGATCTACGCTTGAGCGTCTACACGCCGGCCGCGGACTCGCGCACCGAGGAGAAGCTGCGGAAGCTGCTGGATGCGTAGGTGCGCTGCCGCACCTCGCGCGCGAGAGCGGCAGCGCACCTACGGCATTGATGGCGGCGTCCAATTCACGAAATAACGATACCCCGCATGTTTATTCGGACTGGGGGCGCTCACCATCATCGAATAGCGATGCGGCACATCCTTATTCCGGCCAGATACGCTCCCCGGCACCGAATAGCGATGCGACACATCCTTATTCCGGCCAGATACGCTCCCCGGCACCGAATAGCGATGCGGCACATCCTTATTCCGGCCAGACACGCTCCCCGGCACCGAATAGCGATGCGACACATCCTTATTCCGGCCAGATACGCTCCCCGGCACCGAATAGCGATGCCACTGCAGCTAGAATAAAAAGTGGACACCTACTCAAGCGAATTATGATAATAGAAATATTGAGGAGGTGTTCACTTTGGGTGAACAGCGGCAACGGTTTAACGAAGAGTTCAAACAGCGTACAGTGAAGTACATTCAGGAGCAGACGAAGTCGGTGGGGGACATTGCGCAGGAGCTGAACATTCCAG
>NZ_JBHRYU010000067.1:0-15984 GCF_042649185.1 Cohnella sp. GCM10012308
CAACGCAGTTTGCACGCATTCGCTCCGTCGTCTCCACGCTCCTCAAACAAAACCTTTCCGTCCTCAAATCCCTCTCACTCGCCATTCACGGGCAGTTTCAGTTCTAACTCACCTAAGTAGTAACCAATTATGCAGGTAAATTCAAAGCGCAAGCTGGAAATCCATCTGATGAAGGAAAATACCTGCTCATTTGCATCAATTCTGAACAAAAGGGTCGCCTTCGGCAGAAAAAGATGTATATTTGCAGGCATTGCGGCGAAACAACGACGAGAGCGACAATGCGCAGGCCCATCGGAACGGCTGACGGGTGGCTCCGTGCTAGACGTTCCACCCGACTTCAGTTTCGGCTTTATTTCTTAATGGGAACGTAAATCTCTCATCCGTTCAAACCTTGCTTGGAACCTCCGCAGCTCGCTGCCGCCGCGCAATCAGCCGATGCAAGGGCCGGCATAGCCGCATTTGTTGCATTATCGCGCCAGGTAAGCATCCCGCCACTCCAACATCGCGACACCCCAGCATCCGGTCACCCCAACGCCCGCCACCCGAGCATCCCGCCATCACAACGCCCGCCACCCGAGCATCCGGTCACCCCAACGCCCGCCACCCGAGCATCCCGCCATCACAACGCCCGCCACCCGAGCATCCGGTCACCCCAACGCCCGCCACCCCAGCGTCCCGCCATCACAACGCCCGCCACCCGAGCATCCGGTCACCCCAACGCCCGCCACCCCAGCGTCCCGCCACCTAACGCCTGCCAACCCAGCATCCTCTCCATCGCAGCATGCGCTCGCCGTCATTCGTCATTGCCGCGCACCAAAAAGACCGCACATCGCTGTGCGGTCCTCATGCTCATGCTTGTTGCTCTTTACGCTTGCGCTTGCGTTTACAGCTTGACCCATTCGCCGCCGCGTTCGGCGGATTGCTGCTCGGCCTCGACGATCTCGAGCGTGGCGAGCGTGCTCTCCGGCGTGCAGACGGAGACGGCTTCGTCGCTCAGGATAGCGTTCGTGAAGCTGAGGAGCTCCCCGTAATAGCCGTCGTGCGCAGCCAGCTCCGGTTGGAAGCCCGCCGCGTCCTTCGGATTGACGGTCAGGCCGTCCTTGCCGAGGATGATGTTGGCGCCGTCGAAGTTGACGCGGAAGCCCATCTCGAATCCGAAGTCGCCTTCGAGCGTCCAGTCGACCTGGGCATTGACGACCTTGCCGTCCGCGAAGCCGTAGTGCGTGGAAGCGACGTCGAAGCCGCTGCCCGGAATGACGTTGCGTCCGATCGTGGATACGCGCTCGGGCTTGCCGAACAGCCAGTTCACGATATCCGTGTCGTGAATGTGCATATCGAGCAGCGCGCCGCCGCTGAGGTCGCCGTTCAGGAACCAACCGGCCGGCGCGTGAGAACCTCTATAGAAGTAGCCGCCCTTGACAGCCCCGTAGCGGCCGTCTTCCACGCTCGCCTTCAGGTACTCGTACGCCGGCCAGAAGCGGAGGCACTGTCCGATCTGCAGCTTGCGTCCGGTCCGCTCGGCCGTCTCGACCATGCGCCGCGCTTCGTCCGAACGGCGAGCCATCGGCTTTTCGCAAAATACGTGGTAGCCCTTCTCGAGCAGCTCGCACGTCAGGTCCGCGTGCAGCGTAGTCGGCAGGGTGATATCGATCATGTCCAGCTCTTCGTTTGCCAGCATCTTGTCGACGGAATCGTACAGCGCGTAGCCCGACAGGTCGTAAGTCTCCTGTGCGGTCGCCATATTGCCGCCTGCTTTGGCGTTTTTCAGCGTTTCGATCGCGACGTCGCAGATGGCGACGACTTTGACTTGTTTGCCTTCGCCGGCCAGTCGCACATAGTTGTCGAAGTGCATTCTTCCCATGAAGCCGAAGCCGATAAGTCCGATTTTAAGCATGCGATTAGCCCTTCCTTCCCAAAATGGCGTCCATAGCGCCGGAAGTATTGTAGATGATTTGCTTGGTGTGGTGGGTGTACTGCGGGATCATCTCCGCCGTGACGTATCCGTCATAGCCGATTTCTTGCAGCGCCGCGACGACCGCCGGGTAGTCGACGTCGCCGGCCAGCAGGTCGACGAAGCCGTGCAAGCCGCCCGCTTGTCTGCGGTAATCCTTAAAGTGAACTTTTTTGATGCGGTGGCCGAGGATGCGGATCCAGTGCTCGGGATAGCCGCTGTAGACCGTATTGCCGACGTCGAAGTAGGAGCCGACATACTTGGAGCCTGTCGCGTCGATGAACCCGCGCATTTCGAGCGGGGAGAGGAGGAACTTGTTCCAGACGTTCTCGATGCCGATGGATACGCCGGCGGCTTCGGCTTCGGGGGCAAGCTTCGTGATCGCTTCGAGCGCGCGGCCGTAGGCGACGTCATAAGGGACGACTTCGCTGCCAGGGATGAAATCCACGCCAACGGCGCCGGGAATGACCAGAATCGCGTCCGCGCCGAGTTTGGCCGCGGTTTCGATCTGCTTTTTGCAGACGTCGATCGCCTTGAGGCGGTTCGCTTCGGTCTCGCTCGTCATCGCGTAGGACCAGTACAAGCCGGTCGCCAGGCCGGCCAGCTCAAGTCCAGTGTCGGCCAGCTGCAGCTTGATGTCCGCCAGCTCGCTGTCGGTTGCTTCCAGCCCGAGCTCGCCGGTCTCGTTCAGCGACAATTCGATGCCGTCGAAGCCTGCGTCCTTGGCAGTCGCGATCGCGTCTTTAATCGAGACGCCGTCGCCGAACGACCAGATATTAATGCCTTTTTTCATCGGGGAAGTCCTCCTTGGGAAGCGTTTTATTTGTCTTCATTATAAGGAAGGCGCAGCCGCGTTCATTTAGAGAAGAAAGCTAAAACTTGCACGATTCCGTTCTAAATGCACCGCTTATGTTAAAATGGGGGAACGAAGGGAGTGGCTTTGGATGGATTTTGCGCGCTTCCCGCTGCAACGGCCGCTGCCGGCGAAGGACTGGTCGCCGACCGTCCATTATGCGCAATACCAGAAGCTCCCGCCCGGCACGCTGCCCGAGCGGTATATTTACGATTTTGAGTTGATCTGCGTGTGCAAGGGAAAGCTGGCGACCGATATGCGCGGCGCGCGCTACACGATCGGAGAGGGCGAGGCTGTCGTGCTCCCGTCCGGCGTGCCGCACCGCAATGCCATCGTCTCCGCGAACGG
This sequence comes from Cohnella sp. GCM10012308, assembly GCF_042649185.1. Lineage (NCBI taxonomy): Bacteria > Bacillati > Bacillota > Bacilli > Caryophanales > Paenibacillaceae > Cohnella > Cohnella sp. GCM10012308. Next base: position 3,153 of record NZ_JBHRYU010000067.1, read on the forward strand.
CGCGACGCTGCTCGGCATCCACTTCGATTTTGACGGACGTCTTCGGATATTGACGGAGAGCGACATGGTATCGTTCGACCTTGACGCGGAGCCGGACTTGGATAAATTCGCGGAGGAACCGATCGCGCCGGATCTCGATGCGCTATCTTCGCGTGCCGTATACGCTTGCGGGCCCGAATGCTTTCAGCTCATGGATCGTCTTGTGGGCGAATTTACGATGCGTCGAACCGGCTACGAGCTCGTTTGCAAGTCTCTGATGCTGGGCATACTCGCGATGCTGCTTAGGTCAGGGGACGAAGGCGCCGACGGCAGCGATTCCGTGCATCGCGAGCGTATACGCAAAATGGTCGAAGCGATGGAAAAGGAGCCAGGCGGGTCCTGGAGCGCCGAGCGCGTCGCGCGGGAGCTCAAGGTCAGCGAGGATTATGCGTCCAAGCTGTTCAAGCAGATCGCCGGCTTGCCCCCGGGGCGCATGATCCAGTCGATTCGTCTGCGCGAAGCCCGCAGGCTTCTTAGGGAGACGGACTGGTCGGTCGAGACCGTCGGAGCGAAGATCGGATACCCTGACCTTCACTATTTCAGCCGCGTCTTTACGGCCGGCGAAGGCATCTCTCCGCGGGAATACCGCAAGCTCTCGAGAGTGCTGTAATTGAGACAATGCGCAACGAGACGAAGCGCGGGGCTATTTACAGGTCGGTTTGCGCAAGTTAATATAGACAGGTCGACTTGTCGACAAGTTTGAAGTGTTAGAACCGCCGTTTGTGAACGCAGAAGGAAGGTTGGAAGCAATGCGACAATATCCTGCCGCTTGGCTCAAAGGACAATCTCGCGGAGAAGCGATCGCCGGCGAGCTGCGGCTGCGAATCGTGGACGGCAGCTTGAAGCAGGGCGACGTTATTTCGGAAAATAAAATCGCGGCGGAGTTCGGCACGAGCCGCTCGCCCGTCAGGGAAGCGCTGAAAGCGTTATCCAACGAAGGCTTGCTCCGACTTGAGCGGATGGGGGCGGTCGTTCAGGGGCTGTCTGCCCAAGATATCGCCGAGCTGTACGACGTCCGTTACCTCATTGAGAGCTTTGCGCAGCAGCGTCTCGCGACTTCCTGCCCGCCCGAATTGATCGCGACGCTGCGTCACCGCATCGACAGCATGCGCGTCGCCGCCAAGTATGCGGATATCGCCGAGTTCGCGTGGCTTGATTTCCAGTTTCACGACGGACTGATCTCGGCTTCCGGGCACGCTCGGATCGCGCGCTTGTGGGACAGCATCCGCTATATCGTTCTCGCCGTGATGCTGTTGACGACAGAGAAGGTTTTCGGGGGCGGTTCTGAACGGCTCGAACGTGTCGTGGCCAAGCATGAGGCCATTGCGGACGCGCTCGAATCCGGTGACGAGGCGCGCATTGCGGACGTCGTCCGGTCCTATTTCGCCGACTCGCGCCAGACGCTTCGCAATACTTGGTCCTAAGCATGCTAATGGCTTCAAAAGCTTCCGGGCAAACGTTTGACTGTCCGGGTTGTTGAAGCTTTTCTTTCGATTAAACTTGTCGACTAGTATACGTGTGTGCTGGGTATACCATTTTTAGAAGAAGGATCCGCAAAAACGATCAGAGTAACGGAGGTTTGGATTTTGGACCAGCTATTCGGTATGGGACATAACGCGACGCTGCTCGTCTGGGCGCTGCTCGCTATCTTGTTTTTGGTCGTTATGATCGCCAAGTTCAAATGGAACCCGTTCGTCACGCTGCTGCTCTCGGCGCTGCTGCTCGGTTTTCTGGCAGGCATGGACGGCCAGGCGCTGATCAAGTCGGTGACCGGCGGACTTGGAGGCACGCTAGGCACCATCGCTATCGTCATCGGCTTGGGCACGATGCTGGGCAAGATGATGGCCGAGTCGGGCGGGGCCGAACGCATCGCGACGACGATGATCGACCGGTTCGGCGAAAAGCGGGTCCATTGGGCGATGATGGTCGTCGGTTTTATCGTGGGCATTCCCGTATTCTTCGAGGTCGGCGTCATTTTGCTCATTCCGATCGTGTTTATCGTCGCGCGCAAGGTCAAAATGCCGCTCCTGCAAATCGGGATCCCCGTGCTGGCCGGCTTATCGACGGTGCACGGACTCGTGCCGCCGCATCCGGCGCCGATGATCGCGATCGACGCTTTCCAAGCTGACCTGGGCAAGACCATCCTATACTCCCTCATCGTCGGGCTGCCCACGGCAATCCTAGCCGGACCGCTGTTCGGAAAATGGATCGGCAAGCGAATCGCCGTCTCGCCGCCGGAAAACCTCGCCAAGCAGTTCAGCTCGCGGGAGACGGGAGACCTGCCTGGATTCGGCATTACATTGTTTACCATTCTGCTGCCTGTTATTCTAATGCTGGCGGGCTCGATCGCGAGCATCGCCGACCCGCATGCGTTCAACCCCGTGACGCGATTTTGCGCGTTTATCGGGAACGAGGTCGTCGCCCTGCTGATCGCGGTCGTATTTTCGCTTTTCTCTCTCGGCTTTGCCAGAGGCTTTTCTAAAACCGATATTTCCCGGTTCACGCATGAATGTCTGGCGCCTACGGCTTCCATCATCCTGATCATCGGCGGCGGCGGCGCCTTCAAGCAGGTGCTGATCAACAGCGGCGTTGGCGACGCGATCGCGGCCATCGCCACGCAGGCGAACGTGAACGTCCTGCTGTTCGCCTGGCTGGTCGCGGCGCTGATCCGCGTGGCCACCGGCTCGGCGACCGTCGCCATGACGACGGCTGCCGGCATCGTCGCCCCGGTGCTGGCGCTAAGTCCTGGCTCTAGCGTCGAGCTGGCCGTGCTCGCTACGGGAGCGGGCTCGCTCGTGTTGTCCCACGTCAACGACGCCGGATTTTGGATGGTCAAGGAATTTTTCAACATGTCGGTCCCGCAGACGCTGAAGTCCTGGACGGTGATGGAAACGCTGCTGTCCGTCGTAGCGCTTGCGCTTATTATGGTGGTCAGCGTCTTTGTTTAGAACGGCCAGCCTGAATTCATGCGCCGTATTTCATTAATGAAGGGGAAGAAGGTTGAGCCATGCATGCCTCCATGTACATGATCGGCGTCGATATCGGTACCACCAGCACGAAGTCCGTCCTGTTCGAGGAGAACGGCAAGGTCGTGACGCAGGCGACGGTGGAGTATCCGCTGTATACGCCTACGCCTGTCGTTGCCGAACAGGATCCGGACGAGATTTTCCGGGCCGTGCTTCAGACGCTCGGGAGCGTGATGGACAAGAGCGCCATCGATCCGAAGCGCGTGCTGTTCGTGTCCTTCAGCTCTGCGATGCACAGCCTGATTGCCGTTGACGAGGAGGGCCGGCCTCTCACCCGGAGCATTACGTGGGGCGACAACCGCAGCGCCGCATGGGCGGAGCGTCTGCGGGAGGACGGAACGGGCCATGCGATCTACCTGCGGACGGGCACGCCGATTCATCCGATGTCTCCGCTAACCAAACTGATGTGGCTGCGCGAATCGCATAGCGAGCTTTTCCGGACCGCGCGCCGGTTCATTTCGATCAAGGAATACGTATTCGCCAAGCTGTTCGGCGAGTACGTCGTCGACCATTCGATCGCGTCCGCGACCGGATTGATGAATTTGGAGCGGCTGGATTGGGACGAAGAAGCGCTCGCGACGGCGGGCGTGACCGCCGATCGGCTGTCGCTGCTCGTGCCGACGACGCATCAGCTTGCCGGCTTGAACGATTCGTACGTCCGCGAGACCGGTCTTGCGGCGGACACGCCGTTTATCGTCGGCGCCAGCGACGGCGTGCTGTCCAATCTTGGCGTCGGCGCGATCGAGCCCGGCGTCGTGGCCGCGACGATCGGCACGAGCGGCGCGATCCGGACCGTGACCGACCGTCCGACGGTAGATCCGAAGGGACGCACGTTCTGCTACGCGCTCACCGAGCGTCATTGGGTGATCGGCGGGCCGGTCAACAACGGCGGCGTCCTGCTGCGCTGGGCGAGAGAGGAGTTCGGATCGTCGGTATCCGAGACCGCCAAGCGGCTTAAGATGGATCCGAACGACCTGATTATGGACATCGCGGCCAAGGTTCCGCCGGGCAGCGAAGGTCTCCTTTTCCATCCGTATATGACCGGCGAGCGCTCCCCGTTGTGGGACGCCAACGCGAGAGGCTCGTTTTTCGGCCTTACGCTGCATCACGGCAAGGCGCATATGCTGCGCGCCGTGCTCGAAGGCGTAATCTTTAACTTATATACCGTATTGCTCGCCGTGGAAGAACGCATCGGCCGTCCCCGCCGCATCCATGCGACGGGCGGCTTCGCGCGGTCCGCGCTGTGGCGCCAGATGATGGCGGACATTTTCGACCAGGAGCTGATCGTGCCGGAGAGCTTCGAGAGCTCCTGCCTCGGCGCGGCCGTGCTCGGGTTGTACGCGACCGGACGGATCGGCTCGCTGAACGTCGCGGCCGGCATGGTCGGCGCCACGCACCGGCATGTGCCGGATCCGGCGCATGCTTCCGTCTATCACAAGCTGCTGCCGATCTTTATCGGCGTCTCGCGAAGCCTGAAGGACGAATACCGGGCCATCGCAGCTTTCCAGCGCGAGCTCGCCGGAGATTGACAGGCCATCGCCGGCTGCGCATAATGGAAGAAAAGACGGCCGGCGGCCGCACGGGGAAGCACCTCGCCAATGCTCAACACATGCGTGTTGCTTGGCCGGGGTGCTTTTTATTTAGCTGGAGAGAGGAGACGGACGTCAATGACGGACGAAGGCGCGAAGAAGACGCCCCTTTATGTGCGCGAGGAAAATTTCAATTACGATAAATATGCAGAACTGGCTGACGATGTTTATCGCTATGAGGTTCTTGACGGCGTGCTCGAGCTGATGTCTCCGGGGCCGAACGCTTCGCATCAGTCCGTCTCGATCGAAGCGGCTTATCTGCTGAAGCAAAGCTGCAATACGGAATATCTTGTTCTGACTGCCCCGCTCGATGTCATACTCAGCCCGGAGAACGTCGTCCAGCCGGATCTGGTGCTCATCCACCGCAGCCGATTGGATATCGTTACCCGTCGGGGCATAGAGGGGGCGCCTGATCTTGCCGTCGAGGTGTTGTCTCCTTCCTCCAGACATCGGGACAGGGTAAAGAAGAGCAGGATTTATGCTAAGCATGGCGTTCCGGAGTATTGGATCGTCGATATCGGCACGCGAACGCTCGAGCGATATATTTTGCGAGAAGCCGGCGTTTATGAGATCGTCGATTTATTCGCGGAGGACGAGCTTGTCGTCTCGGACAGGCTGCCCTGCGTTTCCTTCAAAGCAGGCACGCTGTTCGTCGATGTTTTTCCTGCCATTTAAACAGGCGAAAGCCGGGCTTCGTATTGACTTTACCGAGAATCCAGTGTTATAAAAAAGAAGGAAAATAGCACTCTTGGATAGAGAGTGCTAACATTATGCGCAGGATTGAAGGAGAGAGTTGAGCGATGGAAAAGAAACCGTTCCAGGCCGAATCCAAGCGGCTGCTGGAGATGATGATCAACTCCATTTACACGCAGAAGGAGATCTTCCTGCGGGAGCTGATCTCGAACGCGAGCGACGCCATCGACAAGATCTATTACAAGGCGCTTACCGACGATCAGCTCGTGTTCAACAAAGACGACTATTATATTCAGGTCATACCGGACAAGGCCGCTCGCACGCTGATCCTCCGGGACACGGGCATCGGCATGACCCGCGAAGAGCTGGAGACGCATTTGGGCGTCATCGCCAAGAGCGGCTCGCTGGCCTTCAAGCAGGAGAACGAGTCCAAGGAAGGCCACGACATCATCGGCCAGTTCGGCGTCGGCTTCTATTCCGCGTTCATGGTCGCTGACAATGTCACTGTCGTTAGCCGCGCGCTTGGCAGCGACACCGCTTACAAGTGGGAATCCGACGGCGCCGAAGGCTATACGGTCGAGCCTGCGAGCAAGGACGAGGTCGGCACGGAGATTACGCTCAAGATCAAGGACAACACCGAGGACGACAACTACGACGAGTATCTCGAGGAGTATCGTCTTCGTTCCATTATCAAGAAGTATTCCGACTTTATCCGCTATCCGATCAAGATGAACGCAACCAAGAGCCGCCTCAAGGAAGGCACGGAGAGCGAATACGAGTCGTATACCGACGAAGAGCGCGTCAACAGCATGGTGCCGATCTGGCGCAAAAACAAGAGCGAGCTGAAGGACGAGGACTACGAGAATTTTTACAACGAAAAGCACTACGGCTTCGACAAGCCGCTGAAGCATATCCATATCAGCGCGGACGGCGCGATCGTGTACCAGGCGATCCTGTACATTCCCGAGAGCATGCCGTTCGATTATTACTCCAAGGAATACGAAAAGGGCCTCGAGCTGTACGCGAACGGCGTCCTGATCATGAACAAGTGCGGCGACTTGCTCCCCGACTACTTCAGCTTCGTGAAGGGCATGGTCGATTCCGAGAGCCTGTCGCTTAACATCTCGCGCGAGATGCTGCAGCACGACCGCCAGCTCAAGCTGATCGCCAAGAACATCGAGAGCAAGATCAAGGGCGAGCTGACGCGTCTGCAGCGGGACGACCGGGAGAAGTACGAAAAGTTCTACCAAGCGTTCGGCCGCCAGCTGAAGTACGGCGTCTATAGCGACTATGGCATGCATAAGGATACGCTGCAGGACCTGCTGATGTTCTACTCCTCCAAGGAAAAGAAGCTGGTCAGCCTCGAAGATTACGTATCCCGGATGCCGGAAGATCAGAAGTACATTTATTATGCGACCGGCGATTCGAACGAGCGCATCGCGAAGCTGCCGCAGACCGAGCTGGTCGCGGACAAGGGCTACGAGATTCTGTATTTCACCGACGATATCGACGAGTTCGCGATCAAGATGATCTTGAAGTACAAGGACAAGGAGTTCCGCAGCGTGTCGAGCGGGGATCTGGGCATCGAGACCGAGGACGAGGCCAAGGAGGCGCAACAGGAGCAGCAGGAGAACGAAGGGCTGTTCGGCGCGATGATGGAGCTGCTTGGCGACAAGGTCAAGAGCGTCAAGGCTTCCAAGCGTCTTCGTTCGCACCCGGTCTGTTTGTCCACCGAGGGCGAAGTGACGATCGAGATGGAAAAGGTGCTGCGCATGATGCCGAACAATCCGGACGTCAAGGCGGACAAAGTGCTTGAGATCAACACGCACCACGACGTGTTCAAGTCGCTCAAGAGCGCGTTCGAATCCGATAAAGAAAAGCTCGGCCTTTATACGGCGCTGCTGTACAACCAGGCGCTGCTCATCGAAGGGCTGCCGATCGAGGATCCGGTCGAGTTCACCAACGACATTTGCAAGGTCATGGTGTAACGGCAAGGCAACTGCATAGGGATTCGCTCCGCAAAAGCGGGACGACAGCAGATCGTTTGATCTGCCTCGTCCCGCTTTTCTTTTTGCCTCTAATAGCGCGATATAAGTTCAGGCACGTTTTCCTTTTCAGGATCGAGGAATTGAAGGGCGCTCGTTCAGCCCTTAGGCGGGTAAGGGTCGTGGCCGTGACTGTCCTTGGTCTGGATACGGCCGTCCTTGCCGTGAATGACGAGCTCGGAACGCTGCGCCTGCGCCAGCCTGCGCGCCGCTTCGACCGCCTCCTGCTTCGTTTCCGTCACAACCTCCGCCCGGCTCGAGCCTTCGCCGCGCACTGCCCAGCCTTTCTCGTGAGGCACAACATGTTGATTTGGCATGGCCTGTCAACTCCTTTCCTTATATCATTCATTAGCCAACGCCGAGTTTCTCCAAACATCGCGATTGTCTTCAACTTTTTGCGTCGCTGCGTCGTCTATTAAATAGATTGCGCATGAGAAGAGCGTCATTTCCAGTTCCTAGTAGGCTTCGTGCGATTCTGCTATACTGTCTGCAAGAGAAGGAAAGCAGGGATGCCCACGTGACGTTAATTAGGGAAATGAACAGCGGGAACGAGTTCGTCGGCTTCTATCTGCTGCGCGAATTCGAAGTCAAGCAGACGAACGGAACGCCGGCCAAGGACTATTTCGACATCGTGCTTTGCGACGCCTCCGGCCAACTGCCGGCCAAGTACTGGGATGTCTCTCCCGCCGAGAAGAGCCAGTTCGCGCCGATGGGCCTGGTCAAGGTGCAGGGCGTCGTTCAGCTCTACCGGGAGAAGCTGCAGCTCAAGATTAATCGGATTCGTCCGGCGGTCGAACAAGACGGCGTCGCGATCGCCGACTTCATCAAGGCCGCGCCGATCGCCGCCGTCGACCTGGTACGCACGATCCAGCGGACGGCCTCCGAGATCGCGGATGCAGAGCTGCGCGGACTCGTCGACTATTGCTTGGCAAAGGTAGGGGATAAGCTATCTCATTATCCCGCGGCCAAGACCCATCATCACAACTATTATTCGGGCTTGGCCTACCATACCGTCCGCATGCTTGAGATCGGGGAGTTCATTTGCCGCCAGCGTCCGTTTCTGAACGCCGATCTGCTCCGCGCAGGCATTTTGCTGCACGATATCGCCAAGACCGAGGAGCTGACCGCAAGTCTTGGCATCGTCTCGGAATACAGCCTGCAAGGCAGACTGATCGGACATATCGCCCTCGCTTCGACCTGGGTGACCGAGGCGGCGCTCAAGCTTGGCATTTCCGCCGATTCGGCAAAGGTCGTCGCGCTGCAGCATTTAATTCTTTCGCATCATAATCTCGGCGAGTGGGGCAGCCCTGTCCAGCCCCAGACGGCCGAAGCTATCGCGCTGCACTTTATCGATTCGCTCGATGCCAAGCTGCAAATGGCGGAGGATGCGCTGGGCGCAATTCCCGAAGGCGAATCCTGGACGCCGATGATCAGGGGACTGGAGAACAAGGCGCTCTACCGTACGGCTTTTTGACGGGTTCTGATCTTTAAAGCGCAATATGGGGTAAAGGCCTTGAGACATACAAAATCAACTTGAGGAGGCCGCAATTATGGCTATGATTCGCAAAGCATCCCATTCGTTTGTGCTGCGCCGGGCTAAAATCGCCGCGCTAGCCGCAACGTTGGCGGTCGCCGGAGTTGCGGGCGTTGCCGGGACTGCACGGGCCGACGCTGCCGCGTCACAGACGCAACTTCAAGTTTCGGCCCGGCCGTTCGCGATCGACGGCAAGAAGGTATATTTGCCGGCGGCGCTCGTGAATGGAGAATCCTATATCGGTCTGCGTTCGCTGAACGACCAGCTCGGCATCGCCACGTCGTGGGATCCGAAGACAAAGGTAACGACGTTGACCGGACGCGGCCGTACGATGCAACTGACGCCCGCATCGGAATATCGACTCAACGGAGAGCGCCTGTACGCTTCGCCAGCTTATATCCAGGCGGGCTCGACGTTTGTGCCGCTGCGGTTCGTACTCGAGAGCTTCGGATACAGCATCGGCTACGATGCTTCCTCCAAAACGGTATCCATTGCGCCGATCGCCGAGAACGGTCTATCCTGGAAGACGGAGCAGCTGACGCATGCGGCGACCAAGCTGTCGCTAACTGTTTCCTATCCAGTATTCTCCGGCATGGAAAATCAGGAAGCGCAAGCAAAAATAAACGCCAAGCTGAAGGCCGATGCGGAAAAATACGCGGCGTCCGGCCGCCAAACGCTTGAAAAAGCGGCAAAAGACAACGCGGATGCCGAAAAGAGCTACCCGGATACAAACATTCCGCCGGTCGAGTACGAGGGCATTTACACGATCGCTCAGAATTCAGCCGGCCTGCTTAGCTTGTACGTCGATTACTATGTTTATTTGGGCGGAGCGCATGGCGGAACGGAACGCGTACCTTATACGTTCGACCTGAAAACGGGGAATTTGCTTACGCTTAAAGATGTCGCAGGCGGCAGCGCGGATTATGTCCCGATCATTAATCGCGCGATCCAGACTCAGATCAAAGAACGTAAGCTGGACCTGCTGGCGCCATTCAAAACAATTGAAGCCGACAGACCGTTTTTTATGAAAAACGGAGCCGTCGTCGTCTACTTCGAGCAATATGAATATACGCCGTACGCTGCCGGCATGCCGGAATTTGCGGTGCCGCTAAGCGCGTTCAAATAAGCTTCGGCACTTTTTTGCGACATGCTGCATAAGCAGGGTGCGATTGAGCGGAATGGCAGTTTTCTCACGGTATGCGCACGGGCAATGCGAGGGACATTACAAGGGCATTCGCGCTTGGACTTGTCAATCCCATTCCCGAGGAGGAACACATTTTGAAATCGACGCTTCGCAAAGCAGCAGCCTGTACGTGCTTGTCCATGATGTTGGCCGTTCCGGCCTACGCCACTTCGTATTCGACGGCGGTACCGAGCCCTTCGCCGACTCCGACGGCATACGGAATGACCGGTACGAGCGGAACCTACGGTACGACTGGAACCTACGGCACGCATGGCACGACCGGCATGTACGGCACGGGCGATACGGGCGTTTCGGGCATGGGCACCGGCGGTACGATGGGCGGTTACCGTTCTTATTCGACGGGGACGGTCAGTCCTTACTCCGGCACCGGCACGACTTCGAGCAACTATAACGCCCGCAGCTATACCGGCTACAATACGCCGGCTACAGGCGGGACTTACCACACGCGGTCGGTGGATGGCACTTACAGAGCTAAGGCTACCACGGAGACGCGTCGCGGATCGAACTGGGGCTGGCTCGGCTTGCTGGGCTTGCTCGGTCTTGCAGGCATGCGTTCCCGTCACACGAGCGACGACAGACGTTAAACAACGAACCGCCGGGGAGATTATCCCGGCGGTTTTTATCATTAACGTTTTCTCAGGCTATTTTAACAATAGGCGTTAAAGCGGCGATATCTGCGGATTTGCTTTCTTTTTGGGAAAAAGAGGGTGATTCAGATGTGTTAAGATCAATCCCAAGCAAGAATAACTTACGATTGCACGGAGGATCTTAACCTATGAACGTACGCAAGCTGGTCAAACCTGTCGTCGCTACCGTCCTTGCCGCCGGATTGTTATTCGGAGGCGCGTCCGCACTGGGAACTTCCAAGGCATCTGCAGCAACCGAAGAATCGCTTGCATTGCTCTCGTTCGGCAAGGAATACATAGGCACGCCGTATCTGTATGGCGCCACTAGCGGCTTGACTTCCGCATTCGATTGCTCGTCGTTCGTACAATATATTTTCGGAAAAGAAGGCACGACGCTGCCTCGTACGGCTGCAGCCATGGCTTCCAAAGGCACAAAGGTAGCGAAGGCTTCGCTCAGCGTCGGCGATCTCGTTTTCTTCAGCTCCTCGAACAACTGGATCGGGCACGTCGCCATTTACGCCGGAGACGGCAAGATTCTCCATGCCAGCACAAGCCAAGGGGTCACCGTATCCAGCATGAACAGCGCCTACTGGAAGGAAAGGTACGTGACTGCCAAACGCGTTCTATAATAGTATTATCCAACAGCCCCGCATGCCGAGCATGCGGGGCAACTTTTTTATTGCGCTTCGTTTAGACGAGACTCGACGATCGTCTTGATCCGCGCCAGTCCTTCCCACATGTCGCCAGGGCCATCGTAGATCAATACGTACGCGCCGTCGAAGCCGCTTCCGATCGCTCGATCCAGGCACAACTCGAATTCCGCGCGATCGGGCAAGCCCCGATCGTCATATTGAGCCTTTGCATGTACGGACACGCTATGCGGGAGGAGCATATCGAGTTCGTCGTACTTGCGCGCGCCTGAGAAATTGCCGAAGTCCGTAATCCAGCGCACCTCGGGCTGGGTCAATGCGCTCAGTTCGCGGCAACGATCGCCGGTAGCGGTCAACGCTTTGAAATTCTCGGTTACGATGGTGACGTGTTTTCCTTTTGCGTAGACAGCCAATTCACGCAAATTTTTAGCGGACTGCGCCAATGCCGCATCGTCCGATCCGTCGGCTTCGCCGGCGACGATTCGTATTTGCCTGGCCCCACAGAGCGCCGCCGCGTCGATCCACCGTCGCATAAGCGCCAAATCCTCCGATAGCCTTTTCGAATCCTTGGCCGTCAGGTCTCCATAGTCCAACAGCAGCGTATCGAAGCGGATGCCCGAAGAGCGGAACGCCTCCCGAAGCTCGTTCAAGTAAGCCGGATCCGTGCCCGGAAAATGAAAGTGGCAGATTTCGACGGCTGAATAGCCTCTTCTTGCGGCCTCGGCAGGTAATTGCAGCAGCGTGAGCGCTTGAGGCTGGTCTTGTTCGTTCACGATATGACGTTCGCCGTCGGCATCCCAGACTGTCCATCGGAGCGGACCGAGCAGCCGGTGCAAGCTCCAAGTGCTTAACGATAGGTAGGACAAAAGCGTTTCGCCTCGCTTTCTTTCTAATATAAGATGGTTGGTCTGGCTATGATCTCAGCATAGCATCGAACGGAGGGAGAGCTATGGCGATATTTGCTCAATCCTTACGCGTTCCTGGTCTGACAGACGGATGAAAAGTTATTTTGAAAAAGGGGTTGCGCAGTAGAGCGTGGATGTGTTAAATTACTTCTTGTGCCTTTTGCAACGCCCGGTGAACACGGTTCGGAATGGCTGAATACATATTCCAAGTTTCGAATGGTTGAAAAAAAGGTGTTGCAAGTGTCGCGAGATTATGATAAGATCTAATTCCTGCCTCGGAAATGAAGCGGACGAGCTTTAAAAGATTGCTCCTTGAAAACTGAACATCGAGCGTTAAAACAAACGGACGCTGAAGCCTTTCGGGGCCGAAGCAAAAGTTATACCAGCTTTATCATGAGCAAGTCGAACTACCCTTTATGGAGAGTTTGATCCTGGCTCAGGACGAACGCTGGCGGCGTGCCTAATACATGCAAGTCGAGCGGATTTAGTTTGTAGCTTGCTACATACTGAGTTAGCGGCGG
>NZ_JBHRYU010000068.1:0-10777 GCF_042649185.1 Cohnella sp. GCM10012308
GCTCATGCAATGGAAAAAGCGGAATAGAACTCCCGCGCCTTCGCTTGGGCTGCGTCCCCCAACTTCTCGACATCTACATGCGTATAACGATGAGATGCCTTACTTACACAAACTTCTTGACGCTACCCAATATGACTGGTAATCCCGCAGATAGTGTATTCTGTGTCCGAAGCGAACCGGATTCGGCGCTCTAAGCAAGAATAGCGGATTCTCAGTCCGATCAGGAGTCGTAAGTAACCGCTTAGCAATCGAACAGAGCCTTATTGCGAACCTCATTGCAATAAGGCTCTTTTTCGCGTTATGGTATTTGTAATTGACGTTCTACGAGAATGGGAGAGGGCAGCATATGAGTAAAGGCACTCCATACATTCGAGACTTGCTGCATCGCATGACGATCAAGACGGATGAGCAGGGCAGGGAGGTTCGGAATTCGCAAGACCAAGTTTCTTGGAAAGCGCTGCGGGATGCAGAACGGCTGGACGATCCAGCCGTGATCGATACTGCTGCACAAGTTCTCGAGGAATCGCAGGACGACGATACAAGGGTGAACGTCTGCTTCCTATGGAGCCATCTGGCGATAAATACGGGGGACGCGAGGGCTGTCCGCTTGATGCTGGGCGAGTTCGAGAAAACGAATAAGATACAAATGAAGTCGCGAATGATGTGGTCGTTCGCGCGCGTACCGGAAGTGCCGGACGCCGCCCCCTTTCTCGCATTGTCCGAATCGCGCGACGGTTCGATCCGCAGGGAAGCGCTTCGGGTGCTGGCCCGCTGCCGGCCGCAAGACGCGAAGGGGCGGTTGATCGAGATCATTCGTCACTCGAACGACGAATGTGACATCATCTATACGTTGTGGGCGCTTAAGCATCTCTGTCTGGAAGAGGCACTCCCGGATGTATTGGCGCTCGTCGAATCGCCGAATAGCGAGATTCGCAGCCTGGCCATCCGTTTTGCAGCCGAGTTTGGGGATAGCGCTCAACTGTCCTTATTTGTGGCGGCGCTTGAAAACGACAGGTCGCCTGACGTGAAATGGAGTGCGATGGAAGCTATCGACCGATGGGGCGGCGACTCGGAAACGGGAACCGTTATGCGCCGGGTCAAAACGATCGTATCGCGGCAGCGCAAAGGGGGCGGGCAGCTTCCAATCAGCGAACTGATGCACGGCATTTCGTTTCTCAACAGAATAGCGCCCCATAACGATGAGGTCATAAAACTGCTGCATGCGCTGCGCACCTCGAAGGCGGGCAGGCTATTCGAACACGAGGCGAAGTGGTTGGACGAAAAGATGAAAGATTAACCAAAGCAATGTTAAGAAGAGCAGCTTGCGGGCTGCTCTTTTTTGTCTATGCAAGCATGACGTTACGTCTAGACTCCGACTTCAGAAGCGCTTCGCGCCGGCGATTACAGGTCACGGTCCGTAAATTTCAAGCTCGCCGATCATCGTCGCTGTGCTGACCGGCGCTACGTTTACGCGAACGTATCGCGTGCTGACGGTACTCGGCAGATTGATCGTGACCGTATAGTAGTTGGCGGAGTAGAAGGCTTGGGTGCTGGTCGATTGGGTCGCAAAGCTGCTGTCGTCCGTCGAATTGCTGGTCTGGATCGTTACCGCTTCGACGAAGTGGCCATAGGTCGGCGTTTTCAGGACAATCTGGTTAACCGACTGAACGCTGCCGAGATCGACCGTGATCCAACCCGCCGCGCCAAAGTTCGGCTGCCAGAAGGTACTCTGTCCGCCGTCCACGGCATTGGAAGGATTGGCACCGCTGCTTGCCCATACATACCGGGTCAGAGCAAGGTTGTACGAAGCGGATGCGCTGCTTAGATTAAACGACAATTGCGCAGCGGCAATCAGAAGCGTGAGCAGCAGAGCGATCGTAGACCTCTTTTTCAGGACTTGAATACGAGTGGACATGAGTAGCCTCCTTGGCATATTAAATGTAGTTAAAAAATGCACTAGATTTAACCTGCGATGCAAGCCTTGCTTTTGCATTTCGGGTAAGCGCGGGCTTCCGAGCGTCGATCACCTCCGCTTTTCTCCAGCTATACGCGTTTTTCCGGCCCGGCTCGCCCCTCGCCCGAGTCTCCGAGAGTGATCGCCGACCATCCACCGCGCATTATTCAATTTCAGATATACAATACCAACTATGGATAAAAATAAGAATGTCTATAACTATTGTAATTTTGCACATACCTATAGAAGCGGCAAGCATGGATCCGCAAAGGGGAACCATATTGTTAGGTGCGATTCAATGGTAAATATGCGTAATATTACATAAATAGATGCAAATAGTTGAATAGGCGTAAGGCTGCATGTTAGATTATCGTTGCTTCGATCCGCTACCAATTCACTCCAATTTGAGAGGACGTGTATGATGAAATTTCGCAAATGGCTAATGGGTGCCTTGATCCTGGCATCGGCGCTGCCGGCAACGACGGCCAGTGCTGCAGTGAGCGCAGCGATCACCAACATCACGGCTAATTCGCTGCAGTTGAACTGGACACTCCAGCCTGGCGAAGGGGTCGTGACGGTCTATCAGAACGGCAGCTATCTGACGACCTATGCAGGCAACGGAATGATTGTAAACGGACTGACGCCGTGTACCGCTTATACGTTTACCGTTGCCGGCGGAAGCGGCTATGCGACGACTTCGGCGGCCGCCACGACGCTCGGCTGCGCTCCGGCCCCGACGGCGCCTTCGATTGCGTACACGAGCACTTATTCGTCCGTCAATTTGTCGTGGACAGCCACCAATGCCGTAAGCTACGAAGTGTACAGAGACAATGTGCTTCTCGGCACTACAAGCGGCAACTCGTATACATTCAGCGGTACGCCGAGCCGAACTTACGCGGTGCGGGTAGTCGCGATTAACGGTACAGGTCAAACGGCATCCGCGTCCATTTCGGCGACGACTCAAGCTTTCTCGGGAACGTGGACGAGCGCTCTATCAGGGAATATCCGCGTCGGCGGCGCATGGACCAATACGAGCTCCGTTAACAGCACCGCGATGAACATGACGCTTTACCGCGTCACCTCATCCGGAGATGTGTATGTCGGCAGCAACTCCGCCTACATCGGACCGGGCCAGACGATCGGCGGATGGTACAACCTCGCGAGCAATCAGCCCAGCGGCAACTACAAGGTCGTATTGACCTCCGACTATGCGATCACGTCGGGCGCCACGCTTGGTACTTACTAGAACCGTAGGTTGCCTCGTCAAGTTTCAGCTTTGCATCTGAAAGAAAACAGGAGCTGGCGCTTCTGCTCAGACTGTCGAGAAACGCTCGGCAGTCTTTTTTATGTTTACGGTCCGCTATTGAAGCGACAGGGACTGTTACAATGAACACTGAGTACGCGTTGAAGCACCGCAACATTCATGTTGGTTTTTACGTCGGATCCCAGTATCGCAGCCATTGTTGATTTAAAGCCATATTTGAACAAAGAGATCTCTCTTACAACCTACTTGCTGAGTGAAAAACATAACAGCGGAAAAAATCTATACGCTTATATTTATCAAGTTAATGAAGACATTATTGGCGGATACGAACATATTGAGACTTGGGAGCCTGGCGTTTTCTCTTTGAAGGATAAAGAGAGGTTAACCAACGAAGGAACAATACAGAAATAACGATTGGCTCGGATAGGATGCTATAATTCAAACTGACAGAAAAGCTTAGCGGAATAGAGGGACTTTATGAACACTCCATTTCTTTTAACGATTAAAGATTTAAATTACCATTCAAGCCCGACAATATTTAACCGTTTCTCGATGATCGATAGGGTGAGTGATTTATCGATTGATATTAAATCAGGACGTATCTATGGCATTATCGGTGGATTGGGACTTGGAGGATGGCTGTTATCTTATTTACTTTCTGGAAAAGACATTTACTACAAGAGCAGTTCAAGCATAACGATGAACCAAAAATGGATCGGCAATGAGGACATGAAACACTTTTCTTGTTACATCGGGGAAGGGGTAGCGGAGCATCCCTACGGGGAAAAAACATTTTCTCAATATTTCAAGAAAAGAATCACAGTAAAAGATCAAATTTTGCAAGGAATAAAAATTTCGAATAACAAATATAACGTTCAAGAAATTTGTGAGCTATTCGGGTTAAGCAACAGAGCGGACAGAGCATTAGAAATCAACGGAATCGAAAAACGGAGAGCCTCGCTTGCCATTGGATTTAGTTTTCAGAAAGCCTTATTCTGTGCGCCTTGGATCGAGTCTCAATGGTTTCCAAGCCTATTGAATGCCCATAATAAAAAATTCCTTCAAGTGTTGAAAGAGCATGACGCGGCGGTTCTGTTGCCCGTAAGCAATGAAAAGTACGTCAGTGATATCGCGGATGAGATCGTCTATTTAAAAGATCATTTTATTGAATTCTGCTAGCGGCCAACAACTTATTTATCGCAACGGCCATTCTCAGCAATCCACGAGAAACCAGGACGCCTCAAAATGGTAAAATACAGTTAAAAAGGAGGCGGCATATGGGACGAGTAGTCATGCAAATGAATGTAACGCTGGACGGGTGCTGCGATCACGCGCAGATGATAGCCGACGAGGAGATTCATCAGTATACGGCAGACTTGATGGACCAGGCCGATGCCGGGCTTTTTGGACGTAAAATCTATCAACTGATGGAGCAATTCTGGCCGGCCATTGCGCGCAGCGGCGAAGGACCTCCGTTTATCGTTGATTTCGCGCGCAAGCTTAGCGAGAAGCCCAAGTACGTTTTCTCTCGGACGCTGGATCATGTGTCGTGGCATAATTCTTTCTTGTTGAAGGGGCCTGTATCCGAAGAGGTGCCGAGGCTTACGGCAGAAGGGAAGAACCTGCTCGTGAACGGCGGTCCCGGTCTCGGTTCGACCCTTGCGCAGTTGGACTTGGTGGATGAATATCACTTTCTCGTAAATCCGATCGTTGCCGGGCACGGCCCACAATTGTTGGGCGGAATCCATGAGCGACTGAAACTGAAGCTCGCCGAGACGAAACCCTTCGCCTCTGGCGTCGTCCTGCTCCGCTACACGCCCGCTCGATAATTTTTTGCTTGGAGTACGCAATGAAATGTGGCATTTCAAATATAGAGTTACGGTAACAGAACGAGAGCCGATTGCACGTATTTAGTGCAACGGCTCTTTTCTTTACACTTACGTCCTCGACTGGTAAAGATCGATAAAGTTCCGTGCTGCCTTGGACAGGCGATGGTTGCGAAGAGCCACAAGTCCGATCGGCGACATCGGCATGAATTCGCCGGATAGCTTCCGGCTGACGATCGGATAACCCGGATAATGGCCAAGCAGCGATTCCGGAACGATGGCGACGCCGGAACCGGCGGATACCAGGCTCATCAAGAGGCCGATATCGGAGCATTCCCCCAGGATCCTCGGCTCCAGTCGAAGTTCGGAAAACGATTTCAGAATCAAATAATGGACGCCGAGTCCTTGCGTGCTTGGAAGCAGGAGCGGGAGGTCGACGATGTCTGCAAGAGAGAGCTCCCGCATCTCCCCGAACAAATGCTTATCCGACGAGGAGATTACATAGAAGGGCTCCTGTCCATGATGCAAGACCGTAAGATCATCCCCAAGATCAAGCGGCAGCCGGATAAAGGCGAGTTCAACCTCGCGTCCTCGAACCAAGCGGCACAGATGTGAAGATTCCCCTTGATGGATTTTGTAGGTGATCTTCGGATACTGCCGTTGGAACATCTGGAGAGCCGGGGAAAGGCCTGATACGGACAGGGTATTCACGCCTATCGAGAGCCGGCCGTTCAGCCCGCTGCCGACTTCCGTCACTTCCGATTTGGCCGCCTCCAAGAGCTCGATCATCTGCAAGGCGTACGCATACAAACGATTGCCCGCTTCCGTCGCCTCCAGTCGTTTCCCGTTTCTCTCCATCAGCAGGACGCCAAGCTCCTCTTCTATTGCCTTTAATTGCTGGCTTAGCGGGGGCTGGGACAGGTGAAGACGCTTGGCGGCGCCCGATACCGTGCCTTCCTCCACAATGGCAGCGAAATAACGCAACTGCCGTATGTCCATAGCCGACCTTCCTTTCGCATCTATACCTATACGAATAATCTTGGTTAAGCTCGAAGAAATCAATATTTTTCATATGGATCTCCTCATGCTACCATGATGGCATAAGAAAGAACAGGAGGGACAATCATGATTAATGAGATCGATCTGATGCATTTGCGCCGCTGCGTCGAGCTGGCAGAGGGAGCGCTGGATGCCGGCGACGAACCCTTCGGCTCCATCCTTGTAGCGGGCAACGGCAGCGTTCTGATGGAAGACCGCAATCGCGTGGCGGGCGGAGACCATACGCAGCATCCGGAATTCGCGATCGCCCGCTGGGCGGCTAATCACCTGACGCCCGAGCAGCGGCGGGAAGCGACCGTGTATACGTCCGGCGAGCATTGCCCGATGTGCGCGGCAGCTCATGGCTGGGTCGAACTGGGCCGCATCGTATACGCGAGCTCCTCCGCGCAGCTGGCCGAGTGGCTTGGCGAATGGGGGGCTCCCGAGCCAAAGGTACGCACTTTACGGATTCAGGAAGTCATCCGGAATACGGAGGTCGAAGGACCGGCTCCGGAACTGGCGGCGCAAGTGAAGGAGCTTCATCGCCGGATGCGGTCCGCTCCGCAACCATAACCGGAAGAACCGGAAGCACCGGAAGGAAAGGGGGAGAGGCGGATGTCCATCCGCGTTCGGTTGCTGCTAAGCTTCGGTTCGGTGCTGGCCGTTGCCCTCATTCTTATCCTGATGACCTCGTACTTGCTGTCGGTCGCGATAACGGGCGATATGAAAAGCATCAGCAGCTTTTACAAAATCCATTATTCCCTGCATCCGTTAACGGACGAGGAAGAAACGATCTTCCTGGATCTCAAGTACGAGGCCAAGCAGGATGCCGGACGGTTGACGGACGAGGCTGTACTGGCGGATTACGATCGTCAGTTAAAAATGGTTCAAGCCGGATTGTTCGTCAGGAAGGACGATAAGCTGCTCTATGCCTCGCCGTCGATCGGCGAACCTCAGATGTTGTCTGCGCTGCCGGACTACGATGCCGCCAACCTCTCGATTCGGAGCACGCTGAATGTGGGCAACCGTTTTTTCTCGTACGCCAAATTCGACTTTTCTTATCCGGACGGATCGTACGGCAGCTTGTACGTAATGAAAGAAAGAAGCCCTTTTGCGGAGCTTGTCCGAACTTTGCTTCCGATTCTTGTCGTCGTGCTCCTTGCCGTCATGTTGCTGACCGGCGTGCTTCTATATCGTTACATCACAAGGACGATGGTCCGTCCCCTGGAATTGTTGAAGCGGTCGGCCGTGCAGATCAAGGAGGGGGATCTCGAATTCGAATTGAAGCCGCAGTCGCGCGACGAGATCGGACAGCTAAGCCAGTCTTTTGAAGAGATGAGACGAAGGCTGAACGAATCCATCCAGCTTCAGCTCCAATACGAAGAAAATCGAAAAAGCCTGATCTCCAACATTTCGCACGACCTCAAAACGCCGATTACGACGATTAAAGGCTACGTAGAAGGCATTCGGGACGGACTGGCCGATTCGCCGGACAAGCTCGATAAATACGTCGGCACCATCAACGCGAAGGTAAACGACATGGGAAGGCTGGTCGACGAGCTGCTGCTGTATTCCAAGCTGGATTTAAAACGCGAGCCTTATTCATTCGAGCGTATCGATCTGATTGCTTTCGCGCGCGATGCTGCTGAGGAATCCGTCTGGGACCTGGAGGGCAAAGGCATCGAAGTAGACCAGGACCTGTCGCTTCCGGGTCCCTTGATCGTCCTGGCAGACCGCTCGAAGCTGAAGCGCGCGCTTGGCAACCTGATCCAGAACAGCGCGAAGTTCATGCACACGGATGAAAAGAGGATCCGTATTCGCGTGGGGGCCGAAGAAGCCCATGCGCTATTAATCGTTGAAGATAACGGTCCGGGCATTCCCGCCGAATCGTTGCCGTTTATCTTCGAAAGATTCTATCGCGGGGACGCGTCGCGCAACAGCGGGATGGGAGGCAGCGGCTTGGGGCTGGCCATCGCCAAGCAGATCGCGGAAGGGCATCATGGCTCGATCGAAGCCGCGAGCGCTTCAGGGGCAGGCACCCGGATGACGATCCGTCTTCCGTTGGCCGATACGATGAGCGCCGCCGGCGAAGCTGCCGAATCGCAGACAACCTATATGAGAAACGGGAGAGACGGATGAAACGAATCTTGATCATCGAGGACGAGGTCCCGATCGCCGAGCTGGAGCGGGACTACTTCGAACTGAACGGCATGCGGGCGGAGCTCGCCCATGACGGCCTGCAAGGGTTGGAAAAAGCGTTCGCGAAACGGTTCGATCTTATCGTGCTCGACCTGAATCTTCCCGGAGTTGACGGCCTCGAGCTCTGCCGGCAGATTCGAAGCAAGCTGGACGTCCCGATCTTGATCGTCTCTGCCAGAAGCGAAGAGATCGATAAGATTCGCGGATTCGGGATCGGAGCGGACGATTACGTCACCAAACCGTTTAGCCCTAGCGAATTAATCGCCAGGGCCAAAGCGCATATGACGCGGTACGAGCGGCTGGCGGGAAAGACGCCAGACCAACAGCAGATTCGCATTCGCGAGCTGACGATCGACCGGTCCGCGAGAAGGGTTTACGTGCGTGGGGAAGAAATCGGTCTGACGACGAGGGAGTTCGACGTGCTCTCGTTCCTCGCCCAGCATCCCAATCGGGTGTTCAGCAAGGAGGCGTTGTTCGAGCGGCTATGGGGGCTGGAATCCGCCGGCGATATCTCGACCGTGGCCGTGCATGTCCGCCGTGTCCGGGAGAAGATCGAGGCGCTGCCGTCCGACCCTCAGTTCATTGAGACGGTATGGGGCGCGGGATATCGTTTTACGGTCTAAGTCGGCGTTTTACGGCCCTAGCCAGTGTTTTGGGTTATGAACCGTAAATGTTATGCTCCCGTTCATAAATTGTTAATCTCCTCTTTCGGGATTGTTCAAAGCTTGGCGTTACGATAAATGAGAGCCAAGCATGGATGACAATACGAAGGAGGAATATCACATGAAAAAAGAATCCCGCACGATTGCTGCCTGGACATTGGCCGCGGCCATTAGCGTAGGCGCTGTTGCGCCGGCCGCCGCTTCCGCCGCGACCCCAGTTTCATCGTTGAAGACAATAGCCTTATCCGAGAGCATGGATGCCGCCGTACAACAGGCCGTGAACCGGCTGACGGAGCAGGGCGTCCTGAACGGTTACGATAACGGCACGATTCGGCCCAACCAACCGGTCACCCAGGCGGAAGCCGCCAAGCTGATCGTGCTAGCCTTGAACCTTCAGCCGGCTGCGTCCTCCCAAGCGGCGCTCGGCAACGAACATAACGGCAAGTGGTATGCGTCATTCGCCAAGACGGCGATCGATCACGGCTTGTTTACGGCAGCCGGCTTTGCCCCGAACAAGGCCGTCAGCGAGCAAGAGCTTGCGGCATGGGTTGCCAAGGCCGTTCAGCGGGATGCGCTGAGCGCCAGAACCTGGATGCAAGCCATCGGCGATGGTAGCGACGCTGCTACGCGCGGAGAGACCGCCCGCCTTTTGGTGCTAGCGGAGGAATCCGTTCGTTCGGACGACGCACGCATTATATCGGTAAAAGCGCTTGATTCTATCGCGCTTGAAGTAAAGACGTCCGGTCCGATGTCGCTCAACGACGAGACGATCGAACGCTCGGCAGAGACCTTTCAATTCGACGGAGGCCTGACGATCGTCAATCAGCCGCGTCTCAAGACGGGTACGACGAATACGTACATCGTTCCGGTATCGACGATGGAAGCGGGCAAGCGTTATACGCTTACTTATAAAGGCGACCAGAAACTTACTTTCGACGGCAGCGGCGAGCTTATCCGTTTCGAGCAAGCGCGCCAGGTCGCAAACGATACCTTCGAGGTCGAAGCCCTGCTCGCGAACGGTGTCGTGGACTACGGTTATGTCATCACCGCATACGCTGACGGACGCGGCTCAAACGCCCTCGTATTGGGAGACGACAATGCTTTGAACGGCAAAACGCTGCAAATCATCGCTTCGCTGCGGAACCGCACGGCCGTTCTTACGCCGGCCGGAGGCGAACCGATTACCGTATCGTACGTCGGCTTCACCCAATCGACGGATGGCAAGCAAGAGCCCAAGTTCCGGCTGCCTGCGGGCCAGAAGCTGTTGCCTGGCGTAACGTATACGGTGTCCGCAGATTGGTTCGAGACGAAAAATGCTTCGTTCGTCGCCGGCAGCGTAGAACCGCTGCAGATCGCTTCCGCGCAAGCAACGGATTCGAAGACGCTCGCGGTCACGCTTGCAAGCGATCCTGGAGACGAGCTGTTCGCCTTCCGTTCCGTGAAGCTTACGGGTAATGACGGCAGCGAATTAACGGCGCAATATCGCGTGCAAACGCGCAAGGGAGCAACAGGTGTGTTCGATCTGCAAAACGGCGGCGAGCTCAAGTCTGGCGTAACTTACGCGTTTGCTCCGCTTGGCGACTGGGCCGTAGCGAAGAGCGCTATTACGGTCTCCGGCATTTGATTAATAACATTAAATAAAAGGGAGGTTCGCAATCGGCTCGGTGTCATCCATCGACGTCATCCATCAATGTCATCCAGGTGTTTAGGGGCTGTCCCAAAAGGGTCATGAAAATGACCTGCGGGGCAGTCCTGTTTTTGTAAAACAAAAAGAAACCGTTCTTTGGTAAAATGGAAGTGTCTAGCAACCATTTACGAAAGGAACGGTTTCTTT
>NZ_JBHRYU010000069.1:0-10368 GCF_042649185.1 Cohnella sp. GCM10012308
TTTTTTGAAAAATTTTATAAGATTAGGCTTCATGTAAGCCAATTTATGCAGCGGATCAACAAGCATCCGTTGCAGACCATTGATCGTCTGCTTGTTCGGTTATGATATTAATTGCGGTCTATATAGTGGCGCGAGCCGATAGAAAATACATGTACAATTGCAGTTTTTGGCCCGCCAAACATCCGAATAAGCGCCGGTATGCCGAAAGCGCGCTTACCTTTACGTTAGTTGCCGCCATTTAAGACGGGGAGGGGATCTGTATCGCTATTTACTTTAATATTTCCATGCCCGTTATTGATTTTCTTACAGAGGGTCAAAACGCTATGTTAAGTCATGGAGTTAAATTATATGCCGAATTATATGTTAGCGCGCAGGGTGAACGTCGATATTCATCTTTTGAAAGTAAAAATATAGATTTGTTCGCCAGTTATTTTGATAATACCGCCTATCATTCCTTTTTCTTTTCCGGTTACGACCTTAAAGACTTAACGGAAATCAAAGAATTCGGATATTTTTATGATGCGCCAAGTTCCTCTTCAATCGAAGTTAAAGGCGGCAGAGAAACCAATAAAAGTCGAGAACTTATACAAATGCGTATGATATCAAAGGATCCTAACAAACAGATACAAGCTTTTTATCGAACATTGCAAAAGGACTTTAAAAAAATCTCCGGCTTGCAAAAACATGCCCAGAACAATTATTTCTATTTGCCGACAGAAAAAATAATCATTCCTGCTAATCCACATTCACAGAACACAAGAGATAACTGGGAGGACTTCTGTCTTTCAAAAATGGAGCGTGTCGATTAGCATAGGGAAAGATGAAAAAGAGTTAAAAGTTGGAAATGAAAAAGTGCTAACGATCTCACCGAGCTCGCGATCGTCCGTGTAGTTGTCGTCGAAAAAAAGACACGATCGAATTGGTAACAGTTCGGATTTGGCGAGAAATACGCATGGCTTGGATCAATACCGCTGCGTATGTGCCTGTCCCTTTACCGTTCATGCGGCATATGATAATGTAGCATGAATTAGAAGGGTTAGATTATCGACTAACTCCTTAGTTTGAAGTCCAAAGGGAATTTTCACATCTTGAAACACGATCTCAAAATCAGATACTACTAATTAATAATAATACGAGTATTATATGCGTGGATATCCAAAGGGAAATCCTGTTATTGAGGTTTACACTAAACAAGAAATCGATTCTGGAGACTCGACGGTATCTCAAATTAACTTATTAAATTATCAAACGAGTAGAGGATTGAAGGTTGGAGACAAAGTTGAGCATGTCAAACAAAGTTACGGTGAAGTTAATTATGAAGAAAATGAAGTTAAATATGAAATGAGTAATAAAGAAATTAGTTTCTATTCGGAAAATCATGATGTTATAGAGAAAATTATGATTTTAGAGAGTTCTGATTAATGGCATCTTAAAAAAGAAGTTCACAATTATTTATATGCTTCCGGGCATCCAGCCGAATAGAAACATCAAGCTGTTAGAAAGTATTTTTGATTACACAAGAATATATGGGACCTAAAACCATGCAACTTCAATTTGAGGCTGATAGAGGTTTAGGTAGAAGTTAATCAGGGTTCAGTTCAGCTATCGGAGAACGCTATTTGAATGAAACAGCGACAGCCCAGGACTTTAATTCACGTCCAGCGTTGTCGCTGTTTCCGCTTTTTCGTAAGTCTAATACCGATTTGACGAGGACTTGTAGATTAAAGTTTAAAAATAGAAGCGTAAAGTAACTACGTCTGCCTGAATCATTATTTTTTTCGTACATCGGTTGAGCGACTCGCTTTATTAAAAAAGTTATAGTGTTAACCGCCCCCGGCCCGCGCCGGAATCGTGACGACCGCCCGCAGTCCGCTTCCCGCGGGACGCTCGTAATGCAGACCGTACGCTTCGCCGAAATGCAGCCGTACGCGCTCGTGCACGTTGCGGATGCCGTAGCCTTTGTCCTGCTCCTCGCCGCTCAATATACGCGCCAGCCGCTCCATGTCCACCGGGAGGAAGCCGTTGTCCTCCACCTCCAGTCGGATGTCGTCTCCGATCCTCAGGGCGCGAATGACGATCAAACCCTCGCCGTCCATGCTGCTCACGCTGTGGAAAATCGCGTTTTCTGCGAGCGGCTGAAGGATGACCTTCGGCGTCATGTACGACAAGAGGCCCTCGTCGATCTCCCAGCGCGCCTCGAACGTGTCGGGGTACCGCTTCATCTGCAGCCGGCAGTAAGCCTGCGCGTGCTCGAGTTCCTCGCCGATCGCGATTTCCGTCTTCCCCTTGCTGAGGCCGATCCGCAGCAGCTTGGACAGGTCTTTGACCATGTCGCCGACGCCCGAATTGCCGCTGTCGAGCGCGTACCAGTAGATCGAGTCCAGCGTGTTGTAGAGCAAATGCGGCGTAATCTGCGAATGAAGCGCGGCGAGCTCGTTTTCCCGCTGCTGGATTTTGATGACGTAGTTTTCCTCTATGGAACGGTCCAATCTGTCCGTCATCTTCAGGAAGGCGCCGTAGAGGATGCCGAACTCGTCGCCGCGCATCAGGCCGTCGTCGACGTCCAGCCGTTTGCCCGGCTCGTAGATTCGCGTGATCTTCGTCAACCGGACGAGAGGTCGCACGACGATGCGCAGCAAATACAGGACGAAACCGAATACGCATAACAGGTAAATCGCCGAAGCGGCCATGATGATCCATTGGAAGGCGGTCCGCCCGTCGGCGACGGCGCCCAGCGGAATCTGGTAGACGAGCCTGGTGCCGAATGCGGCGCGTCTGGAAAAGGCGTAGAGCAGCTTGTCTCCGCCGCGCGTGGCATAGAAGTAGCCTTCCGTCTCGCCCCGCAGCCGATCCGGCATGGCCCTCATATCGAGCTGTTCGTCTCCGACCTGGATGAGCTGCTCGCCCGAATCGTTGAACAAATAGATGCCTGCATCGTCCGCTAACCCCACAGTGATGAGGTCGCGCTTCAACAGCGCCTCAAGCTGCGATACCACCAGGAAGCCGAGCGTATCGTCGTACGCTTTGGGATTGAGGACGGCGCGGACGAGGCTGACGGTCGGCGCGCCGCCGTCCGTCGACAGCGGGAGCAGCGTCGCCCCTCCTTTCTCCTTCAGCGCCCGGGCGGCCCAGTCGGGCAACGCGGCCGTATCCCAGGTTATATACTTGAAGCCGCGGGTTTTGTTGGACAGGTCGAACGGCGCGCTTTTTCCCTCCTTGTTCGTCATATAAAGGGAGTACTCCGTGCCGTCGGACGACCATCGCTCCAGGACGGCGTCCGCTTCGCGCATTTGTCCCAGCGTCTCGATGTTGGTCCAGAACCGGTATTGTCCGTCGTCGCTGAAAAAATGGGTGTCCAGCAGGGTGACGGTTTTATCGCTCACGGCGGACAGCGTCTTCTCCAGCGTGATATGGTTTTGCTTAACGAGCTGGAGCGTCGTTTTGCCGACCTCCCCCTGCATGGAATCCGCCGCCTTGTACGCGGAGATCCAGCCGACGACGAGGAAGGGACAGACGATGAACAGCGCGAAGGCGATTGCGACCTTGTATTTGAGCTTCAGCCGTCATTCCCCTGCCTTTCCTTGCGGTATTCCGCAGGACTTAAGCCCGCGTAGCGCTTGAACATCCGCCCGAAATGCTCCGGCGATTCATATCCCACGGCATAGGCGATCTCGTAACGTTTTTTGTCGGTCGTCTCGAGCATTCGCTTCGCCTCTTCGATCCGCAGCTCCGTGACGAAGTCCCACAGATTTTTGCCCGTCTCCCGCTTGAACAGGTAGCTAAGATAAGCCGTGCTAAAGTGGACCTCGCTTGCGATATCTTGGATTTTGAGCGCCGGATCGCGGAAACGTTCGCGAATAAAGCCGGTGATGCGCGCGAGAATGGAGCGGTCGCGTTCCTGCGTCAACTGAACGAGCATCGCTTTAACCTCGGGGATGAATACGGCCAGCGCCGTCAGCTTGCCTTCCGCATCCGAACCGCGGAAGTACGAGTCCGGGTCGAAACGCTGCAGCGACATCCCGTTCGCCCGGCCTTGCTCCAGCAGCAAACCGTACAGCCGGTATGCCAGCATCCCGAAGTAACTGTTGAATATCTCGGCTTCGACCTGCAGCCCGCGGAGCGTCTGCAGCAGTTTTTCTCCATTCCCGTTCGGCCCGTCATCTCCGCCGTCTGTCTTCATCGACTGGGCAAAGGCGTCCACTTGCGCGATCCAATCGACAAAGCCGAGGTTTTCCCGCGCCTTGCGGTCCTCGTAGTAGAACACACGCTGTCCGGGATTCCTATGCCGCCATTCCGCGGCGGCGTTCGCCTCGTCCATGAGCTTCGGCAGCATGAAGACGTCCTCGTGAAGCGAGCTGATGCCTACTGTCGTCTCGACGTTCAGATAGTTTTTCAGATTCATATGGATCATCTGTCCGATCAAATGGAGCTGCGAGTCGATGCCCGCTCCGCGCTCGCGCGCCTTGGAATCGCCGAACCGAAGGATAGCGACGATCTCGTTGCCGTAGCCGCTGAGCGAGAGGCCGCGCCATTCTCCCAGGCACTCGTTCAATATATTAATAGAAGCGTACTTGAGCAGCTTGCGGCCTTGCAGCGCGATCTCTCTGTCGCTGAAGCCGCCGCGGGTGAGATCCAGCCGGATCGAGACGACCCCGAACAGTCCGTCCGCAGCCTGATCGCCGAGCAGCGCCGCGAGCGCTTCGCCGTCCTTGGCCGGCAGATCGCCCTCCGTCACGAGCGCCGCGAGCAGCTCGCCCATACCTGGCTGGCTCGTTTTCCCGGCTGCGCCGCGCTGCGCCTCGGTCATCGCCAGCGACTGGCGGCCGATGGCCTCGTTTTCGCGCAAGACGCTGCCTACGACCCGCAACAAGTCGTCGCGCTCGACCGGCTTGACGAGATAATCCCGCGCGCCGAGCCGCATCGATTTTTTCGCGAAGTCGAACTTCTCGTGGGCCGAGATGACGATGACCGGCAGATGGGGCTGCTCCATGTAGATCGTCTCCATCAGCTCGATGCCGCTCATGCGGCTCATCTGAATGTCCGTCAGGACCAGATCGAACGTCTCCATCCGTAAATAATCGATCGCCTCGAAGCCGTTCAGCGCCGTCTCCACGTGCGCGATGTTCAGCTCCGAGCCGAGCAGAAAGTTTTTGATGCCCGTACTCACTCTCGGCTCGTCGTCGACGACCAGAATTTTATGCATGTCCGCTGCCTCCTCGGTGTCCGCGCCGTTTTGTCCGTCGGACGATACTCCCGTCAGGTCTAGCCTAAGCGAGGACGAGGCTCCTGTCGATGATCTTTTTTTAGAAGGGTGTGACGTAAAATGATGCGCGAATAAATCACAACGGGGCGAGATTACATCCTCGTGCGGCAGGGGAGGGATGATTACGATAGCTGTGTAAGCGATTCCATATAATGAATGGAGGCCTCGTTTAATGACAAGCTTTAAAAGAAAGAAAGGAACCGCCAGAAAATCGTTAACCGGCTTGCTGGGTCTGGCGCTACTGCTTGGTTTGCTTGCGCCGCTGGGCGCCGTCTCCGCAGCGATCGCACCGCTGCCGGGTCCGGGCAATCCGCTGCTGTACGACGATTTTGGCGGGGGCGGCCTTTACAAGCAGAACTGGACGAACTGGTACAACCAGAGCGGCGGCACCGGCACTTTTTCTAAAGTCACCGTCGATTCGCGGCAGGTCGGCAAGTTCGCGCAGACGCCGGGCAGCGGCTCCTCCTGGGCGAAGTTTCAGCCGATGAACGAGTCCGTCGACCTGACGGGTTACCGCTACTTGAACGTCACGATGAAAAATCCGGGCTACGCGGACTCGCTCATCCGCGTCGCGGTAAACGACGGAACGGCCAACTACAATCTGACGGGCGGCTGGGTGTCCGTCCCGACGAGCTGGACGACGCGCCAATACGACCTCGATACGCTCGCGCCAGCGCTCAAGAAAAAGACGGCCAAGCTGGAGATCTGGCTTCGCCAGTCGGGCGGCGCCTACGGCGAGACGCTCATCGACGAGATTTTCGCCTCGACGAATGCCAGCGGCACAGCGCCGACGTTGACCGGAAGCATGAGCGCCAATTCGTCCGCGTACACCCAGAATACGGCGTTCACCTTCCGCGCGACCTACACGGACGCCGACAATGAAAAGCCGTTCGCCATGCAGCTCGTCGTCGACGACACCGCCTACGACATGCTCGAGACGGACAGCGGCGATACGACTTATTCGGACGGTAAAGACTATTATTACATCACGAAGCTTCCCGCAGGGACGCATACGCACTTCTTCCGCGCCGGGGACCTCACCTCGGACGAGGTGCGCACGCCGGTGCAGTCGGCGCCGGTCGTCACGCAATCGAGCGAAGCGCTAGACGTCGTCGTCAGCCAGGCCGGCTACAACGCCGGCGGGTTCAAGGACGCCCAGGTCGTGTCGACGAGCCCGCTGACCGATCTGTCGTATCAAGTGAAGGCCGCCGGCGGCACCGTGGCGGCCTCGGGCACGATGACCTATCAGGGCTTTTACTGGAATCGGCATGTATATGCGGTCGACTTTTCTGCGGTTACAACGGCAGGCGATTACACGATCGTCACGAACGGCATCGCGTCCTATCCGTTCCCCGTCAAAGCCAACGTCTGGACCGACTACAAGGACGAGATGACGGCCTTCTATCGGCTTCTGCGGGCGGGCGTATCGACGGAGGACGCGTATCCTGCCGGCTATAGCACCGTCGCGCCTTCCGCCAAGCTGTATCACGAGGCCGGCCATCTGGACGACGCCGCTTCGACCGACGGCACGACGCATTACGATCTGACTGGCAGCTGGTACGACGCAGGCGATTATGGCAAATATGCCGGCAATCAATGGGTCGCCGCCGAGATCGCGCTCGCTTACGTCCGCCATGCGGACGCCGCCGCCGTCAAGTACGACAACGACGCCAACGGCATCCCCGATCTCGTCGACGAAGCGGTCTTCGGCAGCGAATACTTGATCAAGTGGGCCAATCAGTTTGGCGGCGAGCTGTACGACATCAAGAACAACGCTTCCTTCGTGCATCCGGAAAAGTCGACGGACAACGTCAGCGGCAACGCAGACGACCGCCGGATCAGCGGACTCGGCGTCGGCGGATCGGCCAAGGCGGCCGGCGCGCTGGCGGCGACGGCGCGCGCGATCCAGGCGGCGATCGCGCAGGGCGACGTCGATACCGCGAAGATTGCGGCGCTCGAAGATTTCGCCGACGATTGCCTGGCAGCGGCGATCGTATTCTACGACTATGTCGTCGCCCATCCGGACGGCGTCGTGGGCTCCTACTCCACGCGCGGCGGCATCCCGAATTCGAAGCTGCTCGCGGACGTGGAGCTGTACCTGCTGACCGGCGAAGCCGACTACAAGGCTGCCGCGACGGCCAACATCGGCACGCTGACGTTCGCAGACCTGTCGTCCACCAATTACTGGGATATGCGGCCGATGTCGCTGGCGGAGTTCTACCCCGTCGCCGATGCCGCTGCGAAGACGCATATCCAGCAGCTGCTGAAGCAGCAGGTCGATTTCTTCCTGTCTTCGGCGGACGACACGCCGTACGGCGTGCTGAACCAATTCAAAAACTTCGGCGTCAACGAGCCCCATGCCTCCTACCTTGGGGACATGATGCGCTACTACGAGCTGTTCGGCGATCCGGCGGCGCTGCGCGCCGTAGAGAAGGGGATGTACTGGATTTTCGGCGAAAATCCTTGGAACATCAGCTGGGTATCGGGTATCGGCGCCGATTTCGTCACGTATCCGCACACGAGATACGACGAAGGGGCCAACGGCAACGCGAACAATCCGGGCATCGTTTTCCCAGGCGCCATGGTGAGCGGCCCGAATATGAAGGATACGAAGGATAAGGCCAGCGTCAGTCCGTGGTACGAGGACCGTTCTCTCTATGCGGACGATACGAACCAATGGCGCTACAACGAGTTCAGCATCAGCATCCAGGCGGGACTGCTGTACACAATCATGGGCCTCGGCTCTGATCCGACGGCCAGCTCAGCGGGCGCCGTGGCGCCGCCGCGTCTGCCGACGCTATCGCCCGTCATCGGGGATTTCGTGCGCGGCAACGTCACCGTGTTCGCGGCTCCCGCAACCGGGTTGAGCGAGGTGTCCTACTCGGCGGCGGGCCAAAGCGGTCCGTACGTCCCGATGTCCGTATCCGGCGCCGTCTATGCCGCTTCGATCGACGAGAGCGCGTCGACGCCGTATGCGAACAAGCGGGTCGACGTCAGAGCCAAGGACGCCGCCGGCAATTACACTTACAGCTCGACGCACTACACGGTCGCGGCGCCGCTGCCCGATCCGTCGCATCCGCTCTTGTACGACGACTTCGGCGGCGGGGGGCTATGGGGCTCGACCGGCGGCAACAACGAATGGGTGAACTGGTATACGCAGAACGGCGGCACGGCGACCTTCGCCAAGACGACCGCGGACGGCCGTACGGTCGGCCTGTTCACGCAGACGCCGACCGCGACCAACTCTTACGCCAAGTTCCAGCCGTGGCACGACTATCTTGACCTGTCGGGTTATCGCTATTTGAATTTTGCGGTCAAAAATCCGGGCTACGCGAATCTGCGCATGAAGATCGAACTGAACGACGGCACGCGCACGTATAACCTGACGAACGGCTGGGCGGCGGTTCCGACATCGTGGACCGACCTGCAGATTAATCTTGACGCCCTGTCCCCCGCCGTGAACAAGAAGAAAACGACGATGGCGATCTGGCTGAACCAGACGGCCGTCGGCTACGGCGAGCTGCTCGTCGACGAGATCAAGGCGACCAACGTCGCAAGCGGCACCGCGCCGACGCTGAGCGCCGGCGGCGTGAATCATGCTTCAGGCGATACGGATACGGACTATACGTTTAGCGTTACTTACACCGACGCGGACAACGAGAAGCCGTTCGCGATGGAGCTGGTTCTGGACGGCGTCGTGCACGCGATGACGGCGGTCGACGCCGGCGATGCGACGTATACGGACGGCAAAGCGTACGCGTATACGACCAAGCTGCCGCTCGGCGTTCATTCGTATTATTTCCATACGACGGATACGACGAGAGATGCGGTGAGCAGCTCGGTGCAGTCGGGTCCCGCCGTGAGCGGAACGCTGCTGGCCGACGACTTCGAAGACGGCAATGCGGACGGCTGGACACCCACGAGCGGCACCTGGTCGGTGCAATCCGGCCGGTACGCCGGCCAGGCGGGCAGCGGCAACAGCTTCTCCATAGCAGGCGATGCCGGATGGACCGACTATACTTTGCAGGCCGACGTCAGCGTCACGAATAATACAAACGGCAACAAGGATGCGGGACTTCTGTTCCGCTACGCGGACAGCGACAACTACTACGTGCTGTATGTGAAAAACAACGATCGCACCGGACGCAAGCTGGAGCTCGTCAAGTCGGTCGGCGGCGTGAAAACGACGCTGGGGTACGCAAATCCGAGCGTCTCCGCGGATACGTTTTACACATACAAGATCGTGGCAAACGGTTCGAATATTTCGGTCTATCAGGACGGCGTCCTCCAGTTTGCCGTCACGGACGGCGCGCTCGCCTCGGGCCGAATCGGAGCCAGGGTATACGCCAATACCAAAGCATACTTTGACAATGTGACCGTCACGCGATAACGAGAAGGGAGCCGGCAGCTGGCCGGCTCCTTTATTTGTTGCGGCATACCCGACTAAGCGCTGCGGGGACCCGTCTCCGGCGGAATAATAGAGTCATAATTAGCGAATCAAAGGCGGCTCCGAAAAATGAAAGAGAAGAATCAAGTCGTGAGGGAGAACAAGTCGATCAAGAGATCGGTCGGGTTCGACGACCCCTATTATTTCAGCCGCCGCTTTAAGCTGCAGATGGGAATCGCGCCATCGGCCTATCAATCCCAGTCCCGGATGCGCGTGGTCGCCGTCGATTTTTACGGACATTTACGAGCGCTCGGCATTCGTCCGGTCGGCGTCTGCGCGCACGAGCAGATTTTCGGTACGCTGCACATGGGGCGTTTCGACGTCGCGCCAAAAGGAAAGCGCAGACCTCCCGTTGAGAGGTTCATGACTTGCTTGCATCGAATCTTGAGGCCGCCTTCCGGGAACAACAAAAAGCCATTCTTCTGCCCAAGAGAAGAATGGCTCTTTACTTGTTCGGATGTTTTGCGGTGGATAAAAAACCTGCAATTGTACATGTATTTTCTGCGAATCAACGACGCTTGTTGAAATACATGCAAATGCGGCTAGGCCCCCTAAAACTGGAGTCATGCCCTACAATGATTAGATTTTTACAGCGTAGGTCTTTATTTCGCGCGATTACACCGATCTGTAATAGTCTGAAGCGTCTTCCAATGTCTTG
>NZ_JBHRYU010000070.1:0-9306 GCF_042649185.1 Cohnella sp. GCM10012308
GCGATGCTCACGTATCCACAAACGAATGGTTTCGGGGTGAATGTCGTACATGCGAGCAAGCACCCCCACCTTAACGCCAGCCAATGCTTCCTTAACAATTCTAAGCCGTGTTTCTTCCTTTAACCTTCTTCCCATCCCGCTCATCTCCCTTATCCCTAGTTTAAAACATTGTAGGGAGGGACTCCAATTTGATTAGGGGGCCTAGGAGTTTGTACATCTATTTTTTAGCGACTCGCACCACTTGATGGAATGCCTGCAAATATGCAGGTAAATGCAAGGCGCAAGCCTGAAATTCGGCTAATGGCGTAAAATAACTGCACTTTTGCATCTAACCTGCTCAAAAGGGTCGAAACCCGCGGAAAAAGATGTATATTTGCAGGCGTTGCAGCGAAACACGATGCTGACGGCGATACGCCGGCCTGTCGGAACGGTTGTCGGAACGGCTGTCGGAGCGGCTGTAGGAACGGCTATCGGAGCGGCTGTAGGAACGGCTATCGGGATAGCTGTCGGCTGTCGGGATGGCTGTTGGAACGGCTGTCGGAACGGCTAACGGACGAACCAGCGACAGACGTTCCGAGCGGCGCCCAGTTTTCGGATATCCGCAAAACCTAAAAAGGATCGTCAGGGCGATCCTTCCCTGGCGATTTTTATTAAGTTCGGCCCGGTGCCTGCACCGGGCCTTTTTCACGTCCGGAACCAAGGTGCAATAAGTTCAGAATCGGCGGCGGCGTGCTGAAGATTTTCCCCTGGCAGCCATTGGGGCGAGACGGAGACTGCGGAATAATGTACGACGGATATCGTAATGTAAGCGGTTACCCGAAATCTTGGCGACAGACATAATGGAGTAGCAAGAGGCGGTACGAATCGGCCGTGCCGACGTCATCTCCGTCTCTCCAGCATCCGTCCAATCGAGAGGGGATCGTAAGAGACATGAAAGCAAAAATGTATACGACGGCTACAACCCTTGTCCTGGCAAGCGCAATCGGACTGACCGGCTGCGGCTCAAGCGGCAACAACGGCAACGCGGGCAGCGGCAGCACCGCTTCAAGCTCCGCCTCGAGTTCTGCCTCAAGCTCAGCATCTAGCGCGGCTTCGAACGCGGCCTCAAGCGCTCCAGCTACGACCAGCGGCAAGAAGGTCGAGATTACCTTTTGGAATACGTACAATCAGACGTCTGCCGAGACCAAGCAGCTGCAGGAGGTCATCATCCCTGCATTCGAGAAGACGCATCCCAACATCCATGTCAAAAACGTGCCGATGCCGACGGAGAGCTTCAATCAGAAGCTGCTCGTATCCGCTGCCGGCGCGCAGCTGCCGGACGCGGCCCGAATCGATATCGTCATGACGCCGCAGCTCGCCAAGCTCGGCACGCTCGTCGAGCAGGACGCGCTGGAGGGCTTTGACGAGCTGAAGAACAAGGTATTCCCGGGCCCGCTGTCCACGAACCTTTACCAAGGCAAGACGTACGGCATTCCGCTCGATACGAATACGAAGGTTATCCTGTACAACCCGGAAATGCTGAGCAAGGCGGGCATCGACGCGCCGCCGAAAACGATGGACGAGTTCGTGGACGCGCTCGGCAAGCTGTCCGGCGGCAAAGGCAGCAGCGCGACGTTCGGCTACATGCTCGCCTCCGATCTGTGGTGGCTCGGTCCGTGGGTATGGAGCAACGGCGGCCAGATCCTGAGCGAAGATCTGACGAAAGCGACCGGCTACATGAACGGCGAGAAAACCGTCGCCGCCATCGAGAAGCTGGCGCAGCTCGGCAAGGACGGCAAGGTGACAGGCTTCCACAACGGCGATCTCGGCGGTACCGACGGTCTCGCCAAGGGCAAGTATGCGATGATCGACGACGGCCCGTGGGCATTCGACGTGCTCAAGAAGCAATACCCGGACTTCAAATTCGAAGCGGCGCAATACCCGGCCGGCGAAGGCGGTTCGATCGGCGTCGTAGGCGGCGAGAACTTCGTGATGTTCAATACGTCCGATGCCGATCATCAAGCCGCCGCCTATGAATTCGAGAAATTTATGCTGTCGGACGAGGCGCAGGTGGCTATGGCGAAGGTCGGCCAGATGCCGGTCGTCGCGAGCCTCGCCGACAATCCGGACATCAAGGCGATCACGTACTTCGCGCCTTACCTGGAGCAACTGAAGACGGCGCAAGGCCGTCCGTCCACGCCGGCTTACGGCCAGGTCGACAAGTTCTTCTCCGACGCCGTGACCAAGGTGCTGCTCGGCAAAGCGAAGACCCAACAAGCGCTGGATGAAGCGGCGAAGCAGGCCGATGCCGTCCTCGCGCTTTAATACGGCCCGCTAAAACGTGCACATCACCCCTAGCGCTGCCCAAGGTGCGCGAACGGGTGATGTGTATTCATTTCGCAAAGGAGGCGCCACTGCATGGAAAATTCGCTTACGCTCAAGTCCAATGCCGCCACGAGGAAGCCTGGGAGGAGCTGGCTGCGCAGGCACTACGGCATTTATTTGTTCGCGCTTCCCGCGATCGTGCTGTTTTTAACCTTTTCGGTCTATCCCATCCTGTACTCGTTCGTCAAGAGCTTCACCGACTGGCAGCTGCTGGGCGCCAGCCCATTCGTCGGCCTGCGCAACTATCGTACGGTGCTCACCGACCCGACCGTGGGCATCGCATTCAAGAACGCGCTGCTCAACTTTGTCGTCTCCATCCCGATCCAGGTCATATTCGGCCTGCTCCTGGCCATCGTGCTGGACCGGCCGATCCGGGGCCGCGGCTTCTTTCGGGCGCTGTTCTACATTCCGGTGCTCGTCACCTGGATCGTCGTCATCCAGATCTATATGTATATGTTCAACAAGGATTACGGCCTTATCAACTATCTGCTCATCAAGTCCCATCTCGTCAGCGACGGCATCGACTGGCTGGGCAGCCCGACCCGCACGCTCGTCTCCGTGTTCGCGATGGGGGGCTGGAAGGGCGTCGGCTGGGCGATGCTGATCTTTCTGGCGGGACTCCAGTCCATTCCGACCGACCTGTACGAGGCGTCCGGCCTCGACGGAGCCAGCAAGTGGCAGCAATTCCGCTACATTACGATTCCTGGCTTGCGCAACACGACCGTCTTCGTCATCGTGCTGCTGTCGATCGGCGCGTTTAACGTATTCGATCAGGTGTTCCTGCTGTTCAACGGCGCCGCGCCTTCCGATTACGACGTGCCGCTCAGCAAGATTTACAACAAGGCGTTCAGCGATCTGAACTTCGGCTATTCGGCGGCGCTGTCCTACATCATGGCTGCCGTCATTATCCTCATCAGCCTCATCCAGTTCAAGCTGCTCCCCAAAAACGGCGGAATGGAGGGTTAACCATGGGACTGCGCAACCGTATCTTCATCACGAAAGCCCTGCGATATTTCGTCCTGATCGTCTTCGCCGTCATTACGATCCTGCCGTTCTGGAACATGATCGTCGTCTCGCTCAAGCCGTTTCAGTTTGCGATGTCCTATCCGCCGCAGATCATTCCGAGCGATCTGACGTTCGCGAATTACAAGGAAGCCTGGATAACCGGCAGCTTCGGTCATTATTTCAAAAACAGCTTCCTGATCACCATCGCGGCCACGATCGGAGGCACGCTGGTCGCCTGCATGCTGGCGTTCGCCGTCTCGCGCTACCGCTTCCCGGGCCGCCGGATTATTTTCGGGATGTTCATCGGCACGATGATGATTCCGGGCATCACCTTTATCATTCCGCAATATTTGCTGCTGAAAAACCTTCATCTCCTCAATTCCTATACGGGACTCACGCTGCTCTACATCGCGGGCTCCATCCCGTTTCATATGTTCCTCTATAAAGGCTTCTTCGACGACATCCCCAAGGAGCTGGAGGAGGCGGTCATTATCGACGGCGGCAACCGCTGGACTTTTTTCAGCAGGGTGGCGCTCCATATTTCCCTGCCGGCCGTCGCCACGTCGGTCATCATGCTGTTCAACGGCAACTGGGGCGAATTCCTCGGCGCCTTGACCTTCATGAGCGATCCCGAAAAATGGACCCTGCCGGTCGCCATCCGGATGCTGCAGGGCGCGCACACGACGGAATACGGGCTCATTTTTGCCGCGTCGATCATCTCCATGCTGCCGATCATCGTTCTGTTCCTGACGTTCCAGCGCTTTATCATCAAAGGAATTGCCGCAGGCGCCGTCAAGGGCTGAACGCAGTCCGCATCGACGACCCTACGCTCCGATAGAGAAAGCCTTCCAGCCGGATACAGCCGGCCGGGAGGCTTTTCTATTTTCAGAAACCGCCCCCGACGATGGTGCATTATATTCCGCCTCCGGTATTTATTCATCCTTCAATCGTACCTTGGAAAGGTTTACAATGAGGGATGAAAGGGCTCTAGAAAGCAGGTGACGACGCCTTGTTCCGTTTCAAAATCGCGAATCGTATCGCGACGCGGCTAATTGTGCTGCTGCTTGCCGTCATCATGCTGCCGACGATTTTTATCGGCGTCTTTTATTACCGGACCTCATCTACCATCGTAAAAGAAAACGTTCGGCAATCCTCGATTCAAGTCGCGCAGCAGGCGGCGGATTCGCTGTCCAATATACTCAATGTCGGGAGCGATACTTCCGACCTGGTCTACAGTCAGGTGGCGATCCAGGAGAAGGTGCAGCAGGAGAAGCCCAAGACGCCGGACAGCGTCAAGGTGGCGAACAAAATCTACATCAACAACTTTTTAAATACGATCATCTACTCCAGCTCCTTTGTAAAAATCATCTATATTCTGGAGCCGACCGGAACGAGCTGGGGGAGCGGCATCTTTAATCAGGCCAAGGTCGACCGCTATAACATCCGGAGCTTCGGCTGGATCCGGGAAGCGGAGCGTATGAACGGCAAGCTGGCCTGGACGACCTTGCAGAACGACAAGTTCAGCGGCGCAGGCGACAATACGGCGCTCGTCATTCCGGCCGCGCGGGTGCTCAAGGATTTCAAAACGATGCGCAACATCGGCTACATCGTCATCAATGTCGACGGCGAGGCCGTGCTGGACAAGATTAGCCAGATCCGGCTCGGCAAAACGGGCCATTTCTTCGTCACGGACGAGCAGGGGCGGGTGATGATCGACCGCAACCGGGAAGCGATCGGCGATTTTGTGGAAAATGAGGCGCTCGGCAAGGCGCTGCTGCAGCCGGATCGGGAATTCGAGTATGCGCAAGCCGGTACGCCTTATTATGGCGTCAAGCAGCCGTTATCCAACGGCTGGTGGATCGTGGGCGTCGTTCCGCTCAAGGAAGTGACGGGACAGCTGGAGTCGCTGCAGCGGTCCGTTTTTGTATGGAGCGGCGGCTTCGGTTTGCTGGCGATGGTCATCGGACTTTTTTTCGCCCGGCGCATTACGAAGCCGATCGGCCAGCTAACGGCGCAGATGAAGCGCGTCGGCGAGGGCGACCTCTCTGCCAGAACGGCGATCCGGTCGGGCGACGAGATCGGCCAGATGAGCAATCAGTTTAACCGGATGCTCGGCCGGCTCGACCGGCTGATGAGCCAGGTCCGCGAGGAGCAGCAGAAGAAGCAGCGTGCGGAGATGCGCGCGGTCATGCATCGGATCCATCCGCATTTCATGTTCAACACGCTCAGCACCATCAAGTGGCTTATCAAGCTTGGAGACAACGACCGCGCGTACGAGGGGCTGTCGGCATTTACGCGGCTGCTGGAAGCGAACATGGGCAAAAAAGGCCATATGGTGACGCTTGAAGAGGAAATCGAGATCATCACGAAATTTCTAGCCATTCTCGAGCTGCGTTACAGCCTCCCGTTCGAGCTGGACGTCAGGCTCGGACCGGGCGTCGCGGACTTTTCGATCCCGCGCATGCTGATCCAGCCGCTCGTCGAAAATGCCGTCTTCCACGGTTTTGTGTCCGACAATCGCGGCGGCACGATCCGTATCGAAGCAGCGGATACGGGCGCGTGCATAGCGATCCGCATTTCGGACGATGGCCGGGGCATGACGCCGGAGCAGCTCGCCCTGGTGACGACGGCCGGCTCGCCGGACAATGCCGGCACCGAAGCGGGGATCGGTTTCAGGCACGTACGCGAGTGCATCGAGCTTTATTTTCCGCCCGGCTCCAAAATGAACGTCCAAAGCGTCGAAGGTCAGGGGACCGTCATCGCCGTCACCCTCAACAAACCTCAGCAGCAGGAACAAGAACATCAGGCGGAAGGGGAGGCAGCGGATGTTGAACGTGATGATCGTCGATGACGAGCCGATTATTCGGCTCGGTATCAAGGCATCGATCGAGTGGGAGCGGCTGTCGCTCCGCTTTGCCGGGGAATACGCGAACGGGGCGGAGGCGCTGAATGCGCTTCGGGAAACGCCGGCGGATATTCTGATTACGGATATCAAAATGCCGCTGATGGACGGGCTGGAGCTGACACGGCAGGCGAGAGCGCTGCGTCCGTCGACCAAGGTCATCCTGATCAGCAGCTATAACGATTTTGATTATGTCCGCCAGGGAATCGTGCTTGGCGCCAAGGATTACATTCTAAAGGCGACGATGGAGCCGGAGGAGCTCAACCGGGTCATCGGCGGGTGCGTCGAGGCCATCCGGCAGGAAGCCGAGACCGCGCACAAGCTGGACCTGTACCGCAAGGGCGAAGACATGCTCAGCAGGCGGCAGCTGGAACAGAACATGAGACGCCTGCTCGCCCAGGAGCAGGAGGGGCTGGAACGCCAATTCGGCGAGCGCTTCGAGACGGGCTATCTGCTCGTGCGCGCAGCGGTAGATCGTCTGGACGACCTCCTGCAGCAATACGGACAGCTGCACGTCGGCATCTTGATGGACGATCTGAAGGAAGTCTTCTACCGCCATTGTCCGGGCGGCATCGGCTTTGTATCCGGCGAAGGAGAGCTGCTTCTGCTGCTCGACCGCGCGCATGAAGGCGCGAGCCGGGTGGCGGCGTTAAAGAGCGAGCTGGAGCGCGAGGGCGGCGTGTCTCTGTCCGTCGGATACTTGGAGCGGGGAACGCCGGGCAGCTGGTCCGAGAGCTGGGAATGGACGCGTCAAGTATATGACCGCCGGTTCTTCGACGGCGCCGCCGGCATTCATGGCCGGGACGATGCGGAGGACGGGAAGGAGCAAGACGACGTCGGGCAGTCGCGCCCGGCTTCGCCTCCTCCTCCGGAAGATACGGGACTGCGCGTATCCGAGCTGCTGCTCAAGTGGGGACGGATGAAGCACGACATGAAACGGGTGAAGCAGGAGGCCAGCGAGCTATTCTCACGCCTGTTTGTCCGCCGGCTCGAGCCGGCGCTGCTGCTGGCGTACTATCACCAGTTTATGAAGGCGGAAACGCTGCCGGAGCTTGGCGAGCTGCTTGAAAACGGGATGCGGGACGGCGAGCAGCTTCCGCACGCAGAACGGACGAGCGTCAGCGGGCTCATTGTCCATAAAGCGATGGCCTACATCCGCGAGAATTACGCCCGGGAGCTGACGCTGCAGATGGTAGCCGACCACGTTCACATTAGCCGCAACTACTTCAGCGTGCTGTTCAAGAAGCAGACCCAGCACAATTTCATCGATTATATCATCCAGCTTCGCATCGCGAAGGCGAAGGAGCTGCTGGGCGACCGGTCGGCCAAGGTCTACGAGGTGGCCGAGCTGACGGGCTTTAACGATGTGAAATATTTCAGCAAGCTGTTCAAAAAAATGACGGGGAGCACGCCGGCGGACTACCGGGATAACGGAGCGGCCGGCACGGGGAGCGAGTCGCATGACTAAGCGCCTTGCAGCCCTTATTTTTCTGCTGCTCCTGGCCGGCTGCGGCTCCCCGCAGTTTATCGACGGACCGCTGCCCGGCGAGGCGACGCCTCCGGCCCGGGAGGAGATCGTCATCTGGCATACGTACAGCGACGAGGAAACCAGAATTTTTGAAAACGAGGTCATCCCCGCGTTCGAGCAGGCATATCCGGGCATTCGCGTGACGCCGGTGCGTCAACCGTATAGCCTGGAGCTGAAGTCGACGATTATTGCGCGGGCGACGTCGGGAAAGCCGCCCGATCTGGTACGGATGGACATCACCTGGGTGCCCGAGCTTTCCAGCCTGGGCGTGCTGTACCCGGTCGGCGACCTGCCTGATTTTAAGGCGGCTGCCGGCCGGCTGCAAGCCGTCACGATGGACACGAACAAATTCAAGGGCCGCTATTACGGCTTGCCGCTCGATGTCAATACGCGCGTAGCCATCTATAACCGCCGGCAGCTGGAGCGTCTCGGCATCGATACGCCCCGGTCGGTGGACGAACTGGTGCAAGCCGCCCGCAAAGCCAAGCTTCCGCTGGGGCTGGACGGGCCTTCGCTCTGGTCGCTGCTGCCTTACTTTTATGGCATGGGCGGGCAGGTGATGGACCCGACCTATACGAGGGCGGACGGTTATTTGAACAGTCCCGCGAGCATTGCCGCGCTGACGCGGATCGTGGCGCTGACGGACGAAGGCGTGTTCGACCGCAACCTGATACTGGGCCGTGGCGACCGATGGGAGGCAGTATTAAAGGGGAACATGCTGATGGCCGACGACGGGCCGTGGTTCTATTCCGTTCTCTCCACGTCGCAGAATAATAAGTTCGACCTGGAAGGCGATACGCTGGTGACGCCGTTCCCCGGACGATCGGTCATCGGCGGCGAGAACCTCGTGATTCTGAGGGACACGCCGCATCTGGAGGCCGCCTGGACGTTCATGAAGTGGATGACGGGCAAAGCGGCTCAGGAGATGATGTTCAAGGCCGGACAGCTGCCGACAAACAGCGAGGCCGGAACGTCCGCGACCGCCCAAGGCAATGCGTTCGTTGCGGCCACGATGGAGGGGGTCAAAAACGCGATGCTCCGTCCGCCTATCCCCGACGATATCGAGATCGAAGACCTGTTCTCCAACTACATGCTGCTCGTTTTTACGAAAAAGCTGACCGTCGCCGAAGGGCTGAACCAAGCGGCGGCCGCGATCGACGCGGTCGTACGGGCTAAATAAAGAGCGGCCGGCAGGCTCGAACGGCCTGCCGGAGACTCTGTACCGCCAGGACTTCCGCTGGAACACCTTTGCCTCGCCATAGCGGAAGAAACTTCCGCTAACCCCTCTGCCGGAGCACCTTTGCCTCGCCATAGCGGAAGAAACTTCCGCTAGCCCCTCTGCCGGAACACCTTTGCCTCGCCATAGCGGAAGAAATGCATCTAGAATAAAAAGTGGACACCTACTCAAGCGAATTATGATAATAGAAATATCGAGGAGGTGTTCACTTTGGGTGAACAGCGGCAACGGTTTAACGAAGAGTTCAAACAGCGTACAGTGAAGTACATT
>NZ_JBHRYU010000071.1:0-8980 GCF_042649185.1 Cohnella sp. GCM10012308
GGGGCGGCGACGCAATAACGCTTCAAGGAAGAGCAACACCGTATTGCCGCTGTTCAGCTTCTTCGCATAGCGGTCGGCTAGAAGAAAACGAGCATGTTCGTCGAACCAACTGAATAACTCACGGAGTGCGGGGGTAATAGATACCATGAGTTCTCCTTTCTTGGTGGTTCGCACACTTCCACCTTAGGAGAACTCTTCCTTTTTGTAAAGCTACCTACCATGTCAAGTTCTTTGCAAAGCTATTGCTCCATCAGCTCCATTTCCGGCTTACGCTTTGAATTTACCTGCACATTTGCAGGTATTTTGTTAAATGTCGCTGGTCGACAGAAAATAAATGTACAAATGCAGTTGTTCGAACCGCAAAGCCTCGAAAAGCTCCGACACGCTGGAATTGCGCCTCCCTGCCACAAATCGCCTCCCAGTTTATACTTTCTGATCTAAGCGGGGCCTACGAACATGCCTTTGGGCATGTTCGCTTAACGACCCGTTCGAATCCCACTTGCGCCATACACAAAAAAACGATTCCCTCCCGGGAATCGGCTTGTTTTTTTACTTGTGGCGGAGAGAGTAGGATTCGCTCCGTCGCAGCCGTGGACACCTGCGGTGTAGCCACGGCTTAGCGACTATCACGCCAGGGCCTACGAACATGCCTTTAGGCATGTTCGCTTAACGGCCCGTTCGAATCCCACTTGCGCCATACACAAAAAACGATTCCCTCCCGGGAATCGGCTTGTTTTTTGCGTATGGCGGAGAGAGTGGGATTCGCTCCGTCGCTGCCGTGGACACCTGTCGGTGTAGCCACAGCTCAGCGACTATCACGCCGGGGCCTACGAACATGCCTTTAGGCATGTTCGCTTAACGGCCCGTTCGAATCCCACTTGCGCCATACACAAAAAACGATTCCCTCCCGGGAATCGGCTTGTTTTTTGCGTATGGCGGAGAGAGTGGGATTCGCTCCGTCGCTGCCTTGGACACACCTGTCGGTGCGACCACGGCTTGAGCGACTATCACGCCGGGGCCTACGAACATGCCTTTGGGCATGTTCGCTTAACGGCCCGTTCGAATCCCACTTGCGCCGTACACAAAAAACGATTCCCTCCCGGGAATCGGCTTGTTTTTTGCGTATGGCGGAGAGAGTGGGATTCGCTCCGTCGCTGCCGTGGACACCTGTCGGTGTAGCCACAGCTCAGC
Source organism: Cohnella sp. GCM10012308 (assembly GCF_042649185.1). Taxonomy (NCBI): domain Bacteria; kingdom Bacillati; phylum Bacillota; class Bacilli; order Caryophanales; family Paenibacillaceae; genus Cohnella; species Cohnella sp. GCM10012308. The sequence goes on from NZ_JBHRYU010000071.1 coordinate 1,192, forward strand.
GACTATCACGCCGGGGCCTACGAACATGCCTTTGGGCATGTTCGCTTAACGGCCCGTTCGAATCCCACTTGCGCCATACACAAAAAAACGATTCCCTCCCGGGAATCGGCTTGTTTTTTGCGTATGGCGGAGAGAGTGGGATTCGAACCCACGTGGGCTTGCACCCTAACGGTTTTCAAGACCGCCCCGTTATGACCGCTTCGGTATCTCTCCATGCATAGAGCGCATTGGTCTCCTCGCGTGAGGTGGGCCAACCCGCTCCGTAATCATATCATACGCCGGAGAGCGCGATCAACCCCTCCGAGGCGCAATAACTTCGAGACCGCCCATGTATGGACGCAGCGCTTCCGGTACGACAACCGTGCCGTCAGCCTGCTGGTAGTTCTCGAGGATCGCCGCAACCGTGCGGCCGAGCGCAAGACCTGAGCCGTTCAGCGTATGGACGTACTCCGGCTTCGCGCCGGTCTCCCGGCGGAAGCGGATGCCCGCGCGCCGCGCCTGGAAGTCCTCGAAGTTGGTGCAGGACGAGATCTCGCGGTAGGTCGCCATGCTTGGCAGCCACACCTCGAGGTCGTATGTCTTGGCAGAGGCAAAACCCATGTCGCCCGTGCACAATGCGAGCACGCGATACGGCAAGCCCAGCAGCGCCAGGACGCGCTCTGCTTCACCCGTCAGCGACTCAAGCGCCTCATAAGAAGTCTCCGGATCGACGAGCTGAACGAGCTCGACCTTGTTGAACTGGTGTTGGCGAATGAGGCCGCGCGTATCGCGTCCCGAAGCGCCGGCCTCGGAGCGGAAGCATGCGCTGAACGCTACGAGCTTGCGCGGCAATTGATCCTTGGGCAGAATCTCCTCGCGGTGCAGATTCGTGACCGGCACCTCCGCCGTCGGAATCAGATAATACTCCGTATCCGCGATTTTAAACAAATCCTCTTCAAACTTGGGCAGTTGGCCCGTGCCAATGAGGCTGTCGCGATTAACGATGTAGGGCGGCAGAATCTCCTCATAGCCATGCTGGTCCGAGTGCAGGTCCATCATCAGGTTAATCAGCGCGCGCTCGAGGCGGGCGCCCAGGCCCTTGTAGAACACGAAGCGCGAACCCGTTACCTTCGCCGCCGCCTCGAAATCGAGAATGCCGAGTCCCTCGGCGATCTCCCAGTGCGCCCTAGGCTCGAAACCAAGGTCCGCCGGCTCGCCGATGCGGCGGACCTCGACGTTGTCCGCTTCGCTTGCGCCGACCGGTACGCTCTCATTCGGAATATTCGGCACGGCGAGCAAGAGCGCCTCGGACTCGGACTCGATGCCGCGAAGCTCCTCGTCGATTTGCTTGATCCGGTCGCCGACTTCCTTCATCTCGGCGATCAGTCCGTCGGCGTCGCCACCGCTCTTCTTAAGCTTTGCGACTTCTTGGGAAACGACGTTGCGTCGGTTTTTCAGGTTGTCGCTCTCGGTCTGCAGCTCGCGGCGTTTGGCGTCAATCGCCGGAAACGCGGCGATCAGCTCCTCCGAGGCGCCCCGCTTCTTGAGAGCGTCCGCTACCTTGCCGTAGTCGGCGCGCAGCAACTTGATATCGATCATCGGTAGGTGATCCTCCTGACCCTGCGAAGGGTAATGTATGTCGGTCTAAGCACGAAATCGTGACTGCGCTTTATACGTTTATGCTTAGCCTTGGCTTTGCCCTTGACCGGCTGCCTCGCGCGCCATATCGATGAACAGGCCGTGCAAGCGGTAATCGTCCGTCAGCTCCGGATGATAGGAGGCAGCGAGCAGATGTCCCTGTCTGGCAGTGACGATCTCGTCCTTGTATATGGACAGCACCTCGACATCCGGCCCGACCTCGGTGATGAGAGGGGCGCGGATGAATACGGCGCGCAGCGGAGACTCGATGCCCTTGACGGGCAGATCGGTCTCGAAGCTCTCGCGCTGGCGTCCGAACGCATTGCGCGCGACCGTCATGTCCATCAGCTGCAGGTGCGGTTCCTCGTCGCCAGTCAGACGTTCCGCCAGCACGATGAGGCCGGCGCAAGTGCCGAATACCGGCTTGCCGGCCTCAGCATAGCCGCGTACAGCTTCGATGAACCCGTATTTGCGCATCAGCTTGCCGATCGTCGTGCTCTCCCCGCCCGGGATGATGAGACCGTCGATCTCCTCGAGCTGCTCCGTGCGCTTGACCGCGACACCTTCGCCGCCGGCAAGCTCAATGCTGCGGATATGCTCCGCTACCGCGCCTTGCAGCGCCAGAACTCCGATTTTCATGGATGTACGACCTTCCTTCGTGTTCAGCCTTCTAAACCAATCGGGGCGGCCTCGCGGCCGGCGGAATGCCGGGGCGAGACCGCCCGAATCTGTGGCTTGCCGCGGCGACTTGCGTCTACCGGTTTAAGCGATGAGCCGCCCGAGGGCGGCAGCGGCGATTAGATGCCGCGGTCCTGCATGCGCTGGGACTGCTCCAGCTTGGAGATCTCGATACCCTTCATCGGCGTGCCGAGGTTCTTGGAGACGCGGGCGATCAGCTCGTAGTCCTCGTAGTGCGTCGTCGCTTCGACGATCGCGCGAGCGAACTTCTCGGGGCTGTCGGACTTGAAGATACCGGAGCCGACGAATACGCCGTCGGAGCCCAGGTGCATCATCAGCGCGGCATCCGAAGGCGTCGCGATGCCGCCGGCTGCGAAGTTGACGACCGGCAGACGGCCTGTCTCATGCACGCCAAGCAGCAGTTCGTACGGTACGCCCAGCGTCTTGGCTTCATGGTACAGCTCGTCCTTTGCCAGGTTCTGCACCTTGCGGATCTGACCCGAGATGAGGCGCATATGGCGTACGGCTTCGACGATGTTGCCCGTGCCCGGCTCGCCCTTCGTACGAAGCATGGACGCGCCCTCTTGGATGCGGCGCAGCGCTTCGCCAAGGTCCTTGGCGCCGCACACGAACGGCACCGTGAAGTCCGCCTTGCTGATATGGAATACGTCGTCCGCAGGCGTCAATACTTCGCTCTCGTCGATGTAGTCGACGCCGAGAGACTCAAGCACCTTGGCTTCGACGTAGTGACCGATCCGTGCCTTCGCCATAACCGGGATGCTGACGACCTTCATGACTTCCTCTACGATCGTCGGATCCGCCATGCGGGCTACGCCGCCGGCTGCCCGGATATCGGACGGTACGCGCTCGAGCGCCATAACTGCCGTAGCGCCGGCCGCTTCGGCGACCTTTGCTTGCTCGGCGTTCATGACGTCCATGATGACGCCGCCCTTTTGCATCTCTGCCATGCCGCGCTTAACTCTCGATGTGCCTGTCTCCATTTTTACCCACGCCTCCAATACATTCTAAGCATTTATTTTACAGGAATGGCCAAGGATAGACAACCCGTGCGGTCGGGATTCCGACCGATCAGAACAGATTGACGATCCCCTTGAACAGACCGCTGAAGAAGGCGCCGATCGCCCTCAGCATCAGTTTGAACCAGCCCGCCTTATTCACGTCCTCCGTCGCCACCAGATCGACGGTGACCGACTTGTCCTCCTGCGTGACGGGATCCTTGTATGTGTAGGTGGCTTTGCCGACCTTATCCCCTTGCTTCAGCGGCGCGACCAGCGGGTCGCTCGTCGGAACGACTTCCTTAAGCTGCGCTTCGACTTTGCTCGTCTTCGGCAGCATCACCGTGATGTCTTGGCCGGTAACGACCTGTACCGATTTCTTGCCGCCCTTCTTGACCTTCAGCGTCTCGTGCTCGGCGATTGCGGTCTTGGGCTGTACGAGCGTTTTTTTCTCGAAGCTGCCGAAGCCGTAATCGAACAGCTTGGCCGTCTCGAGGAATCGCTTGCCGTCGTTCGAATTGCCCGGCACGCCCATGACGACCGCGATGAGCCTCGTGCCGTTCTGGAGCGCTGTGCCCGTGAAGCAGTTGCCCGCATTGGAAGTATGACCTGTTTTCAGGCCGTCAACGCCGGGATAGGCGAATTTCTTGAAATTTTGCACGTTCTTGTTCGACTCGAGCATCCAGTCCCAGTTAATCAGCGGCTGCTTGTCCCGCTCGCGGAACTGGTAAGTCTGCATCTTGGAGTACTCCAGGAACTCCGGATAGTCCTTCAAAATATGGTAAGCCAGCAGTGCGGAGTCGTGAGCCGACATTACCGTCTCGCCTTCGATCGAAGTCGGGCGATAAGCCTCCGGCATATCCGCGCGATCGAGACCGGTGGAGTTGATGAAATGGGAGTCGTTCATGCCCAGTTGCTTGGCCGTCTCGTTCATGAGTTTGGAAAACGCTTCCTCAGACCCGCCCACCGTCTCTGCGAGCTGCGTCGTCGCGTCGTTGGCTGAGCCCACCGCCATCGCGATGTACAGCTCCCTGACCGTATGCTTGTCGCCAACCGCCAGGAACACCCGGCTGCCGATCTGCTTGGCCGCATTCTCTTGTATGGTGATCTCTTGATTCCAGCTTATCTTGCCGTCCTGGATGGCCTTAAATACGAGATATTCCGTCATCATCTTGGTCATGCTGGCAGGCGGCAGCGCGACATCCGCGTTGTTCTGGTACAGCACCTGGCCGGTATCCGCATCCATCAGGAAGGCGGACTTTACATTTAATTGAAGACCGCTGATATCGTTCGTCGCGGCCGAAGAGCGCGGCAGCAGCATCGCTTGCAGCAAGGCGGCTAGAAGTAGGATGGCTAGTAGCTTGAACATGACAGCACGGGATTGCTTGGCATAGCGAACATAAGCTTGATTCAACACGCGACTCTCCTTTTAACCTAGCATATTAATGAGTCGGACAAGGCCGTTAACTCCGTCTGTTATTGTAACATACCGCACCCAAAGGCAAAAGCCGCAAGGCGACGTTTGCTCGCTCTGCGGCTCTTCATTTTAACCGATGCATAATGCAAGTTTACATCGAGTAATTCGGCGCTTCCTTCGTAATCTGAACGTCATGCGGATGGCTCTCGCGCAGACCGGCACCGGTGATGCGGACGAACTCGGTATCGTTCTTCAGCTCATCCAGCGTCGCCGTACCACAGTAGCCCATGCCTGAGCGCAGGCCGCCGAGCAGCTGGTGCAGCGTGTCGCGCAGCGGCCCCTTGTACGGCAAGCGGCCTTCGATGCCTTCCGGCACCAGTTTGGAGTCGTCCTCTTGGAAATAACGGTCCTTGGACCCTTCCTTCATCGCGCCGATCGAGCCCATGCCGCGATAAGACTTGTATCGGCGGCCTTGGTAGATCTCCGACTCGCCCGGGCTCTCCTCGGTGCCGGCGAACAGGCTGCCGAGCATGACCGCGCTCGCGCCGGCCGCGATCGCCTTGGTGATCTCGCCCGAGTACTTGATGCCGCCGTCCGCAATGATCGGGACATTATACTCGCGCGCGACAGTCGCGCAATCGTAGATCGCCGTGATCTGCGGCACCCCGATACCCGCGATGACACGCGTCGTGCAGATCGAGCCCGGTCCGATGCCGACCTTGACGACCGAAGCGCCGGCTTCGATCAGATCGCGCGTCGCTTCGCCGGTCGCTACGTTGCCGGCCACGATCGTCAGATCGGGGAACCGCTCGCGCAGCTTGCGGACCATGGTGACGATGTCGATGTGGTGACCATGCGCCGAATCGACGACGAGCACGTCGACGCCGGATTTGACCAGTGCGTCCGAGCGTTCGAACGTATCTTTGGATACGCCTACGGCTGCCCCCGCGAGCAGACGGCCGTGCTGGTCCTTGGCCGCGTTCGGGAACTGGATGGCTTTTTCGATATCTTTAATGGTGATGAGACCCTTCAGGGTGTTGGAGTCGTCCACGAGCGGCAGCTTTTCAATCTTGTGCTTCTGAAGCAGCAGCTCCGCCTCTTGAAGGGTCGTGCCCACCGGGGCAGTCACCAGATTTTCGCTGGTCATCACTTCTTTGATCTTGATGGAGTAATCGTGAACGAAACGCAGGTCGCGGTTCGTCAGGATGCCGACGAGCTTGCCGCCTTCATCCGTAATCGGCACGCCGGAGATCCGGTACTTGCCCATCAGCTCCTCGGCATCGTAGACATGGTGCTCAGGGGTCAGCGAGAACGGATTCGTGATGACGCCGCTCTCCGAACGCTTGACGCGGTCTACTTCCTCTGCCTGCTGGGCGACGGACATGTTCTTATGGATGATGCCGATGCCGCCTTCACGGGCGATGGCGATCGCCAGAGCCGATTCCGTGACCGTATCCATCCCGGCGCTGATCAACGGAATATTCAGCTTCACGGAAGGGCTGAGCGCCGTCTGGACGCTGACGTCCCTCGGCAGGATCGACGACTTGCGCGGGACAAGCAGGACATCGTCGAACGTCAAGCCTTCCTTGGCGAATTTATTTTGCCACACGAACATTTTCCTCCTTTGGAAATGCAAATTTTTAGTTTTTCCGAATTGAATTATAGGCAATCTTAGCAGAGGCACTAGGGGCTGTCAAGGCGCATTGGACGCCGTATTTCGCATTCTCTGAATGCGAGCGGACATCCACTCTCCACATGATTCCGATGCAGCCAAAATGCTTGTTAGGACAGGCATCCAAGTGTGTCAGCCGATCAGGATTTGACCGCGCCTAAAAAGTCTGCTCCAAAAGGATAATGAATCCCATAGGTGGCAGAATCGTTCTATACAGCTTTTGGTTGAAAAGCGTATGTGGCATCTAAAGAAGCTATGTAAAAATCAAAGGGTACGGAGGGAAAGGGAAATTTCATTTGGTATCGTAAACGATAAGAAAAATGGTCGCTATGTACGTTGTTTGAAGGGGGCGTTCACTCGTATGAGGAATTGCATTCACGCGCGTTTTGCTGTGAATATTCGCAGTATTTTCTGTCGGAAATTCTTAAAAAAACAATGAATATCGATCACTGTTTCATGGTTCAACGTTGTTTTCTCTGATGAGACAGCTCCCTGTCTAACAAGCATTTGGATGAAGCGCCGCCTTCTATTAAAGCGGCAAGGCAGGGAGCTGGACCTTATAAACGTTAAAATCGTTGTATTAGTAGCGCTTTCTTAATGAAGCATGGGCACTAGAGACCTTTTATGATCTATTTCGCTGCCTCTGCCGAACGATCTTTCGATACATCTTCGCTGTGATCGATCGCATTTTCCTCCGGATTGCCGTTATCCGCTAGCGCTGCCATGCTCCACATCCATTGTTCCGTTTGTAACTTTGCGCTGGACGTCGAGGCTTGCGCACCATTACCCCAAAACGCGCCTCCGATGCTAATAGCAAGTGCCAGCGTACTAGCCGCAATGATCTTGGACATATCGTGCTCCGCCTTCCAAAGAATCTATTTTTTATTGGTATGTCCTTATCTTAAACCAGGTTTTTGAACTGAATATGAAATCCGGCTTAAGGGTTACTGAATAATAACGATAAATGCTTATTTTCTTTTACCCGAAGCTAAGAAAATTACAACCCAAACATGTGGAAGCGGACTTCAGTTTTCCGCTTTTTTATACGAATCCCTCTTGCAAAAACCAGTTAGAAACAACAAAAAACCACCTTCCGAAGAAGGTGGTTCTCTCTACTGCTCTTAGCCTGGCGACGTCCTACTCTCCCAGGACCCTGCGGTCCAAGTACCATTGGCGCTGGAGGGCTTAACGGTCGTGTTCGAGATGGGTACGCGTGGGACCCCTCCGCCATTACCACCAGACCTACTGTGCGAACTGTGCCATACAGCTTTGCAGCTTACAGAGCTTGCGCCCTGAAAACCGGATGCGAAACGAATCTGCGCTAGAAATTCTCTTGCCTGTGCGGCTTGCCGGTTGTTCCTAGATCGGAACAGTAGGATAAGCCCTCGA
>NZ_JBHRYU010000072.1:0-3774 GCF_042649185.1 Cohnella sp. GCM10012308
GAAACCGTTCCTTTCGTAAATGGTTGCTAGACACTTCCATTTTACCAAAGAACGGTTTCTTTTTGTTTTACAAAAACAGGACTGCCCCGCAGGTCATTTTCATGACCCTTTTGGGACAGCCCCTTTTATTTTAACTTCGCGGTTCAGCATTTTGTAACCTAATTAACTGAGATACGCACTCAACATGTGTAGTATGTGGAAACATATCCACCGGCTGCAGCTCGATCGTGTGATAGCCCCCATCCTCCAGCACGCGCAGGTCGCGCGCGAGCGTAGCCGGGTCGCAGGAGACATAGACAATTCGTGCCGGACGAAGCTCCAGCATCGTAGCCAGCAGCGCCGGATCGCATCCCTTGCGCGGCGGGTCGACGACGATGACGTCGGGGGCGACGCCTTCGGCTTGCCACTGCGGCATGATGACTTCGGCTGGTCCGACTGCGAATTCGGCGTTGGTAATGTGGTTGAGCAGCGCATTGCGGCGGGCGTCCTCGATGGCTTCGGGGATAATCTCGACGCCATAGACGCGGCGGGCGTGGCGGGCGAGGAAAAGGGTGATCGTGCCGATGCCGCAGTAGGCGTCGATAACGGTCTCTTCGCCCGTCAGACCGGCGTAGTCGACGGCGGTCCGATAGAGGCGCTCGGTCTGGGTCGGGTTGACCTGGAAAAAGGAGCGTGCGGAGATGGCGAAGGTGATGCCGCCGATCTCGTCGTAAATGACGTCGTTGCCCCAGAGGACGCGGGTTTCATCGCCGAATACCTGGGACGTTGGGCTGGTGTTGATGTTCTGGCAGATGCTCGCGATGCCGGGGATGTCTTCACGGATGAGTCCGCAGAGTTCGTCTACGTGCGGCAGGTCGCGGCCGTTGGTAATGAGGACGACCATGCGCTGGCCGGTCGCTTCGGCGTTGCGGACGACGACATGGCGAAGCAGACCGCGGCCGGTGGCGCGGTCGTAGGCGGAGTAACCGAGAGACCGGGCGATGCGCTTGACGGCGCGCACGGTCTCTTCGTTTTGCTCCTGCTGAATGAGGCAGGCCTCCATGTCCACGACTTGGTGGCTGCCCTGCTCGAAGAAGCCGCCGATGAGTCCATTGCCGCCGATGCCGGCAGCCATGGGAACCTGCGCCTTGTTGCGATAGCGCCAAGGCTCGTCCATCCCGATGACGGGATGGACGACGACCGGCGCGCGCCCCGCATCGGGCGCGATCTCTCGGCCGCCCGCTTCGCCGGCGTCCCCCTCCAGCGGCGCCACCGGCAGCTTGCCGATGCGCGCCAGCACGCCCGCGACGTGCTCCCGCTTCCAGCGGAGCTGCGCCGCGTAGCCCCAATGCTGCAGCTGGCAGCCGCCGCAGGCCTCATAGATCTCGCACGGCGCCGCGATGCGGTCCGGGCTCGCCGCCACAAGCGCCGCCATGCGCGCGCGCCCAAATGACTTGCCGATGCTCTGCACCTCGGCCTGCACCCGGTCGCCCGGCACCGCGCCCGACACAAACAGGGTGTAGCCCTCCACCCGGCCTACACCCTGTCCCTCATGCGTCATCCCGACGATGTCGATGACGACGGAATCGCCGACCGCGACCGGCACGCCCGCGATCTGGCGCGGCGCTTCGCCTTGGCGGCGCTCCCGCGCGCCGGCACTACGCGCATGCTGCGACTGGCCTTGCGACCGTGCGCCACTCGTGCGCTCGCCCTTGAGGCGATCCCGCGACCGCGCACCGCCGCCCTCAGCACCCGAAGCTCCGCGGCCGCCGTCGGCGCCGCGCCCGCGCGAATCCGCGCGCACCGCCGAACCGCTCGACTGCCCCCGCTCCTGCTGGCCGCCGCTCGCCCGACCGCGATCGCCCGCACCGCGGGGCGTCTGCCGCCCTTCTTTCCCGACGCCGCCTACAGACCTGCCGCCTTGGTCCGCCGCTCGGGCGGGCTCTTGCCCCACGTCTCGCCCGACGCCGCCCCCGGACCTGCCGTCCCGATTACCCGCGCTGCCCCGCGCGCCGCCGCCGCGCTTGTCCTTGTCACTCATGCTGTCCAGCCCCGTTCATAGGTTCCGCTTCTATATAAGATGATGACCCTTCAGAGATGCTCCGTCTTCCTTGGCCCTTCAGAGATGCTTCGTCCTACCTGGCCCTTCAGAGACGCTTCGGCTTCCCGGCCCCGTCAGTGATACTTGGTCTCCCCGAACTCGTCCATAATGATCCGCACGTGTCCCGGCAGCATCGAGAACGTCCGCGCCATCTGCCCGCCGTACTCGCCGTCGAGGTTGAGATGCAGGCTCTCCGTGTCGGACTCGACCGTGACCCGGTTCGTCTGAAACATCGTGATGTGCGAATCCTGCAGATGCTCGCCCCGCATGGCAAGCGTCGCGATCCGGATGAACTCCCCGAGATTGCACTTGCGCATGAGCAGCACGTCGAACATGCCGTCGCTCGCCGAGGCGTTGGGCGCGAGCTTCTCGAAGCCGCCGACGGAGTTGCTGTTGGCGATCAGCATGAGCATGTACTCGTCCTCGAACTCGCCGACGCCGTCCATGGCGATCTTCATATGGAAGGAACGCAGCCGCGCGATCTTCTCGAATCCCCGTATGTAATAGGCCAGATTCCCGATCATCGTCTTGAGCTTGCTCGGCACTTCGTAGGAGAGCTCGGTCAGCGCGCCGCCGCCCGCGATATTAATGAAGTACTTGCCGTCGGCCCGTCCGATGTCCACCGGCTTCGCGTAGCGCTTTACGATCAGGTCGCAGGCCTCGTCCCACTTCTTGGGGATGCCGTGCGCCCTGGCAAAATCGTTGGTTGTCCCCACCGGCAAAATGCCGATGGCGGGACGCCGCTCGTGAGGGGCGATGCCGCTGATGACCTCGTTCAGCGTGCCGTCGCCGCCCGCCGCGATGACGATGTCGAACCCCCGCTCCACCGCCTCGGACGCAGCCCGGATCGCATCGCCCTCCGCCTCGGTCGCATGACACGATGTCTCGATCCCGCCCCGCTCGAGCCGCTGCAGGATCTGCGGCAATCTCCGGCGCATCTCCTCGCGTCCCGAGGTCGGGTTATAGATCAACCGCGCTCTCACAATATCCAACTGAATCCCCTCTTCTATCGCTCTATAGGAAAAGCGCGTGCATCCGTTCCGATTCCCACTATTACCTATTCATGCTAGCGAATCGTCAAGCCAATGTCAACGCGGCCCCGCGGCTTCCGGCGGCGGCTTCAGCATCTGACACGGTGCTGACATAATCCCGCAAAAAAACGCCGCTTGCGCTACAAGCGGCGTTGCATGATTTTACAATGGCCGACGGCAAGAAAAACTTCCCGAGTCGATCGCAGATCGCCCTGGCCGTCCTTTTAAGTTTGGCGGATATCCGAAACTGGAGTCGCGTGGAATCCTTGTCCATGACTCATCTGCCAGCCGATTCAAATGGGCAGCGGATCGTCTCCCGCGTTGCTCTTTTGCCGCAATACCTGCACATATACATCCTTTTCAGTCGATGTCGGCCCTTTTAAACCGGATAGATGCAAAAACGCAGTTATTTTGCCCTATCAGCCGAATTTCCGGCTCGTGCTTTGCATTTACCTGCACATTTGGTTACTACTTAGGTCCCCCCCTCGGCGGGGGGATTTTTTGTTTTTTTCTAACCTAGAAGGGATTTAAGCATGCCCATCGAGAATTAGTAGTTAAACCCAAACGAGGATTGTGAAGAGATGGAATTTAGCAAGGAACAAGTAGACCAAATTTGTAAAGGCGATTCCGAAATTGCTGGCTTCTTCCATGCACTCCTCGAAC
>NZ_JBHRYU010000073.1:0-3715 GCF_042649185.1 Cohnella sp. GCM10012308
TACTGATGGCGTACAAGATTTTCGCAATAGGAACTTCTTCCAAAATGAGGTCGTCTTTTGACGCCGGGGACATTTTTAGAAGGGTCTCAAAGGAAAAGAGCTCTTCCTGTCGAATTGGAAACGTAGGCGTACTTCCTTTCTTTCTCGTTTTGGTTGGCTAACCTTAATTTCGAGAATGTGGGGAGGTACTCCTCTTTTGTGCGCCAAAAAAGTCAGTCGTAGCAAGGGGGTTGAATTATGAAATTGACTTTATTTGCAGGAATTGCGGCGACAGAACGGGCACATGTCACGCCGGGTCGGCCATCCAAATGCCTGTCTGACGAGACCTTGAAGCTGGTATCGGGCATCCCATCGAATCGGCTGTCTGATTAGCCAGTGAGCAGGTATCGGGCAATCCATCAAAACGGCTTGTCTGATTAGTCAACGGCAGAAGTTCCGCGCGAATCGCGTTTTGGATCATCACTCCAAACCTAAAAATACCGTCAGTGCGACTTTCCCTGACGGTATTTCTATGTGAAATGGGCGGGAAGCGCGATGCTAGAGTACGCGCTTCGCAGTTTTGTAATGAGTTTTCCAGTAGGAGGCGCTCAGGCTCGTGATCGTGACGCCGGGCTTGCCGTACGTATGAAGAATTTTGTCGTTGCCGATATAGACGGCGACATGTCCGATTTTAGAGCTGTTGCTGGATTTGAAAAAGACGAGATCGCCTTTTTTAAGCTGGGATTTGGCTACGGTCTTGCCCTTGGTCGCTTGCGCGCTGGAGACGCGCGGGAGCTTGACACCGTATTTGCCGAATATATATTGAGTGAAGCTGGAGCAGTCGAACACTTTGGTCGTGCCTGTCGGCGCGCCAAGGCGGTATTTGACGCCCAAGTATTTTTTGCCGAGCGTGATGATTTTGTCTGCTTTGACGGTTGTCGTTGCAGCCGCAGAGGCTTTGGGGGCGGAAGCGAAAAGCGTTCCTGAAACGGCGATGGCGGCGCAAAGTCCCAGACTGGCGATTTTGCGGATCAAACGGCTGCGAATGTTTATGCTCATGTTGCGGCGATCCTCCGTCCGATTGGTTCGGCTCGCTAGGGCCTTTTATTTACCCCAACTATACCAGATGCCAAACAACCTACAATTTTCCAAAAAGAACAAGAGTCGCATAATAAAGCGGCTCCTGTCGATTTCTTAGAAACAGATGAGAATTCTCTCATGCGCGTAAACGGGTTGCGAGCTGCTGCGTACCCGATATAATGAGGGGGATGAAAGAGAGGGATGGAATCGATGAAAATGAGAGTTTCCGCGGTTCAATTCGCGCTGAAAGACGTAAAGAGCGCGGAGGAATGGAGCGCCCAAGTCAAGCACTACGTCCGCAACGCGGCTGAATACGGCTCCCAGTTCGTGCTTTTTCCCGAGTTCATCACGACGCCGCTGCTCGGCATCGGCGAGGAGGCGGGCGGCGCGGGCCGCCCGATCGGCACACTTCCCGATTATACGGAGCTGTACACGGGGCTGTTCTCTGGATTGGCGCAGCAATACGGCATGTATGTGTTCGGAGGAACGCATGTGACAAGACGGGCCGACAAGCTTCGCAATACGGCGTTTCTGTTCAAGCCGGACGGCAGTTGGCATACTCAGGACAAACTGCATATTACGCCGACGGAGGTGCAGTCCTGGCATGTACAGCCCGGCGACGGCGTCGAGGTAATCGATACGCCGTACGGCAAGATCGGCCTGCTTACGTGTTACGACATCGAGTTTCCCGAGATCGTGCGCATGGTTCGCGCCAAAGGCGCGAACGTCATTTTCTGCCCGTCCTGCACGGACGACCGTCACGGCTTCTACCGGGTGCGTTATTGCTGTCACGCCAGAACCGTGGAAAATCAAATTTATATCGTGACGACGGGAACGGTCGGGTCGCTGACTAACGTCGACTTTATGCGCGCGAACTACGGCCAGGCCGCCATCATCGCGCCTAACGATATTCCGTTCCCGCCGCGGGGCATCCTGAGCGAAGGGGATACGAATACGGATATGCTGATTACGGCGGATCTCGACCTGTCGCTGCTCGACGAGGTCCGCGAAGCGGGCTCGGTCACGACTTGGCGGGACCGCAGAGTCGATCTGTATACGGACTGGCAGTAAGAAAGGAGCGTCGACATGCGCAAACGACTCATCGTATCGGACGGGAGCCGAACCGCCGAAGCCGTAATCCGGACCTATACGCGGGAGGACTTCAAAGCATTGATCGAGGTTCAGGCAGAGAGCTTCCCGCCGCCTTATCCGTCCGAGTTGTGGTGGAACGAAGCGCAGCTTGAGGCGCATGTGACGAGATTTCCCGCGGGCGCGCTTTGCGTCGAAGTCGACGGGCGAATCGCAGGCTCCATGACGGCGCTCAGGCGCACGTTTGCGGACGGGGACGGACATAGCTGGGCCGATGCGACGGATGATGGCTACATTCGGAACCACGAGCCGGCAGGGGACACGTTATACGTAGTCGATCTTTGCATCAGGCCTGCCTATCGTTCGCTTGGGCTCGGCAAATGGCTGATTCAATCCATGCACGAGACGGCCGTTTATCTCGGCTGCCGCCGGCTCTTGAGCGGCGGACGAATGCCCGGCTATCACAAGCATGCGGACCTTCTGACGCCCGAGCAGTACCTGGAGGAAGTGGCGGCGGGGCGCCTTCGCGATCCGGTCGTCTCTTTCCTGATCCGCTGCGGGCGTATTCCGGTCGGCGTCGCGCACGATTATCTCGATGACGAGGAATCGCGCGGCAATGCAGCGCTGATGGAGTGGCGCAATCCTTTTTTCGACCACATGTTCTAAGTAAATATAGCGCTCGACTGAACGGCGGTACCAACGTTAACCTATTGGCGCTGCCGGCGAGTTGTTTATCAGTGGATCGCGATGGCTATACAGCCCTAACCCGTTCATTACATACGGACGAACAAGGTCAATCAGAATATCGGTTCGATTGTTTTCCCCGACCGTTAACCAATCATGCGCGGCGCCATAGATCGCTGCGCCCGTCATAGCCGAAATGATCTTTGTACGGCGGTTGTCCGAAGAAAGTCCTTTTGAAAAATGCTTTCGATGATTTGCTGCAACATTTTCTTTACCTTTCCGTCCACTAGCGCTGCAATTCGATTTGGAATCCATTCTGCATACCCGATAAAAATCCACGATGTAGCGATGTGTCAGCAAGATCAACTGGTCACATACTTCCATTGTAAATTCCCGGGCATTCAACACCTGCTCGGGAATCATCTCAAGAAATACGAGTTCTGTTATTTCTTCAAGCAAAGCGTATTTGTCTGCATAATGGATGTAAAAGGTGGCGCGGTTAATGGTCGCTTTGCTGATTGACCACGTCCATATCTCCTTCCGAACATTAAATATCTCAATGTGTCGTTTAGGCATCGTTCCGCGGAATCTGACTGTTGAATACATAAGTTTACCGTACTATCATCTTACCGGTCAGATGTTGCTTAAACAATGAGTGACGCTTTTGTTGAGAGGAGGGAATAGGATGAATTCCATTTATTATTGATGTAAAGCTCGGGAATCATGCCGTCAGCCAAAAAGCAGAAATAATGTTATTATATAGAACGCAATTAACAAACGCACATCATCACGCCAATCATCAAATCGGGTAATGAAATAGTAAATAAAACCTGGTGGCGATGAAGATGAGTAGTGAAAACATGGAGCAATTAACCACAGCTAT
>NZ_JBHRYU010000074.1:0-1572 GCF_042649185.1 Cohnella sp. GCM10012308
CAGGCTGTTGAGAAAGTCCCCTGCATTATTCAATTAATACGTCACCGCGTTAATTTGGTATAATAGATAATATTATGCTGAAAGTGGTGGTCCATTTTGTTGCAACATGGCCAAGGTAAACCAGCAGCTACTCCCCAGTGGGAGCTTGCGTGTCTTGAACTTCTTGTTCCCGCCGACCATTTGCTTCGCGTGATTGATCAATATGTGGACTTATCATTTATTTACGACAAAGTACGCCCCTTTTACAGTGAAACGCGTGGACGACCTTCGTTGGACCCCGTGCGCCTCTTTAAAATGATGCTGGTGGGCTATCTGTATGGGATTCCGTCGGAGCGCCAACTGGAGCAAGAAATCCAACTGAATGTCGCTTACAGATGGTTCCTCGGGCTCGGTCTTCATGATGCGGTGCCCGACCATTCGACCATCAGTTGGAATCGCAAGAATCGATTCCGAGGCAGCAACCTCTTTCAGGAAATATTTGATGAGGTCGTACATTTAGCCATCTCGCACCAAATGGTTGGCGGGCGTCTATTCTTGACCGACTCTTCGCATATGCAAGCCAATGCCAGCAAGAACCGCTATACGATGCAGGTTGTATCGCAGACGCCGCTATCGTACATGAGTGAGCTGGAAGAGGCGATTAATGCGGATCGGGATGCACATGAAAAAAAGCCGTTGCCTCCGGCCGCAGAAGCGCCGTCGGAGGAGCAAGAGACGAGGAAGACCAGCACGACGGATCCAGATAGCGGGTGGTTAAAACGTTCCGGCAAGCCCGAATACTTTGCTTATCTCGATCACCGGACGGTAGACCACAAGTACAACATCATCACAGATGTCCATGTTACCGCCGGCAACGTCAACGACGCCACCGTCTATGTAGAACGATTAAAGCGCCAAATCGAGACATTCGGGTTTGGCGAGACGCTTGAAGCGGTCGCGCTCGATTCCGGTTACATGACCCCTTATATTTGCAAAAGCGTTCTGAGCTTGAATCTGGCGGCATCCATTGTAGAACGAGAAGCGCCTACAAGAAAAGGCACGTTGCCCAAACAGCATTTTACATATGACAAAGAACGGGATGTGTACGTCTGTCCGCAGGGCGAAGTGCTCCATTACACGACGACAAACCGCAACGGATACAAAGAATACAGATCTACGCCAACCGTCTGTGCCGCCTGTGCGATGCGAGAGGCGTGTACGTCCAACGCAGATCGGAAAAGGACCATTCAACGGCATGTTTGGGAGGAAGCGAAAGAAACCGTCATCGCCTACTCGCAAAGTGCAGCAGGCAGACAACTGAGCCAGTGGCGCAATGAAACGATTGAGCGAAGCTTCGCGGATGCCAAAGTGCATCATGGGCTTCGCCGTTGCCGCATGCGCGGAAGGGAGAAGGTGCAAGAACAAGCGCTGATGACAGCAGTCGCCCAGAACCTCAAGAAGATCGCCAGACACCTGGCGAAGACTTCTTCCTGCAAAGGTTCGGGCTTTTGGTGCGCACTGTCGACCATTTATTTACATATTCGTCGGATCAGGCTACAGTTGGCTGCGTAAAACTGCTTTCTCAACAGCCTG
>NZ_JBHRYU010000075.1:0-1375 GCF_042649185.1 Cohnella sp. GCM10012308
GACTTCTCCTGAGGCGCTGTAGCGGGAAAGGGATTCATCTTGCGATGACGGGGGAGCCACGTGGTTTTTCTCGAGTTACGGCGGGATTCTCGAGTTACGACGGGGAATTCAGGCTGCCTCTTGTGTTGGCCCAGGCAAGTCCAATCTTCCATTCGAGTTGCGAAGGAAAGCTGGGGATTGCTCTCGAGTGACTGCAGGGCCAATAGACCTCATCTAGGCTTGTGTCCAGAAGCCAGTGTTCCTCTCCAGGGGCGACAGGGATCTCGGGGTTGCATTCCAGACGCACCCGGGGAGACAGGCATTCATCTCGAGTGGAAGCAAAGAACCCCGCTCTGCTCTCGAATCGCGACGGGTATCTCTTGGAGCTCACTGGGTGGACTCAAGGGAGTCAAGCCTCCTGAGGCGTTTGGAGAGAGGTCGCGAGATTGGTCGCTAGGCCATGCAGGAGACGAAGGCCCTCATCTCTCGATGACGGGGGAATCTCGGGGTTGTTCTCGAGCGGCGGCCCCAGTGTGCGGTTTCTCACGAGGTACGACGGCGAGGTCAGTGAGCCTCTCGTGGGGCGCCAGGGAAGTCGGGTCTCCATGCGAGTGGCGAGGGGGAGCGCGTCATTGCTCCCGAGCCATGGGAGGGGAATCTGGCCTCGAGACGTGTTGAAGAAGGTCTCTCGAGGTCTTTCCCGGGTTGAGGCAGGAAACCCTGGGTTCCCTCGACTTGTGCAGGTGACCTCAGGGGGCTTCTCATGGTGGCTCTGAGAAGTCAGGGAAACTGGAGGTGGGAGGGGCCTCTCGGGACTCCACTGGGTTTGGTGCATTGGACGAGGGCCTCATCTCCAGTTGAGGCAGGAACCGCAGGGTACCTCTGATTTCAGACTCCGATCGCAGGGTCCCTGCAGACTGGGGACAGGAGAGTCAGGCCTCGTCTTGGGTTGAGGCATGGAACTCCGCTTGCCTCTCGAGATGTCCCCGGGGAGAGAGGCCGCTTGTCGAGCTGTATTTGGAACCTGGGGTTTTTTCCGAACGATGCACGGAAAAACTGCCCCTTCGTGTTGACTGCATTCACAGGCTGGAGTTCGGAGAGGTGTCCGGGCATCGGGTTCTTATCAAGAGGGGACCGGGAAATCGGGGTCCTACGGAATGTGGAACCACCCACGAGGCCACGTCTGGAATGTCGTCGTGAGACCGGCCTCATCCTGAGGTGCGACCGGAAGGTCGGGAACCCCTTCCAGACAAAGCAGGGGAGTCGACCCTCCTGTCCAGATCAGGAGGGGAGAAAGGGCTCAGAGGAGGGGGTGCCGGAAAACCTCGGTGTTCCTCTCGAGGGAGACCGGGATTTCGGGGAACTTTGTGGGTCGCATCAAGGGTGCCAAGTGCCC
>NZ_JBHRYU010000076.1:0-1353 GCF_042649185.1 Cohnella sp. GCM10012308
CCTACGTTTCCAATTCGACAGGAAGAGCTCTTTTCCTTTGAGACCCTTCTAAAAATGTCCCCGGCGTCAAAAGACGACCTCATTTTGGAAGAAGTTCCTATTGCGAAAATCTTGTACGCCATCAGTAGCTTCAAACGACGTGGTCGGCCCGAAAGCTTGAACACCAGAGCGATGATCTTTTCGCTTATCCTTTGCAAAATCGAGCATATTCGCTTCATCAAGGACCTGGTCAACCGTCTGAAAAGCAGTGCAGAATTCAGATTGCGCTGTCACTTTACAGGCTCTGATCGGGTACCGAGCCAAGCCGCCTATTCCAGGCTTTTCACCAAACTTCAGCAATCCGGTATCCTGCATGAGGTCATCGATATTACGGTGGATGCAGCGATTACAGAAGGCTTCCTGAAAGGTGAAAGCATGGCGGTGGACTCTTCGCATGTGGAAGCCTTTGACCGAAACCCCAAAATTGACGCGTCTAAACCGGCCCCGTCCATTCTCCCCAAGGAGGTAGAAGACAGCGAAGAGCCTGCTTTTTTGGACGCCGTCAGCCATGTCCCGCAGCCAGCCCCCAAGCCCGAGAAACCCAAGCGCGCCAAACGCGGGCGCGTCCCCAAAGCCGAGGAGGCCGCGTGGCGTGCGCAAGTCGAGGCTTACGAAGCTTCGTTAACACACTTCGAAAAGGAAGTTGCGGGGATGTTGTCTTGCAGCTACGAGGAACTCATCGCGGACATGCCGACCTATCCAAGTGTAGGAGCAAAAGGCGATCCCCGTGGAAGCGGACGCGTAAAATATGGGTACGGCTACAAGCTCAATTTGTTAGTGGATTGCCAGAGTCAGTATATTGTGACTGGCGTAAACTGCTCGGCTCACGTAAACGACCAACGTCCGGCGATCGTGCTGCTTAAACGATTAAAAGAGCGGTTCCCAACACTCCAGCCTAAGTACGTGTTAGGCGACAAAGGATACGATAGCGAGCCCGTTTACCAGCAAGTTAGAGATGTAGGTGCATCTTCGCTTATTCCGCTTGTTCATCGCACCAAGCTGCCGGATGGTGTAGATAAACACTTGCGCCCAACGTGCAAACAAGGTCATTCGTACCGCTACGATAGCTATGATGCGACGCGGGATACTGTTAAATTTGTAGCACCCAAAGAATGCGCAGCCTGTCCGTTTCAAGCCGACGGCTGCCAAAAGGTGATAAAAAAACAAGTAAAAGAGGATGTTCGTAGATACACTGCACCTGGGCGAGGCAGTGAAAAGTTCCATCAATTATTTAAACAGCGGACCGCGGTTGAGCGTGTCTTTGCCTATTTAAAACTTTATCTGGAATTAGGCACGACGCGAAAGCTTAAAAGA
>NZ_JBHRYU010000077.1:0-1343 GCF_042649185.1 Cohnella sp. GCM10012308
GGAATTTGGACATCACGAAGAAAGGCCAGAATGGCGGTTTTGTATTGCTGAAACCGTTCGGCCAAATTCCCTGCCTTCCCTTTGGCATGTCTGCCGCGTGTGCCTTTTTCCTTGGGGATAAATCCTTGCTTCCACTGGGCTTCGCCGCGTAGCAGAATGTCATCGTAGCGTCGCTCGATTTCTGCAATCACGGATTCGGGCAGAAGCTTTTCCGCTTTCCGGGCAGCGGAAGTTACTTCCCAAGCCTCTTGCAGCAGCTCTTTCATCTCCTTTGCCCATTGCTGTTTGTCGTGCTCGATAATACCTTGGCATTCGCGAAGGAGATGAGCGTTGCACAGCGCGTGGTGAAACGAAAAAGACGTTTTGTGAAAATAGGGCCAGTAAAAGTCGTGAACAACCGTCCCTTTGTAGTAGGGCAGAACTTCACCCGCGATCATCCCTTTCGTTCCCCGGCTCTCGTGAACGGTGAGAAGCGTGTACGCCGCATTACTTACGGTATGCATCCAAGCCCCGTGCCCCTCGGCACGACAGCCGGTCTCATCGGCATGAACAACCGGACTGCTCAAAATCTGCTCCCGGATCTGCTGCTCAGTCGGCGCAAGGGCGGTATGCATCTGGCTGAGCCGGGAAAGCAAAGTAGCTTCGCTGGGCCCATGCCCCGTTAAATCTGCGAAGAGCTGTGATATTCGTTCTAACGGAAGCATGTGATAGGTGCTTAAATAACTCGTCCATGCCGATAAGGTTGCACCATATTGTACGGGAGCGTTCACACCTACTGGAAAAGCCCCGCTCGTACGGGTACGACATTTTGGACAACAAATGGTTGCTGCCCGATGTTCCGTAACGATCCATGTGAACGAAGGCAAGTCAAACACTTGCCTTGCTTCAAACTTCAGCGCGGGCACACCCGCAAGCGAAGTGTGACAAGACTGACAAGACTGAGGGGAATGAACGACGAACTGATTAGGCTCAGTAGAGAAACGGAGGGTTTGTCCAGAGTGCCCCTCGGGCGCTCCCTTCTTCCCGCCGGATTGCCGAAGGTTATTCTTTTTTCGAAATCCATCACTAGAAGGCGGTTTGCTGCTGTTATTACTATTTTGGCCTAATTGCCTTTCCAGCTCATGCACACGTTTTTCGAGCTTGACGATTTGTTCAGCTTGAGAGGTAACAATGGCTTGGAGTTGTTGGTTTTGTTCGGTAAGCACACGGTTCTGTTCCCTTAGCGTTCGATTGTGTTCGAGGAGTGCATGGAAGAAGCCAGCAATTTCGGAATCGCCTTTACAAATTTGGTCTACTTGTTCCTTGCTAAATTCCATCTCTTCACAATCCTCGTTTGGGTTTAA
>NZ_JBHRYU010000079.1:0-1245 GCF_042649185.1 Cohnella sp. GCM10012308
TGTGCTGGAACTTCTGGTGGAAGAAAAATACGTACAACTGGAACATTACTTTGTCGACGGCACGAAGATCGAAGCGAACGCCAATCGCTATTCGTTCGTCTGGAAAAAGGCTGTTGTGAAGCAGCACGCCAAGCTGCAAGAGAAGGTAAGGACGTTGTTTGGAGCCATCGAAGCGGCGGAAGCGCAAGAAGACGCCGAGCATGGCGGAGCGGATTTACTGGAGCTTGGCGAAGCGTCGGAACTCACTGCAGACCGGCTGGAGCAGGCCGTTCAGCGGCTAGAGGAAAAACTGCAAGAGAAGCCCAAAGACAAGCCGCTCAAGAAAGCGGTTGGTTTGCTGCGGAAAGACTTGTTGCCGCGCCTTCAAAAATACGAGCATCAGCAGGCGCTTTTTGGCGACCGGAACAGCTTCAGCAAGACCGATCCGGATGCGACGTTCATGCGGATGAAAGAAGATCATATGCGCAACGGCCAACTGAAGCCGGGCTACAACATACAGATCGGAACCGAGAACCAGTTCGTGCTGGGCTACAGCGTCCATCAGCGGCCGACAGACACAAGATGTCTGAAGCCGCATCTGGAGAGAGTCAAAGAGAACCTGGGAAAGCTGCCGGGTACCGTCATTGCAGACGCGGGCTACGGCGGGGAGGAGAACTACGCTTTTCTGGAGGAAGAGCAAGTACACGCGCTTGTGAAATACGGCACCTATCACAAAGAAAAAAGCAGAGCTTGGAGAAAGGATATCAGCAAGATCGACAACTGGAGCTACAACGAAGAAGAAGACTGTTGGATGTGCGCAGCCGGGCAGAAGCTTACGTTCCATTACGAAAGCAAAACGACGACGGAGAGCGGCTACGAGATACGTACGCGCCATTATCGAAGCGCAAGCTGCGAAGGCTGTCCGCTTAAAGCCGCATGCACCAAGGCCAAAGGAAATCGAGAGATATCTGTAAGCCTGACGTATTGGCGGCAAAAGAATGAAATGCGGGAGCGATTGCGGAGCGAGGAAGGATACGAGCTATCCGTCCGCCGCATGATTGAGCCGGAGAGCGTATTCGGCCAGGTGAAAAACAACCGGGGATTCCGGCGCTTTCTGCTTCGAGGCTTGGACAAGGTAAGCCTCGAAGTCGGATGGCTTTGCCTTGCCCATAATCTGCTCAAAAAAGTCGCCATCGACCAAAAACGCAAACGGGACGAAGCAGGAAACTCCCCTGCTTCGTCCCGTTTGGCTATTTCGGCTTCATT
>NZ_JBHRYU010000080.1:0-1192 GCF_042649185.1 Cohnella sp. GCM10012308
GGAAAGCGATTTAGTTTAAGTGCGCAATATCCGTTGAGGCTTCAACCTTTTCGGACGTTTTCGTGGCCGTCCTCCGCGTTTGCGTCGACCTCGGCTTGTGCGTTCTCGCTTTGGACACAGCGCATCCCTTAAGCTGAACAGGTCATGCTCGGCATACAGGGAAAGTTTTCGGATGACGGTACCCAGACTCTGTTTTGGAACTGCCGTTTTTCGGATGATCTCGCCTATCACGGCAATTAATAAGTTCAAGTAGATGCAGTTCCAAACCGCTTCCGGTTTACTGTTGTAAATATGGCTGAGATGGAGCTGCGTCTTCAAGGTCCGAAAGAAAAGCTCGATCTTCCACCGCCAGGCATAGATCTTAGCGATATCTTGCGCGCTGAGTTCCATTCGGTTAGTGACCACACGAATGCGCTGGGGCTTTCCGTGCCGGTCCGTGTAGCGGTACTCGACAAGCCGCATCAGCACCTGGTCACCGGTCTGAGGGTCCGTCACTGCGATCTCAGCATCTCGGTCGGTCCCTGCTGTGCAGGGGCGCTCGCGCAAGACGGTGAATTTATTGTTGAAACGGACCCGAGCGACAAAGCGGATGCTTCGCTTCGTCCAATCCACATAGCGTCCGAAAGAAACGTAACCGCGGTCGAAAATGTACGTATGCGCCGACGGAACCACCAGCGCGTCTAAGACCTCTACATCCAGGTCAGAAACGACACCTGTAGAAAGCGCGATATGCAGCGGATGAGCGGCTTGTGTATTTACCAAGCCGAGGCTCAAATGCAGTTTAACTGCGTGTTGCCCCGGCTGGACGTACGCCCATTCGCCGCGTTTGGCACCGATGGAAATCGTGGTCGCATCCACCGCAGCCAGCGGACCGATTTTGGCGAGCGCTTGGTCCTGGTACGCTTCACCAAGCTCTGTCATGGCTTGCTCAACCAGCGATTGAAGCGCATCTGAGGGCAGAGACTCCAGCTTCCGATGCAGGCTCGACGCATGGATGGAAGAGAGTTGCAGCCACTCCTGCATCCATGGCGAGCTGCGCAGGTGCTCGGCAATCGCCTCCAGTCCGGGGCGGCGACGCAATAACGCTTCAAGGAAGAGCAACACCGTATTGCCGCTGTTCAGCTTCTTCGCATAGCGGTCGGCTAGAAGAAAACGAGCATGTTCGTCGAACCAACTGAATAACTCACGGAGT
>NZ_JBHRYU010000081.1:0-1168 GCF_042649185.1 Cohnella sp. GCM10012308
GAGGAGGTGTTCACTTTGGGTGAACAGCGGCAACGGTTTAACGAAGAGTTCAAACAGCGTACAGTGAAGTACATTCAGGAGCAGACGAAGTCGGTGGGGGACATTGCGCAGGAGCTGAACATTCCAGCAAGTACTCTGCATGGCTGGCTGGCCAAGTATCGTATCTTTGAAAACGAGCCCCTGGCTAGTGCTCAAAGGGTTCGTGAGCTTGAGCAGCTTCTCAAAGATAAAGAGCGCGAGCTTAAAGCCAGAGAGCGTCGGATCGCCGATGTTGAGGAGGAACTAGCTATCGTAAAAAAAGCAGTGCACATCTTCAGCAAACCAAGGAACTAAGATTTTCGTTTATCGAAAAACACTGCTCCAAGTTTCCTGTGCTGAAGATGTGCAAAGTTTTAAAGGTATCCCGGGGCGGTTATTATGAGTGGTTGTCGGCGGAAATCAGTCAGCGAGAGCTTCAAAAAAGAAAAGTCATTGAGCGTCTGAAGTTCCATTTCTACGATAACAAACAGCGTTACGGCAGCCCTAAGTTAACCTTTCTGTTGGGCCAGGAAGGCTTCACCGTCACGGAGCGAACCGTAAGCAACTACATGAAAGAACTCGGTCTGCGCTCCTGCGTAGCGAACAAATTCCGGGTGCAAACAACCGATTCGAATCATACGGACCCTATCGCACCGAACATCCTAAGCCAGCAGTTTAAGGTCGCTAAACCCAACCAAGTATGGGTAGCTGACATCACGTACATCCCTTGTCGCGAAGGACGGCTGTATCTGGCCAGCCTGCTAGATCTGTGCACGCGGGAGATTGTCGGATGGCGGCTAGGCGAACGCATGACCAAGGAGCTCGTGCTTGGCGCGCTAGAAGACGCCCATGACAGCCAGAAGCCCAAAAAAGGACTATTGCACCATTCGGATCGCGGATCGCAATATGCGTCGGAAGATTACCGCGAGCAGCTCCACACATACAAAATGAAAGCCAGCATGAGCCGTAAAGGGAACTGTTACGACAATGCCTGCATCGAGTCCTTTCACAGCTTGCTGAAGAAAGAGCTGATTTACTGCACGAAGTTTCGAACGAAGGAACAAGCCCGGCAAGAGATTTTCGAGTACATCGAGCTATTCTACAACCGCAAACGAATCCATAGCTCGCTGGGATACCTGTCGCCGGCTCA
>NZ_JBHRYU010000082.1:0-1145 GCF_042649185.1 Cohnella sp. GCM10012308
TATATAGAACGCAATTAACAAACGCACATCATCACGCCAATCATCAAATCGGGTAATGAAATAGTAAATAAAACCTGGTGGCGATGAAGATGAGTAGTGAAAACATGGAGCAATTAACCACAGCTATGCGAGAAACATCAGATAAACGCCTTTACGAAAGATACCTGGCGGTCAGTCTTCGCCTTGAAGGTCATTCGTTTGCGGAAATTGGCGATGTACTCCGTCGTAGGCGCCAAACCATTAGCCTCTATTGGCAAGCGTATCAGGCGCATGGGCTCGCCGGGCTGGAAATGGATCATTCCCCTGGACAACCGAATAAGCTGAGCGAGGAACAGCGTAATCTGCTAGCCGCCATGCTGGAGCAAAAAGCGCCGGCCGATGTGGGCTTTGAAGCCCGTTACACCTGGACACTCCCGCTGGTGGCCGAGTGGATCAAGCGGTCGTTTGGCGTCACCATGAGCGTACGCGGAATTAGCGCAATGCTCAAACGAATGAACTTCAGCTTTACGAAAGCGACCTATTCACTCGTCAAAGCCGACGCAGATGCCCAAGCTGCTTTCCGCAAGAAAACCTTGACTCAGCTCAAAAGGCAGGTTGCTGCCGAAGAAATCGAACATTTGCTGTTTGAAGATGAATCGATGATCCGTTCCTACCAAGCCCTCCAATACAATTGGTTCCCGCGCGGCAGGCAACGCAAAGTGCCGACTTACGGCAAGCATGAAGGCGCCAAGTTGTTTGCGGCGATCAACTACGAAACGGGGCAAGTGCATCATCGGGAAGAAGAGAAAGCTGATGTGGCGGCTTTCGTTCGCTTTCTGGAAGATCTTCTCGGTGCGTATCCGACAGGAAAAATCGCACTGATCTTGGACAATGGCCGAATTCACCATGCCACAGCGTTACAGCCTTTTTTAGCCAAACATCCTCGTTTACACCTGGTCTTTCTGCCGCCTTACAGTCCAAACCTTAATCCGGTCGAAGGACTATGGCTATGGCTTAAAGCCGACGTGGTCAATAACATCTTTTTTGAAAAATTTTATAAGATTAGGCTTCATGTAAGCCAATTTATGCAGCGGATCAACAAGCATCCGTTGCAGACCATTGATCGTCTGCTTGTTCGGTTATGATATTAATTGCGGTCTATATAG
>NZ_JBHRYU010000083.1:0-755 GCF_042649185.1 Cohnella sp. GCM10012308
CATTTTGCCAGACGGGAGCAGCTTCCCGGATCGTGTCGTACCGTCGACGGGTAATGTAAGCGACTATGAAGGCTCGGATCTGCTCGTCGTCGATCCAGGTGCCACTTACCTACTTGACCGTGGCTACGTCTCTTACAGACGGATGGATCAGTGGCTCGAGCGAGATTGCAACTTTGTTCTGCGGATCAACACGCACCACTTGGTTAAACAAGTGCTCGAAGCGTATCCGACCGACGCGGATGATCCGGGACTATGCCGAGATGCCATCGTCTATCTGGGCGGCACTTTTCGATGGATGAAGCATCCCGTTCGGCTGGTAGAGTTTCGTGATGAAAAGGGACGCTTATACCGAATCGCAACTTCCCGGTTTGATCTGTCCGCCCGGGAAATCGCGGATTTATATCGGCAACGGTGGCAGATTGAGCTTTTCTTTCGCTGGATGAAGCAGCATCTGAAGTTCGCCAAGCTCTACAGCTACAAGCCACAAGCCGTTTGGAACCATATCTTGCTGGCCATGATTGCGTATAGCTTAATCTTTCTGTTAAAGATGCAAAACAAGGCGAAGAAAACACCGTGGCAACTGTTACAGCTGATACGTGTCTATGCCTTTCGAAGCTGGCGTGGTTTCCTGAAAGCGGCGAGCAAAGTGCCAAGAGGAAGGACCAAAGGCCGCCAAACGCGTAAAACACCAGCTCCGCTGTTACAGCCGCACCACTGCGATGTGGCGCTTACGAAGCCGTCGAAAAGAAAAAGAC
>NZ_JBHRYU010000084.1:0-724 GCF_042649185.1 Cohnella sp. GCM10012308
ATCCAGCGGTTGCAGGAAGTCGAACAGCGGTACGACAGAGCGGTTAAAGCGCTTGGTGAAAAAGAACTCGAAATTGAAATTCTCCGTGAACTGTTAAAAAAAACAACCCCCGTTTATCCGAGAAATTCGAAGTAGCAGAACCATTTATTAAACGGGGGGAGCCTGTTGCACGGGTTCTGCGAATTCTCAAACTGAATGGGTCCACTTACTATGGCCGGCAGAAACGCGCCGCGCAGGACGACGCAGAACGCGTCGAGCCGGTTCGCAGGGGACGCCCTGTGCCCGGATACTCTTACAATGAATCGGGCGAGAAAGTCTGTGACGAGCAAATCCAGGAATGGCTGGTCGCGCTGCTGGAGGGCGAAGAGCACGTCTATGGCTATAAGCTGTTAGCGCGCTGCATTCGCAAGCAGTACGGCGTGATACTGAACAAGAAAAAGGCTTATCGCATGTGCAAGGCACTCGGCATTCTCCAAAAACAGCGGCAACGCCAACAGACGCATCCGCGGCGGTTACCAAGAAATCACACCATCACAGCATCGAATCAACTCTGGCAAATGGATATTAAATACGGCTATGCCTTCGGGCAAGAGCGTTTCTTTTTCGTACTCAGCATCATCGACGTGTTCGACCGCGTCGTCGTCGGGCAGTACCGGGGCACTGCTTGCGAGGCCAAGCACGCTGTGCAGACCCTCGGGACCGCGCTGCAGCAGCGCCTTCAGCC
>NZ_JBHRYU010000085.1:0-665 GCF_042649185.1 Cohnella sp. GCM10012308
AACACCGTATTGCCGCTGTTCAGCTTCTTCGCATAGCGGTCGGCTAGAAGAAAACGAGCATGTTCGTCGAACCAACTGAATAACTCACGGAGTACGGGGGTAATAGATACCATGAGTTCTCCTTTCTAGGTGGTTCGCACACTTCCACCTTAGGAGAACTCTTCCTTTTTGTAAAGCTACCTACCATGTCAAGTTCTTTGCAAAGCTATTGCACAGGATCCGTTATTTCCCGGATTTTCAATCGTTTTGACCCTCATCCGGCTAAATAGCGTCCCTGCAGTCCGCAAAAGGCGAAATTAGCCTTACCTTTTCAAAATAGAGGCACCTGTGTCCGTTCCTACCTCGTACTGACTCGCATTCACGGCTTACAGCTCTTTGGACCAACTTTTTCCTCTAGCTGCTTCCCCACCAGACTTATCCGCACCTCCACTATTAGGTTAGATTAGCACTATACACCAAGAGAACCGCCGTTTTCCGCATTCGCTTAACTACACATAACCACACAAAAAAACCACCTTCCGAAGAAGGTGGTTCTCTTTACTGCTCTTAGCCTGGCG
Source organism: Cohnella sp. GCM10012308 (assembly GCF_042649185.1). Classification (NCBI taxonomy): domain Bacteria; kingdom Bacillati; phylum Bacillota; class Bacilli; order Caryophanales; family Paenibacillaceae; genus Cohnella; species Cohnella sp. GCM10012308. The sequence continues at coordinate 558 of NZ_JBHRYU010000085.1, forward strand.
ACGTCCTACTCTCCCAGGACCCTGCGGTCCAAGTACCATTGGCGCTGGAGGGCTTAACGGTCGTGTTCGAGATGGGTACGCGTGGGACCCCTCCGCCATTACCACCAG
>NZ_JBHRYU010000086.1:0-550 GCF_042649185.1 Cohnella sp. GCM10012308
GATGACGTATAGTAGTTTGTGTACCATGTTTTGGAGCCTAGTCAGGCAACAAAAAAGTAGGGTATCCTCGGGACTGCGATATCACCAAGGAGGAACCCTACTCGATGAGTACTATACCCGAAAACCTGCTGTCCGATCTATTTGAAAATGTTGTCACGCAGTTTGTAAAAGCCAATCTGGAATCCATCATGAAGGCGGAGATTAAGCACTTCATGGAGGAAGAGCAGGAAGGCCAGCGCAATAGCCGTAACGGCTACTACAAACGCAGCCTCCACACCAAGTACGGACACATTGAAGATCTCGAAGTGCCGCGGGATCGCAATGGCCAGTTTCAGACGCATGTGTTCGAGCCCTACCAACGCCGCGACGGATGGCTGGAAGAGGCCGTCATCCAGATGTACAAAGGCGGTATGGGGACCCGAGACGTGGCTCGTTTTATTGAGGGTATGTTCGGCAGCCATTATTCGCCTACAACGATTAGCAACATTACGGCAACCGTGCTCGAAGACATCCAGGCCTGGCAGCAGCGTCCACTGCAAAAGCGTTATGC
>NZ_JBHRYU010000087.1:0-537 GCF_042649185.1 Cohnella sp. GCM10012308
CCCCATTCGGACATCCCCGGATCAAAGCCTGCTTACGGCTCCCCGAGGCAATTTCGCTGTTCGCCGCGTCCTTCTTAGGCTCCTGGCGCCTAGGCATCCTCCGTGCGCCCTTAATAGCTTAACCTATGCTCCGCATGCCCGATTTCACCGCGTTCTCCCATCAACCCGTCTCGCCGTATACACGGCTCAACTGATTGTCGAAAGGCGCTTCAATTCGTCCATGCTTCGCTCTAAGCTCGCCACACAAGGCAATGTAGAGAATTTCTAATTTGCGCATTTTCGTTTCGCTATCCGGTTTTCAAAGAACAAGCTGCCGTTTTTAGCGGCGGAATGATAGCTTACCATGTCCCGGGGTCGTCCGCCACCATCAAATGTTGGAAGAAAAGCCGATGCATCATAAGGCATCATTCGAAGGATTTCTCCTTCAAAACTGAACTCGAGCGGTTAAAACTACGGACTTTCGTATTGCCCCGAAGGGCTCCTTAGAAAGGAGGTGATCCAGCCGCACCTTCCGATACGGCTACCTTGTTACGACTT
>NZ_JBHRYU010000088.1:0-3035 GCF_042649185.1 Cohnella sp. GCM10012308
TTACAGAGCTTGCGCCCTGAAAACCGGATGCGAAACGAATCTGCGCTAGAAATTCTCTTGCCTGTGCGGCTTGCCGTTTGTTCCTAGATCGGAACAGTAGGATAAGCCCTCGACCGATTAGTACTCGTCAGCTGCACGCATTGCTGCGCTTCCACCCCGAGCCTATCAACCTCGTGTTCTCCAAGGGGTCTTACATACTGGGAAATCTCATCTTGAGGCGGGCTTCGCGCTTAGATGCTTTCAGCGCTTATCCCTCCCGCACTTGGCTACCCAGCGATGCTCCTGGCGGAACAACTGGTACACCAGCGGTGCGTCCATCCCGGTCCTCTCGTACTAAGGACAGCCCCTCTCAAATTTCCTACGCCCGCGACAGATAGGGACCGAACTGTCTCACGACGTTCTGAACCCAGCTCGCGTACCGCTTTAATGGGCGAACAGCCCAACCCTTGGGACCTACTTCAGCCCCAGGATGCGATGAGCCGACATCGAGGTGCCAAACCTCCCCGTCGATGTGGACTCTTGGGGGAGATAAGCCTGTTATCCCCAGGGTAGCTTTTATCCGTTGAGCGATGGCCCTTCCATTCGGTACCACCGGATCACTAAGCCCGACTTTCGTCCCTGCTCGACTTGTAGGTCTCGCAGTCAAGCTCCCTTATGCCTTTGCACTCTTCGAATGATTTCCAACCATTCTGAGGGAACCTTGGGGCGCCTCCGTTACGCTTTAGGAGGCGACCGCCCCAGTCAAACTGTCCGCCTGACACGGTCCCTTCACCGGATTCACGGTGACAGGTTAGAACCTAGATACGATCAGGGTGGTATCCCAACGGCGCCTCCATTGAAGCTTGCGCTCCAACTTCTTAGGCTCCCACCTATCCTGTACAGACCGTACCCAAGTTCAATATCAAGCTACAGTAAAGCTCCATGGGGTCTTTCCGTCACGTCGCGGGTAACCTGCATCTTCACAGGTACTAAAATTTCACCGGATCTCTCGTTGAGACAGCGCCCAAGTCGTTACGCCATTCGTGCGGGTCAGAATTTACCTGACAAGGAATTTCGCTACCTTAGGACCGTTATAGTTACGGCCGCCGTTTACTGGGGCTTCGGTTCACAGCTTCGGGTTGCCCCTAACCGCTCCCCTTAACCTTCCAGCACCGGGCAGGCGTCAGCCCGTATACTTCGCCTTACGGCTTCGCACAGACCTGTGTTTTTGCTAAACAGTCGCTTGGGCCTATTCACTGCGGCCCCCTCGGGCTATTCACCCTACCGAGGCACCCCTTCTCCCGAAGTTACGGGGTCATTTTGCCGAGTTCCTTAACGAGAGTTCTTCCGCGCGCCTTAGAATTCTCTTCTCGCCTACCTGTGTCGGTTTGCGGTACGGGCACCTTTTCCTGGCTAGAGGCTTTTCTCGGCAGCGTGAGCACGGAACCTTCGGTACTGTAATTTTCCCTCCCCATCACAGCTCAAGGTTAAAGCATGCGGATTTGCCTACATGCACCCCTTACTGCTTGGACGAGCTATTCCATCAGCTCGCGTTCTTGCCCTCCTGCGTCCCCCCATCGCTCGTAACGGATTACGGTGGTACAGGAATTTCAACCTGTTGTCCTTCGACTACGCCTTTCGGCCTCGCCTTAGGTCCCGACTTACCCTGAGCGGACGAACCTTCCTCAGGAACCCTTAGGCTTTCGGCGGACAGGATTCTCACCTGTCTTTTCGTTACTCATACCGGCATTCTCACTTGAATGCAGTCCACCGGTCCTCTCGGTCCGACTTCAACCCGCATTCAACGCTCCCCTACCCAAGTACACAACGTGTACATGCCATAGCTTCGGTGGTGTGTTTAGCCCCGTTACATTTTCGGCGCAGAGTCACTCGACCAGTGAGCTATTACGCACTCTTTAAATGGTGGCTGCTTCTAAGCCAACATCCTGGTTGTCTTCGCAACTCCACATCCTTTCCCACTTAACACACACTTAGGGACCTTAGCTGATGATCTGGGCTCTTTCCCTCTTGACGACGGATCTTAGCACTCGCCGTCTGACTCCCGAGCATACATCCATGGCATTCGGAGTTTGACTGGACTTGGTAACCCTTGGCGGGCCCCGCACCCAATCAGTGCTCTACCTCCATGATGCTAAATCTCGAGGCTAGCCCTAAAGCTATTTCGGGGAGAACCAGCTATCTCCGAGTTCGATTGGAATTTCTCCCCTACCCCCACGTCATCCCAGAGCTTTTCAACGCTCACGAGTTCGGGCCTCCAGTAAGTGTTACCTCACCTTCACCCTGCACAGGGGTAGATCACCCGGTTTCGGGTCTACGACTACGTACTAAAGCGCCCTATTCAGACTCGCTTTCGCTGCGGCTCCGTCTCTCCGACTTAACCTCGCACGTAAACGTAACTCGCCGGTTCATTCTACAAAAGGCACGCCATCACCCCTAGATCGGGCTCTGACTTCTTGTAAGCGCACGGTTTCAGGTTCTTTTTCACTCCGCTCCCGCGGTGCTTTTCACCTTTCCCTCACGGTACTGCTTCACTATCGGTCGCCAGGGAGTATTTAGCCTTGGCAGATGGTCCTGCCGGATTCCCACGGGGTTTCTCGTGTCCCGCGGTACTCGGGATCCGTCTCGGAGGGAGCAGATTTTTGGCTACAGGGCTTTTACCTTCTATGCCGGGCCTTTCCAGACCTCTTCGCCTAACCTGCTCCTTTGTAACTCCATGTGAGACGTCCCACAACCCCTAAGAGCAAGCTCTTAGGTTTGGGCTAATCCGCTTTCGCTCGCCGCTACTGACGGAATCACTCTTGTTTTCTTCTCCTCCAGGTACTTAGATGTTTCAGTTCCCTGGGTGTGCCTTCTCATGAGCTATGTATTCACTCATGGATGACTGGGCATGACCCCAGCCGGGTTTCCCCATTCGGACATCCCCGGATCAAAGCCTGCTTACGGCTCCCCGAGGCAATTTCGCTGTTCGCCGCGTCCTTCTTAGGCTCCTGGCGCCTAGGCATCCTCCGTGCGCCCTTAATAGCTTAACCTGTCGG
>NZ_JBHRYU010000089.1:0-595 GCF_042649185.1 Cohnella sp. GCM10012308
ATGCACTTTAACGCCGCTGCGACTTCGAGTCACATAGGTCCAGTCAGCCAATTGTTGTGGCAACCGCAGGTTGGTTGAATCGATCGCGTAGAGCTTAGCCGAGGGCCATTTCTTCTGCTGCGCCGCGTGATGATGAATACGCGATAGTAGGGCCCGAAAGAGGGCTTCAAGCACGCAACTGGGAAAGTCATCAATGCGCCGGCAAAGCTGAGAAGCTGAGATTGCACAACCGAATTCCTGCTGTAGCAAAGGATCTGCCGCGATTTCCAGTTCGATCCGGCGAAGCGAGTCCCATCCGCAGATCTGGGCAGCGATAAACACCTTAAGCAAATTCGCGCATCGAAGTTTGCGAACACGATAATCCAAACAGGGAGCCGAGAAATCGGCCAGTGGCAACAAAGACAAGCATTGACGAATTGTCGTAGAATCCGGTACACTCAAAGACGCTGGTCTCCTTTGTAGTGGTGTACGGATTGCAACCTACACACCTCTACAATAGGAGATTTTTTCATGCCTATCCACGAAAAAAGTAACACGAAATAGAAAATATAGTAATTTATTGATTAAAAATTTAATGCGTTAGTTTTAATGCAAC
>NZ_JBHRYU010000090.1:0-789 GCF_042649185.1 Cohnella sp. GCM10012308
TCCCCATTCGGACATCCCCGGATCAAAGCCTGCTTACGGCTCCCCGAGGCAATTTCGCTGTTCGCCGCGTCCTTCTTAGGCTCCTGGCGCCTAGGCATCCTCCGTGCGCCCTTAATAGCTTAACCTGTCGGCTAAACCACACAAGGCAATGTAGAGAATTTCTAATTTGCGCATTTTCGTTTCGCTATCCGGTTTTCAAAGAACAAGTTCTGCCCTCCGCCCATCTGACAAGCAGGCTGTGCGGAGAAGTAAAGATGGTGGAGACTAACGGGATCGAACCGTTGACCCCCTGCGTGCAAGGCAGGTGCTCTCCCAGCTGAGCTAAGTCCCCATGGGAAGTATTCAATTAAAGCTTAGTGGTGGGCCTTAGTGGACTCGAACCACCGACCTCACCCTTATCAGGGGTGCGCTCTAACCAGCTGAGCTAAAGGCCCGTATGATATGGCCAGTCTCGCTGGCTTGATCTCAATTCCGTTGAAGGAATCAAGACCGGCTTGGCGACGTCCTACTCTCCCAGGACCCTGCGGTCCAAGTACCATTGGCGCTGGAAGGCTTAACGGTCGTGTTCGAGATGGGTACGCGTGGAACCCTTCCGCCATTATCACCAAACCGGTATTGCAGAAGGATTTCTCCTTCAAAACTGAACTCGAGCGGTTAAAACTACGGACTTTCGTATTGCCCCGAAGGGCTCCTTAGAAAGGAGGTGATCCAGCCGCACCTTCCGATACGGCTACCTTGTTACGACTTCACCCCAATCATCTACCCCACCTTCGACGGCTGGCTCCCTTG